>CAZWTK010000031.1:0-24496 GCA_964636655.1 uncultured Gaiellales bacterium
CGAGCGTACGTGATCGCCGGAAAGCAGGGATCTTCATCGCGATCGTTCCGCGACGAACTCCGCTCACAAGGACGTCCGCTCACAAGGACGGTGAGCCCGCTCCCCTCCTGGGGCCAGCGAGGAGCTTGAGCCGTGGGCGCAGCGACGAGCACGGGAGAAAACCCGACGAGAATCGCAAGGCTCTCGTCGGTTAAGTAGGGGAAAGGGGGCTGGACCCCGTATTCTTGAAGGGTGCCCGCTGAGGACGTCATCTCGCTTTGGCGAAAATACCGCGCGAGCCGCGACCGCCAGCTGCGTGACCGCCTTATCCTGACCTACGCGCCGCTGGTCAAGTTCGTCGCGGGCCGCCTGGGCTCAGGACTGCCGGCTCATGTGGACGAGGGCGATCTGGTCTCGTACGGCTTGCTCGGTTTGATCGGTGCGATCGAGCGCTACGACCCCGACCGCGACGTCAAGTTCGAGACCTATGCGATCGCTCGCATCAAGGGCTCGATCATCGACGAGCTACGGGCGATGGACTGGGTTCCGCGCTCGGTGCGGGCGCGCGCTCGTGACATCGAGCGGGCGATCGGCGAGCTCGAAGCGCATAGTGGCCGGGCACCGAGCGAGGAGGAGATCGCGGCCAAGCTGGGCGTCAGCCAGGATGAGCTGGACGAGAATCTGCTCGAGATCTCGCGCTCGTCGATCGCGGCGCTGGACGAGCTCTGGACGATCTCTTCCAGCGGCGGGGACCAGGTCGCGCTGATCGATACGATCGAGGATACGCAGGGTCCGGAGCCGCAGGCCGCACTGGCGAAGACGGAGATGCGCGAGGCGCTGGGGGAGGCGATTGCGCGCCTACCCGAGCGCGAGAAGCTGGTGGTCACGCTCTACTACTACGAAGAGCTGACGCTGCGCGAGATCGGCGAGGTGCTCGGAGTAACGGAGTCACGCGTCTCGCAGCTTCACACCAAGGCGATCCTGCGCCTCAAAGCGCGCCTCGGCGGTGCTCAGACACGCGCCGCGCTCGAGCGCAACTGAGACGGCCGGAAATCGATGATTTCCGGCCGCGGATCAAGCGACTGTTGAGCGCGCCTTCGGCGCTTGCTCAACCTCTGCTCGTATTTGAGGGACGAGCTCGTTCGAGTCGCTTTGCGGAGTTCGAGGTGAGTGGGGGACGACGCTTGTGAGCCGCGCCCGCCGTGTCGGTCGCGGCGGCGCGCGGGCATCGTCGCGCTTCGCGCTCGATCCCCGCGCTAAGGGTTGTCAGGCGCGCACTGTCACCTCGGGCGCTTTCCTATCTGGATAGCCTCTAAGATCGCAGACGCAATCGGTACAGGAGGAATAGCGCATGCCCGTTGTCGAGCCCGGCAAGATTCGTAACCTCGCTGTCGCAGGTCACCGCGGGACGGGGAAGACGTCGCTGATCGAGGCGCTCCTCTTCCAATCCGGCGCCACGACTCGACTGGGAACGGTGGAGGCGGGCACGACCGTCTCGGACTGGGACGAGGACGAGCACAAGCGCCAGCTCTCGCTGCAGGCTTCCATCTGCCATGTGCTCTGGCGCGGGAACAAGCTCAACCTGATCGACACCCCCGGCGACGCCGGTTTCCAGGGCGACCTGCTGGCGGCGCTGCGCGTCGTCGAGGGCGTGGTGCTGGTCGTCAGCGGCGTGATGGGAATCGAGGTGCAGACCGGCCGCATCTGGAAGCGCGCCGACGAGCTCGGTCTTGCCCGTTGCCTGGTCGTCAACATGCTCGACCGCGAGCGAGCCGACTTCTTCCGCGTTCTCTCTCAGCTTCAATCCCAGCTTTCGCCTCACTGCGTCGCTGTTCAGATTCCGATCGGCGCCGAGCATGAGCTCTCAGGCGTCGTCGATCTCCTACACCTCAAGGCTTACACGAGCCCCGACGCCGACAAGGAGGCCGCCGCTGCGGAGATTCCCGATGCGCTCGCGGACACCGTCGCCGCCGAGCGCGAGAAGCTGCTCGATGCGATCGCCGAGACCGACGAGGCGCTGATGGAGCGCTACCTGGAGGGAGAGGAGATTGGCGGCGAGGAGCTGGAGCACGCACTCGAGCAGGCAATCCTTCGCGGTGAGCTGTTCCCGGTGGCCTGTGCGGTCGCAACCAAGAACCTCGGTTCGACCGCGCTCCTCGATCTCGTCTCCGAGTGCATGCCCTCGCCGGAGGAGAAGGGCGCACCGAACGGCCTCGACGGAGTCGGCGCCGGAGCCTTCGTCTTCAAGACGATCGCTGATCCCTTCGCGGGGCGGATCAACGTCTTTCGCGTCGTCAGCGGCAGCGTCAAGTCCGACTCGACGCTCACCAATCCGCGAACGCGCGGGAAGGAGCGAGTGGGCCAGCTTCTGCTGATGCAGGGCAAGGAGCACTCGAGCGCGGACGCGATCGGCGAGGGAGACATCGCCGCGGTGGCCAAGCTCAAGGACACGCAGACCGGTGATGCGCTGCTCGATGCGGATCGCCAGGTCGAGCTGCCCGCGATCGGCTTTCCCGAGCCGGTGATGAGCTTTGCGATCACGCCCAAGGCCAAGGGTGACGAGGAGAAGATGGCCTCGGCACTACGACGGCTGGCCGAGGAGGATCCGACGCTGTTGATGCGCCGTGATCAGCAGACCGGCGAGCAACTCCTCTCGGGCATGAGCCAGATGCATGTCGAGGTCGCGGTCGAGCGGCTCAAGCGGCGCTTCGGCGTCGAGGTCGAACTGCGGCAGCCGAGCGTCCCCTACCTGGAGACGATCCGCAAGGAAGCTCGCGGGCACGGTCGCTACAAGAAGCAGACTGGAGGGCGCGGACAGTTCGGCGACTGCTTCATAGAGATCGAGCCGATCGGCGCCGACGCCGAGTACGAGTTCCTCGACAAGATCGTCGGCGGCGTCATCCCGCAGAGCTTCCGCCCGGCGGTCGACAAGGGGATTCGCGAGGCGATGCAACGCGGCGAGCTGGCCGGAGCGCCGGTGAGGGGCGTCCGGGTGCGTCTCGTCGACGGCAGCTACCACACCGTCGATTCCTCGGAGATGGCTTTCAAGATCGCCGGTTCGATGGCCTGGAAGCAGGCTTACGAGCAGGCCGACCCGGTCGTCCTCGAGCCAATCATGGAGGTGGAGGTGACCGTTCCGGACGAGGCCGTAGGCGCCGTCAACGGCGATCTGAACTCTCGCCGCGGTCGCCTGCAGGGAATGGAGCCCGAGGGCGGGATGACGACGATTCGGGTTGAGGTGCCGATGGCCGAGATTCTCACCTACGCACAGTCTCTGACCTCACTCACGGGCGGTCGCGGCGACTACCACATGCAGTTCTCGCGCTATGAGGAAGTTCCATCGCACATCGCTCAGAAGATCGTCGAGCAGGCGAAGAAGGAGCGCGAGGAGGAGCACAGCCACTAGGCTGGGATCATGCGCATAACGCGCAACGAATCATCCAGACCCTGTGCGATCTGCGGACGGCGGTTGCTCATGGGCGAGCAGTTCAGTCGCTTTTCGCCTAGAGATCACGGCGAGCTGGTTGAGGTCTGCCGCCTCTGCTCCGAGAAAGCGATCGATCACGGCTGGTCGAGGGAGGGTGCTCCGACGACGCCGACGCGCGCCGAGACGCAGCGAAAGCGCGGCCTGCTCTCTTCGCTTTTCGGAATCGCGCGCGACGAGATGGATGAGCCGGTGCTGGCCGAACCGATTCTGCGCCGCCTGGGCGACGAGGACGTGGTCGTGGTCGAGGCGGCGGACGTGTTCAACACGAGCTCCTACCGGCGCACGATCGGTGGAGTGGCACGCAGCCTGGGCGAGCCGCACGCGAGCATCGTCGCGCTCTCGGGGGTGAAGGCGGAGTTCGTGCTGACGATTGCCTGGGATCTCTCCTGGTACCAGTACCGCATCTCGCTCGACGCGGCTCAACAGGTGCGACTGGTCGAGCGCGGGCACGAGCTGCAAGAGCTGAAGCACCCCTTCACCAAATGGAACGCACGCGTCGAGGAGGACGGTCGTGTGATTCCGGATGTCGCCCGCATCGACTCGCTCGGTTGACCGCGGTACACAGGCCTATGGAATTGTCGCCGTCTACTCGTAGAATGCGAGGGAGATGATCTACTGCGTGATTCCGCCCGAGCTCGCCGACGATCTCTTCGACAGGATGGTCGAGTACTACAAAGACAATCCAAACGTCGAGGTCATCATCGATCGTCGCGGCGGTAAGGCGCCGGCTCCCGCGCGGGACGGGGCAAAGAAGCCCGAGGAAAAACGCCGGGCGCGCATTCCGGGCACCTTCCCCGAGATCAACGCTCACTAGAGCTCCATCACACGCGAGTGGGAGGGTCCGGCGGAGGGCGTGTGTAAGGTGCGCGTCGTGAGACGCAAGTTGGTCGTTCTCGTTCCGGCTTCGGAACTCGAGAGAGTGTGCGAGGCGCTCTTTACAGCGGGCGCGGGGCACATTGGTGACTACGAACGCTGTGCCTGGTACACGGCGGGCAAGGGCACCTTCCTCGCCCGCGAAGGGGCCAGACCGAGCGTGGGCGAGATCGGCCGGGAGCAGCGCGTTACCGAGTACCGTCTGGAGACCGTCTATCCGCGTGAGCTGGAAGCCGACGTCGTACACGCACTGCACGAGTCGCATCCCTGCGAAGAGCCAGCCTTCGATATCTACGAGCTGCTGGAGCCCGAGCGGTGATGAAGGCGCGCCTTTTCACGGACGGCGGTGCGAGGGGTAACCCAGGTCCGGCCGCGTACGGTTATGTGCTCGAAGACCATGCCGGGACGGTGCTGGACGCGCGCGGTGAGGCGATCGGAGTCGCAACCAACAATGTGGCCGAGTACAGCGGTTTGGTCGCCGGGCTGGCCAAGGCGGTGGAGCTCGGAGTCGCAGAGCTCGAAGTAGTCTCGGACTCGGAGCTGATGGTGCGACAGATGAGGGGTGACTACCGGGTCAAGAACGAGGGCTTGAAGCCCCTGTTTCAAAAAGCGAGCGGGCTTGCCGGCAGAATCGGCAAGGTCGACTACCGGGCGGTGCGACGCGAGCAGAACAAGCTCGCCGACCGGCTAGTGAACAAAGCGCTGGACGCTGCGGGCGGCGGCTAGCGACCCGTCGCTGCGGGCTATACTTGGCCGCACGCGGATGTAGCTCAGTTGGCTAGAGCGTCTGCTTGCCATGCAGAAGGTCGAGGGTTCGAATCCCTTCATCCGCTTGACCGAGCGAAAGTCTGGCGACTTTCGCTCGCGTGTAAAGAGGGCGCTGAGCGCGGCTTCACCGCGAGGCTCAGCACGGTGTTCCAGATTGTGTTCGCGGCTCTTGTCTAGGATGCGCCTACGGCGCGGTGGCCGAGTGGCTAGGCAGAGGCCTGCAAAGCCTCGTACAGCAGTTCGATTCTGCTCCGCGCCTAAACCGTCGGAAATCTGCGATTTCCGCCGGCATGATAGGAAAGGCGCCGAGACGCGCCCGCGGCGCGGGCTCGACGCGGCGCTCCAACAGCTTTGAGCTCTACCGATGTTGCTTCGCGGAGCACGGGTTGTAGCGGTGATCGAGCGTGACAAACCGTCCCCCGGCGGCGTGCACCGCTCCAGTCATCAAAGCTGGCGCGCGAGCGCCACGCCGCCCACGGCGACCAGGAAGGCCGCTACGGCAACCAGACAGAGCGCGACAGTCGTCGGTACGAAGAAGGCGACGACAGCGGCCACGACTACGAGTGTGGCGAGTGCGGCGAGGATGGATGGGCGACGGTATTTCCGCATCGGTAGCCCACAAATGGGCTTGCGCTTATGATCGGCGGGCGCATTCGAGCATCGACCCTCCATCGGGGGTATCGGTTAGAGTTCCGCTTCCTATGGCGGCGATTCTCATGAACGGCTCCGAGCTGGCGGCGCGGGTGCGTGCTCAGGTCGCCGAGCAGGTACGCGAGCTTGGTCATGTCTCGCTGGCTACCGTGCTCGTCGGGGACGATCCCGCATCCGATGTCTACGTCGGCTACAAACACAAGGATTGCGGCGAGGTGGGGATTGAGTCGATCGATCACCGTCTACCGACCGACGCGAGCGAAGAGCAGGTGCTCGCGCTCGTGCGGGAATTGAACGACGACGACGGTGTCGACGGCTTCATCGTCCAGTCGCCGGTTCCGCCCCAGATCAGCGAGCCACACGTGATGGAGGCGATCGATCCGATCAAGGACGTCGATGGTTTCAGCCCTGTCAACGTTGGCCGTCTCTGGCTCGGGCGCGAGGGGCACGTCTCGGCCACACCGCTCGGGATCATGGAGCTGCTCGGCGCCTACGACGTGGAGCTGGAAGGTGCCGATGCGGTGATCGTCGGGCGCAGCGAGATCGTCGGCAAGCCGATGGCCGCTCTGCTTCTGCGCGCGAACGCGACGGTGACCTTCTGCCACACCCGAACGCGTGACATGGCAGAGCGCACCAGGAAGGCTGATCTAGTGGTTGCGGCGGCCGGCCGCGCCGGGCTGATTCAGCCCGAGATGGTCAAGCCGGGCGCCACGGTCATCGACGTGGGCATCACGCGGACCTCCGAAGGACTCGTTGGTGACGTCGACAAGAGCGTGGCGCAGGTCGCCGGGCGGCTCACTCCCGTTCCGGGCGGAGTCGGCCCGATGACGAGGGCAATGCTCCTCACCAACACGGTCCGGGCGGCCCGTGCCAGGCGAGGATTGCTTGCTTTCGACTAGCTACGCGGCTATTTTTGACGGGCTCAATCAGCGCTCGGCGGCTCGGTGCCCGGGCCGTCGCAGGTTCAAGGAGGAAACGTTGGCTCAGGGCACCGTCAAGTGGTTCTCCAATGAGAAGGGCTTCGGATTCATCGAGCGAGAGGGCGGAGACGACGTCTTCGTTCATCACTCCAAGATCACCATGGACGGCTATCGCACACTCGTCGAAGGACAGAAGGTCGAGTTCGAGATCGTCCAGGGTGACAAGGGCTTGCAGGCCGAGGACGTTCAAGTCGTTTGAGGATCACATATAGGTCGTAGAAACGGGCCCGAAGAGGGCCCGTTTCTTTGTGCGCTTTCTCGGGCGGCGGCCGACAAAGGCGACCGGGGGATGGCGTTCGATCGGCCGCGACCGTCATGCCGATCGCGTTGGCCGGCTCGTGACACCAGTGTCACTTCCGAGCTGCACGCCCAGCGGCGCCCCGAGAAAGCGATCTCTTCCCCGGAAAGCGAGAGGTGCATCGTCGCGGATACCTCAGCTCCGCTTCGTGCTTTCGACAGAGCGCAGCCGCTACTGGCAGGATTCAGGCGTGGCCATCTCGCGCGAACAGGTTCTCCATGTCGCCAAGCTGGCCCGGCTCGCATTGAACGAAGAGGAGGTCGACCGCTTCTCGGAGCAGCTGAACGCGATCCTCGAGGCGATCGGGAAGGTCTCGGAGCTAGACCTGGCCGATGTAGCGCCGACCTCACATCCGCTCGCGCTGGTCAACGTCGTCGACCCTGATGAGCCGCGTCCCTCTCTTCCACGCGAGCAGGCGCTCGCCAATGCGCCTGAGAGCGAAACCGGCGCCTTCCGGGTCCCCGCCAGTGGCTAGCAATCGAACTCATTTCAGAATGAAGACCCGCCGGCTGGGTGCGATCGGTGGATGCGATGCTAGGACGCAGCGCCTCGTTCGTAGCCTTGGCTACGGGCGAGGCCGAGGACAACGCAGCGCGCCTCTGAGCGCGGCCAGACGGTGGAGTGCTTCGTTTTGAAAGGAGTTCCTAAAATCGACACGTTGCGCCTGACCGCCGAGGAGGCAATGGGGCTGATCGAGCGCGGCGAGGCGAGCGCCGAGGAGCTGCATCGCGCCTACCTTGATGCGATCGTCAGTCGCGACAGCGAGATCCACGCCTACCTGAAGCTGGTCGAGGAGTGCCGGGGCACGAGTGTCCCGATCGCGATCAAGGACGTGATCACGACCGAGGGTATCGAGACGACGGCCGGCTCGAAGATACTCGCCGGTTACGTGCCGGTGTTCGACTCGACCGTGGCAGCCAGGGTCAAGCGGGCCGGCCTGCCACCGCTCGGTAAGACGAACATGGACGAGTTCGCGATGGGCTCCTCGACCGAGAACTCCGGCTACGGTCCGACCAGGAACCCGTGGGATCTCGAGCGCGTGCCCGGGGGCTCCTCGGGCGGCTCGGCGGCGGCGGTGGCCGGCGGCCTGGCGCCCTGGGCGCTCGGCTCCGACACCGGCGGCTCGATCAAACAGCCGGCCTCGCTCTGTGGCCTCGTCGGCCTGCGCCCGACCTACGGCACCGTCTCGCGCTACGGCATCATCGCCTTTGCCTCCAGCCTCGACCAGGTAGGCCCGCTCACCAAGACGGTGCGTGACTGCGCGCTCCTCTACCGAATCATTGCCGGCCGCGACCCGCTCGATTCGACCACGGTCGAGCTGCCGAATCCGATTGAGCTGCCGGAGGCGCGCGATCTGAAGGGGATTCGCATCGGGCTGCCGAGGGAGATGAACGAGGCCGAAGGCATCGCTCCGGGTGTCAAGGCCGAAGTCGAGCGGGCGATCGCGCTCTGCCAAGAGCTCGGCGCCGAGGTCGAGGAGTGCTCGCTGCCCCTATCGATCGAATACGGCCTGGCTTGCTACTACCTGATCGCCCCGGCCGAGGCCTCGTCGAATCTGGCCCGCTACGACGGCGTCCGCTACGGCCACCGCACCAAGGGCACGCAGAGCCTGATCGAGATGTACGAGCGAACCCGCGACGAGGGCTTCGGCGACGAGCCCAAGCGTAGGATCATGATCGGTACCTACGCGTTATCGGCCGGCTACTACGACGCCTTCTACGGCCAGGCGCAGAAGGTGCGCACGGTCATCGCACGCGAGCACGCGGCCCTGTTCGAGCGTTTCGACCTGATCGTGAGCCCGACCTCACCGACGGTGGCCTTCAAGCTGGGCGAGAAGACACAGGACCCGCTCGCCATGTACGCATCAGACGTCCTCACGATTCCGCCCAACATGGCCGGGCTGCCCGGAATGTCGATCCCCTGCGGGCTCTCCGAGGGACTTCCCGTCGGCCTGCAGCTGACCGGCCCGCAGTTCTCCGAGAGCGTGCTCTTCCGTGCCGGCTACGCGCTCGAGCAGGCGCTCGAGTTCGACTTCGTCCCTTCGCGGCTCGCCGGAGGTGACGCGTGAGCGAGTGGGAACCGATCATCGGGCTCGAGATCCACGTCCAGCTGAAGACGCGGACGAAGATGTTCTGTCGCTGCGAGACCTCCTTCGGGCTGGAGCCGAACGTGCGCACCTGCCCTGTTTGCCTTTCGCATCCAGGCGCGCTACCGGTGCCGAACGCCCAGGCGATCGAGTGGACGATCAAGCTCGGGCTGGCAATCGGCTCCACGATTGCAGACAGGGCGCTCTTCGCCCGCAAGAACTACTTCTACCAAGACCTGCCCAAGGGCTACCAGATCTCCCAGTACGAAGCGCCGCTCTGCGTCGGCGGGCGTCTCGTCGTGCCCGGCCCCGAAGGGTCGAGCGAGATTCGCATCAACCGCGCACACCTCGAGGAGGACGCGGCCAAGACGATCCACGTCGGTGGGGTGGAGGGCCGGATCGTCGGCGCCGAGCACTCGCTGGTGGACTTCAACCGCGGCGGTACGCCGCTGATGGAGATCGTCTCCGAGCCCGACATCCACTCGGTCGAGGAGGCCAAGCGCTTCCTGCAGCTGCTGCGCCAGACCGTCGTAGAGCTGGGCATCTCGGACGCCGAGATGGAGAAGGGGACGCTCCGCTGCGACGCCAACATCTCGGTACGTCCGGCTGGCTCGAGCGAGCTCAGGACCCGCTGTGAGCTCAAGAACATGAACTCCTTCAACTTCATCGGCCGCGGCATAGAGGCCGAGATAGCGCGCCAGATCGCCGTCTACGAAGCGGGCGGTGAGGTCAGGCAGGAGACCTACGACTTCGACGCCGCCTCGGGCACGCTGACCGTTCATCGCTCCAAGGAGGAGGCCGAGGACTATCGCTACTTCCCCGAGCCCGATCTGGTGCCCTACGAGCCCGAGCTCGAGCTGATCGAGCGACTGAAGGCGGAGTTGCCGGAGGCGCCAGGTATGCGCCTGGCGCGGCTCGCGCCGATGCTCGGCTACGAGCAGGCACTGGAGCTTGTTGCGGGTGGGCGCGACGGGCTCTACACAAAGCTGGTGGACGCGGGCGCGGAGCCGAAGGCCAGCGCGAACGTGTTGATGAATCAGCTGGCAGCGGCCGGAATTGATCCGGACGCCGTCGATTCGGATGAGCTGGCGAAGCTGATCGAGGCGCGCTCGAGCATTCCTCGCACGGCCTTCGATCAGGCGATTGCGCACGTCGGCGACTCCGATTTCAGTGCCGAGACCTATCTCACCGAAGCCGTGATCTCCGACACGAGCGAGCTCGAGCCGCTGATCGAACGCATCCTGGCTTCCAATCCGGGTCAAGTAGAGCAGTACCGCGGCGGCAAGGAAGGCCTGCTCGGCTTCTTCGTTGGCCAGGTGATGAAGGAAACTCAGGGCAAGGCCGACGCCAAGCTCGTCAGCGAGCTCGTGCGGGCGAAGCTGAGCGGCTGAGCTCGCCTCTATTTTCAGACGGTCGTCACGGCGTGCAGTAGTTGTGGCACGGGAAGTTGTGGTCGACCACGATCAATGTGACCACGAGAGCGACGAGGATCACAATCGCGGCCACACCGGCGATGTACGTGACGCGAAGGGCGCGTCGGGACGGCGGCGTTTTCCTCGAATCGCGACGCAGGTAGTGCGATCTCGACTCCTCGATTCTCTCCGGTGCAAAGCGAGCATCCAGGCGGCGAAGGTCGGCTTCGGCCGCCCCGATCAATCCCAGGCGCTTTTGTTCTTCGCGCTCCGTCCGAAGCTTGATCGAGCGTGCCAGAGAGAGGACGGCCGTGAGGCCGCTTCGGCTATCGACGCGCCCGAACATGCGACGAGCGCGGCGCAGTTCGCGGAGCGCATCTCGCTCCTCTTCGCGCCTGATCTTCTCGCGGGCGTCTTTCAGAAGTGATCCTGCCGAGCGCAGCACCGTGTCTACCTGTTTTTGTTGGACAGACAAGAGAATCTCGCCGGGTCAGAACTCGGCGAGGAGCCGGCGATGGCCGCCGTTGCGATCGATCACGTAGAGGCCGTCGTCGGAGCCCGAGCCGGTGATCGAGTAGGCCAGCTTGCGCCCGTCGGGCGACCAGTCCACAGTGATGGTCGCGTGCTTGGGATCGTCCACGGCGACGAAGGTCTTTGGGTCGTTGTGTCCGGTGATCCTCATCGTCTCGATACCGCTCCAGCCGAAGGCGAGCAACTCGGCATCGGGCGTCATCGAGACGGAGATCGGCCAGATCGAGAAGTCGCACTCGACCAGCTGATTGCGCGAGCCACCGTTTACCGGCAGGTCGTAGACGCCGTCATCGCAAGCGAAGAGGAGGTACTTCCCGCTTGGCGACCAGGCCGGCGTGCGGGGATTGCACTTGTGACCGATGAGGCGACGAGCGCCACTGCCGTCGGGCTTCATCGTGTATAGAGTCGAGCGGAAGCTCTCGTCGAGTTCGGGATCGGCGTCGAGGCCGTGAACGAAGGCGATCTTCTGCCCGTCCGGCGACCAGGCCGCGCCCATGTCTCCGTCATCGCCTCGTAGCAGGAGCGGCTCGCCGCCGCCGGCGGCGACGACCGAGAAGCCGTTGCGCGAGCGGTAAAGAATCTGGTCTCCATGCGGCGACCAATCCGGTAGCACGCCGTAGCTATCGGTGACCGTCCACATGCGGCGGTCGGCGACGGAGACGACCGTTATTCGGGTACCGCACGTCCCGTTCTTGGCGAAGGCGATCCGCTTGCCGTCCGGCGACCAGGTGGGTCCGCCCTCCTCGCCGGTCGGACACTTGATCGCGTGCGCGACTCGCTGCGGGGCGCGGTTTGCGAGGGCCCAGGCGGTGACTCCGCCGGCTATGACTACGACGATGGCCGCGGCGATGAGAATCTCGCGCCGCGTCATCGGCGGTAAAGACGGAAGCTTCGAAGTGGTTTTCGGCCCGGCGGCGGCGAAGGGGTCGCTCCACTCCTCGCCGGCCCGGAGGGCTCTGCGGCGACTGAGATAGCGGACGTTCTGCTGAGTCGCATCGATCAACTGCCTACGCGTCTTCTCGTGCCGCGCTTTCGGGGTGGGTATTCGCTGTGCGATGTCGAGCAGCTCGCCCAGCCCGTCGACGTCGGAGCGATCGAGCAGCTTCCGTCTGGCTTTCTCGAGACTGCGCAAAGCGCGCCCGGTTGCTCCGCGCTCGAGTACCGATCGGGCCGGAGCGAGGATCTGCTCGGTCGAAACGCTCGCGTAGGGATAGAACGTCGCAGCCCCGCCGGTGAGTGTGGCTGGTGCCGGCCGAGCTGCGGGCTGCCTGATTGCGCCCGGAGATAGGGACGCGATGCTGTGCTCGATCGCCGAGAGCAGACGCTCGCGTGATTTGGTGTCGACCGGAGCGAGAGTGGGAACGCCGCGTGCCAGTTCGAGCATCTCGGTAAGGCCCGCGGCATCTCCGGACGCCAGCAGCTCCGCACGGGCCGCTTCCAGCTCCTTCAGTGCGGCGCGCGGCCTCCCCCGAGCGATCTCGGTGCGGGCGGGGCTGAGGATCTCCGTGGACGATCGAGCCATGGCTAGGCGGAGTTTTCCACTATTGGCGCGGGCGTGCTCGAAGATGAGGACGGGCGAGCTCGCAAACACGTTTCGCGAGCGCTATCGTCCGCGCCATGAAGAGCGCCCGCGAAGAGCTCTGGTTCGAGACGCCTCATCGGCGCGACTACATCAACATCACCGACCGCGTCCAGGACTTCGTCTCGCGTTCGGGCATCGTGGAGGGGCTCTGCCTGGTCAACCCGATGCACATCACCGCGGCGGTCTACGTCAACGACGACGAATCGGGCCTGATCCAGGACATCGACGACTTTCTCGAGCGGCTCGCCCCACATGAGCCCGTCGGCTCCTATCGCCACAACGTCGGCGAGGACAACGCGGATGCCCATCTCAAACGCCAGCTGATGGCGCACCAGGTTGTGCTGGCGATCACAGGCGGGCGCCTCGACCTCGGCCCGTGGGAGCAGGTCTTCTACGCCGAGTTCGACGGGCGCCGGCGTAAGCGGGTGCTACTCAAGGCGATCGGCGAATAGCCCTCGTTCCGGGAGATGCCGCGAAGCGTTCGTAGGAGGTGGCAAACGGCGCTGTGTTTGTCCGCACACTTGTGCGTACTTTGCCGACGAGTTCCCACCTGGGGCGAAGGCCGACGAGCGCTGCTATCGAGAGGCCCGGCGCGCCGACCGGATGCCTAAATTAGCGCGAATACCAGGAGAATCATGTCGCAACGCGCGACCTCGTCGAGGTCGAAAACGCTGGCTGAACGGCCCCCGTCGAACGCCTCCCTGATCCACGCTGACCAGTGAGTCGTCGATTTCGTGGGCTACGGTTTTTGTCCTATGCCAGAGAAGAGATACATGATGACGCCCGGCCCGACCCCTGTACCGCCCGAGGTACTGCTGGCGATGGCCGAGCCAATCATCCACCACCGTGGCGCGGATTTCCGCCGAGCCTTCGTTGAATGCAGCGACCGGCTCAAAGAGGTCTTCAAGACAAAGAACGACGTGATCATGTTCGCCGCTTCGGGCACCGGCGGCATGGATTCGGCGGTCTCCAACATCAACGCTCCGGGCGACCGCGTGGTCGTCCACTCGGCCGGTAACTTCGGCGAGCGCTGGGCGAAGATCGCCGCCACCTACGGTCTCGAGGTCGGCCATATCAAGGAGGGGTGGGGAGCAACTCCCGATCCGGCCAAGCTGGCCGCCGAACTGAAGAAAGCACCTGCCAAAGCCGTCTACCTAACCCATTCGGAAACATCGACCGGCGTCGTGGCCGACATTCAAGCGCTGGCCGCGGTCGCCAAGGAGCACGATGCTCTAGTAGTCGTCGACTGCATCTCGAGCCTGGGAGCGATCCCGGTCGAGACCGACGCCTGGGGCCTGGACGTCGTGGTCGCCGGCTCGCAGAAGGCGCTCATGCTTCCTCCCGGCCTTGCTGCGGTCTCCATCTCGGACGCGGCCAGGGCTGCGAGCGAAGAGCCCGGGCGCTGCCCGAGCTTCTTCCTCAACTGGCCGGCCGCGCTGAAGGCGCTCGGCAACGAGACGACCGCCTTCACACCGGCGGTCACGCTCGTGCTGGGAATGAACGTCGCCCTCGGGATGATCCTGGAGGAGGGACTCGAGAAGCGTTTCGAGAACCACGAGAAGCTCGGTCGCGCCTGTCGCGCCGGTATCAAGGCGATGGGTCTCGAACTGTTCTCGCCGGACGAGGATCGCTCGGCGGTAGTCACGGCTGCGAAGGCACCGGAAGGCATCGACGGACAGAAGATCGTTGGGACGATGCGTGACAAGCACGCCGTCCAGATCGTCGGTGGCCAGGGAGTGCTCAAGGGCCACATCATCCGCATCGGCCACATCGGCTACTACGACATCTTCGACATTGTCACGGCTCTGTCGGCGCTCGAGCTGGTGCTCGCCGAGATGGGCGTTGCAATCAACCGCGGCGCAGCCGTAACGAGCGCGCTCGCCGCTTTCGAGCAGTAGAAAGAAGGGGAGGCGCGGTGAACGATCGAGCGAAAGTCCTGGTTAGGGAGAAGATCGCCGACGGTGGCATCGAGATGCTCAAGGAGCGTTTCGACGTCGACGTCGACCTCGAGGGAGACCTGTCGGAGAAGATCGGCGCCTACGACGCGATCATCATTCGCTCGGCCACGAAGCTCACCGCCGACCTGATCGAAAAGGGCACGCGCCTGCGCGTCATCGGACGCGCAGGCGTGGGTGTCGACAACGTCGACGTTGCCGCGGCCACGCGAAAGGGAATCATCGTCGCCAACGCCCCCGACGCGAACACGGTGTCCACGGCCGAGCACACAGTCGCCCTACTCATGGCGCTTGTCCGCAACATCCCTCAGGCCTACGCAGCCTTGAAGCAGGGCGAGTGGGAGCGCTCGAAGTGGAAGGGCATCGAGCTCGCCGGCAAGACCATCGGCATCGTCGGCCTCGGCAAGATCGGCCAACAGGTCGCTCGCAAGGCTGCCGGCCTCGGAATGCGCGTCATCGCCTTCGATCCCGTTGTCGCCAAGGAGCGCTTCCGCGAGCTCGGCGTCGAGCGGATGGAGACGCTCGACGATCTCTACGCGGAGGCCGAGTTCATCACTTTGCATGCGCCTCGCACGGCCGAAACGACCGGCATGCTCAACAAGGACGCTTTCGCCAAGATGCGGGACGGCGTTCGTATCATCAACGCCGCCCGCGGCGCGCTCATCGTCGACGACGATCTGATCGAGGCGGTCAAGACGGGCAAGGTGGCCGGCGCCGCGCTCGACGTCTACTCAAAGGAGCCGTACACCGGTCCGCTCACCGAATACCCCGAGATCGTCGTCACGCCTCACCTCGCAGCCTCCACCGGTGAGGCCCAGGATCGGGCCGGCACCGACGTCGCGGCGCAGGTCGCCGCGGCGCTCGACGGGGAGCTCGTGACCAACGCCGTCAACATCCCGGCGATGCGCGAGGAAGACCTGGCCATCCTCGGCCCCTACCTGCCCCTCGCAGTCAAGCTCGGGCGGCTGGCGATAGAGCTCGCCGGTGGGCGCGCCGAGAAGATCGAGGTCTCCTACTTCGGGATCATGGCCAGCTACGACACGCGGCTGCTCACGCTCGCCGTCCTGAACGGCGCCTTCGAGCAGACCGAGGAGCAACCGGTCAACTGGGTCAACGCGCGGGTAATCGCCGAGGATCGCGGCATCCAGGTGAGCGAGGAGTCCAAGCCGAAGTCGCGCGACTTCACCAACCTGCTTCGCGTGAGGGTGTTCGGAGACGGCAGCGAGGTCGCCGTGAGCGGCACGACGATCGGCACCGAGAACCGGCTCTGGCTGGTGGGCGCTCTCGGCTACGAGCTCGAGGTCGAGCTGGCGCCGCTGATGGCCTTCGTCCGCTACGAGGATGTGCCCGGCCAGATCGGTCGGCTCGGGGTCGCCTTCGGCGACGCGGGAGTCAACATCGCCAACATGGCCGTCTCACGCACGCGCCAGGGCGGTACGGCGTTGATGGCCGTGTCGATCGATACGCCGGCTCAGCCGGAGCTGATCGAGGGCATCGAGAAGGCGGGGTTCCCGGACGCGCGCTTCATCGATCTCGGATAGCGGTGAGTCCCCTCGGCCTCCGGCCGGAGCCAGTCGAGCGAACGGCTACGCGCTGCGGCAGGGGAGATCCGGAACCGAGACGTAGTTGAGAGAACGAGAACGGCGGCGGCCCGAGAGGTCGCCGCCGTTCAGTTCTTGGACGCGATCCGCTCAGACGGCTAACCTCTGCATTCACGGAAAGGAGAAAGATGGCTGACCTGCACGCTACCGAGAAGATCTGGATGAACGGCAAGTTCGTGGACTGGGCGAATGCGACGGTTCACGTCGGCGTTCACGGCTTGCACTACGGATCCGGGGTCTTCGAGGGCATTCGTGCCTATGAAACGCCAAAGGGCACTGCCATCTTTCGCCTCGGCGATCATCTCCAGCGCCTGCACGACTCGGCGCGCCTGCTCAGGATGACGATCCCCTACTCGGTCGAGGATCTGCGCAAGGCATCACTCGAGCTCGTCGGTATAAACAAGGTGCCTTCCTGCTACGTCCGTCCGATCGCCTTTTACGGCTACGGCTCCCTCGGCGTGCCGCCGCGCGACAACCCGGTCTACGTGGCGATCATGTGCTGGCCGTGGGGCGCCTACCTGGGCGAGGAGGGGATGACACGAGGCGTGCGGGTGAAGATCTCCTCCTGGGTGCGCATGCCGTCGAACGTAGTGCCGCACGCCTCCAAGGCTTGCGGGCTCTACCTGAACTCGATGCTAGCCGTTCAGGAAGCTGCCCTCGGCGGATACGAGGAAGCGATCCTGCTCACCGAGAAGGGCTACATCGCCGACTGCTCGGGCGAGAACGTGTTCATCGTCAAGGACGGCGTCGTCTATACGCCGCCGCTCGAGACCGGCATCCTGCACGGGATCACACGCAACACGGTGATAGAGATAGCCCACTCGCTCGGCTTCGAGGTCAAGGTCGAGAACCTCGGGCGCGCCGATCTGTACCTGGCCGACGAGGTGTTCATGACCGGCACCGCTGCCGAGGTGACGCCGGTGCGCGAGGTCGACGACTACCTGATCGGCGACCCCGGCCCCGTGACGCTGGCCCTCCAGCGCGCCTACCTCGACATCGTGCAGGGGCGCGATGATCGCTGGGAGAGCTGGCTGGAGTACGTCACGCCGGTGCGCGCGAAAGCATGAGCTCCGGCCAGGCGCCGATTCCGCTCTCGTTGCCTTATCTCGACGAGCGCGAGCGAGAGCTCGTGAGCGAGGTGCTCGGCTCGGGTCGGCTGTCGCTCGGACCGACCGGGCAGCGCTTCGAGCGGATGCTCGCCGAGCGGGTGGGCACGCGCTTCGCCGCGGCAGTCTCCAGCGGCACGGCGGGTCTACATCTGCTCGTGCGCTCCTACGAGATCGGTAGCGGCGACGAGGTGATCACGACGCCGTTCTCGTTCGCCGCCTCGACCAACTGCTTCCTCTACGAGGGAGCGACTCCCGTCTTCGCGGATATCGACCGCTCGACCTGGAACATCGATCCGGCCGCTGTCGAGGCCGCGATCACGCCTCGGACGAAGGCCATCGTGGCCGTGGACATCTTCGGCTATCCGTGCGAGCTCGATCCGATCCGGGAGCTGGCCGCCAAACACGGCCTGGCTGTCATCGACGACGCGTGCGAGGCGCTCGGGGCCGAGTACAAGGGCAAGCGCGTCGGCGGTCAGGGAGTCCCGGCCGTCTTCGCCTTCTACCCCAACAAGCAGATGACCACCGGCGAGGGTGGAATCGTCGTCACCGATTCCGAAGAGCAGTGGCGGTTGCTCAAGAGCCTTTCCAACCAGGGTCGCGGAGACGACGGTCCCTGGCTCGAGCACGTTCGCCTCGGCTACAACTACCGCCTCGACGACCTGAGCGCGGCGCTCGGAATCGCCCAGCTCGAGAAGCTCGATCGCATCCTCGAGCTTCGCTCGCGCGTCGCAGACCGCTACCGGACACTACTGGCGGGGGTCGACGGCGTCGAACTGGCGATCGCCGACGACGACGATCACCGCCGCTCGTGGTTCGTCTTTGTGGTCAGGCTGGCGGCGGGTATCGATCGCGAGTGGGTGATCGACGAGCTCACGAAAGAGAAGGTCGCCACCAGCCGCTACCTGCCCTGCATTCATCTGCAGCCGTACATGCGCGAGCGCTTCGCTTTTAAAGAGGGCCTCTGCCCGAATGCCGAGGAGCTCAGTCGCAGCACCGTCGCGCTGCCCTTCTACACGGCGCTCGAGCAGGCCGACCAGGAGCGAGTGGTCGCAGTGCTCGCGGCGGCGATCGGCATCCAGGGTTAGAGAGAATGCCGCGCGAGTCGGTCTCCCGGGAGATGCGCGGAAACGTCGAGTCGAGCAAACGGGTCACAGCCGAGGTCTTCGCAGTCTGGGGGCTGCTGCTGCTGGCGACCGTCTGCGTGGTGGAAACCTACGCACGCGTGCCCGTCTCGGATCTCTACCACGTGAGCCGCAGCGGGGTTGCCGGTGGTTTCTCCCGGGCGCTCGTCTTCGTTGATTTCCCGCTGGCGCTGGCGGCGATCGCGCTTGCGCTCGTTGCCTACGACCACCTCGGTGGTCGAGCGTCCGCCGTTCTTGCCTTTCTCGCGATTCTTCTTTCCGCGCTAGTCGCCTGGCCAGGCGTCGTCGATCAGGCCGATCTCGACGCAAGGGCCGTGAACGCGCTGCCGGCGCTTGGGGTCGCACTCGCTGTAGCGCTCACCATCTGGGCGTCGTGGCGCCGAAAGGTCGCTTTTTCGGCGAAGCTGCCCCTCGATGCCGCGCGGGCGATAACAGCGCTCGTGCTTGTTTTCGGCGCCTTGCCGTGGCTGCTAGCCGAGGCGGGCTTCTCCGTCTCGGACGTGCCTGGGCTGGGAAGGATCTTTCTGGGCGAGCAGATCCGCCGGGCGGGCGGAGGGGAGACGCTGCAGGTGGTACATCTCGGCCATCACCACGGCGCCGACGGCCTCTACCTCGCGCTTACGGCACTGCTTCTCTCGCGCACTCTCCCTCGCCTGGGGAGGTTGCGCGGTCTCATCTCGGCTTATCTGGCCCTGATGCTCGCCTACGGCACGGCGAACTACGTTCAGGACTTCTGGACCGAGCAGATCGTGAAGCGCGGCTGGACGGCGCGAGCCATTCCCTCGCTGCTTCATCCCTCTCTCTCGCTCGGATAGGTGGCGATCTTGCTACTGGCGGCGTGCATTGAGCTGGGCGCTCTCAGGTGGGAGAGGCAATCCGGGCTCGAAAAGGAAGAAGCCCGCATCGCTGCGGGCTCCTCCGATCAACTCTAGAACTTCGACCTAGGCCGGCGGCGCGCCCTTGCTCTCCCAGAAGCGGTTGAGCGCCCACTGCGTCTTGCAGAGCCAGACGATCGGGCCAACGATGATGAACATCCCGGGGATGTACCAGAGGCCTGTATATCCCGAAACCGGGGCTTCTTGGCCATCCTGCTCGTAGAGCTTTCCGACCTCCGAGGACATCAGGTAGGGAACGACTACTCCGATGACGAGATCGAGCAGCAGGCCAATCCACCCGCCGACGCCCCTCTTGGAGTACTGCTTCATCTCCTCGAACGTCTTGTAAATCCAGACCAGCCCGTAGATTCCGAGTGTGACGATCGAGAGCAGGATGATCACGAGCACCTTTCTCGGTTTCCCCAGCGGAGGTGTGCTCGCTGCTGCAACGGCGACTTCCGACATCTGAATCTCCTATCACTAGAGGAAGTGCACGCAGCCAATCAGTCGTCGTTCTCGCAGTCAAGGGCGCATCCACGTTAGAGTGACGCTGTGACAGATCGTGCCGCGCGGATGGTTTTCCTCGGCTTCGGTAAGTACGCCCGCGCCGACCGTATATATGCGCTCGAACCGATACTCGGTGAGGAGCGGGGTGGAGGCAAGCGCACGGTGGTCTGGGTGGAGGGCATCAGCGAGCCCCTCGTCGCCTCGCGCACCGAGCGAACGATCTTGCAGGACATGGGCGAGGATGCCTCGGCCCAGGCGTCGGTGCTGGAGGACGCGCTGGCACTGGCCGAGCGCCTGGTTGACGACGCCGAGCGCATCGGGCCGCTTCTCGCCCGCTCGATCAAGGCGGAGTCGGGCGTCGACATCAGCGAGCTGGGCAAGAAGGCGCGCGAGCTGCTCGAGCAGTCGGCTTCGGGCGGCGACAATCAGCATCTCTTCTAGCGCCGGCGGCGGCTTCGCATTGAGCCCGGCAAGCGGACCCGTCTCTCTAGCGCGCGAGTTCTTCGCACGCAGCGCGCAGGAGTTGGGACCCGAGTTACTCGGAGCCACCCTGCTCGTTGACGGAGTCGGCGGCGTGCTGGTGGAGCTGGAGATCTACGACCAGAGTGACCCCGCCAGCCACAGCTACCACGGCCGGACAGAGAGGAACGCTTCGATGTTCGGTCCGCCCGGGCACGCCTACGTCTACCGCTCCTACGGCGTTCACTGGTGCCTGAACATCGTCTGCTCTCCGCCTGGCGAGGCGAGCGCCTTGCTGATCAGGGCGCTGGAGCCCGTATCCGGCGTCGAGCGGATGATCGAGCGTCGCGGTGTATCCGGTGCGCATCGGCTCTGTTCCGGCCCGGGGAAGCTGTGTCAGGCGCTCGCCGTCACCGATGAGCACGACGGCCTGGCGCTCGATGCCTCTCCCTTCCAGATTGTCGCGCGCGAACGCGAGCCGGAGATCGTGCGCTGCAAGCGCGTCGGAATCACGCGTGCCCGCGAGCGGCCCTGGCGGCTGTGCGTTGCCGGGTCTCCCTATCTCAGCCGTGGCCCAGGAAGAGCGTGACGGTCATCCCGGGCTTCACAGCTCCGCCGGCCCTCGGTTGCTGAGCCACGACGAGGCCCGATCGACCATGGACAAATGCGCCTGCCCGCAGCCGTAGGTCGAGCGATTTCAGCTTCGCCCGCGCGTCTGCCAATGTCAGGCCGACGACATCAGGCACGAGCCCATCCACGGGCTTTGCCAGTACGACGATGACGTTGTCGTAGGAGGAGAGCGTGCCCTTCTTCGGGATCTGCCTGACCACGACGCCCGGCCGCTGCAGCGGCTTGGCAGGCTGGTAAAGCACCTCCGTGTTGAGCGGCTGCAGAGCGAGCGCGCTCTCGGCCTCGTCGAGCTTCATCCCGACCACGTCCGGTACCTCGACCTCGTTGGGCTTGCACGGTGCGACGGAGGCCGGGCCGGATCCGCTGAAGTAGACGAGCGGGAAGCTGTTTCGGCAGTTGCCGTTGTCGAGCATGAGCTTGTCGTTGCGCCAGACGACCTGTTTCGAGATTGAATAGGGGTAGGACGGATTTGCGAAGTACTGCGGCTCCCACTGCCCGCTCGGGTCGTGCTTCTCGAGGTAGCCGAAGGCGTTCTCCATGAACGACTTCCAGATCAGCGCAGGGTAGGTACCGCCCATTACCGGCTGACCGTGATAGAGGTGGTCCATCGAGACGAGCTTGTTCGGGTAGCCGACCCAGACCGCCACAGCGAGTTGCGGCGTGTAGCCGACGAACCAGGCGTCGCCGTAGTTTTCGGTCGTGCCCGTCTTGCCCGCGGCGACGCGATCGGGAAGCGCGGCACGACGTCCGGTTCCGGAGCTGACGACGTTTTCGAGCAGCGAGGTGACGATCGCCGCATTGTCCGAATCCATCTCCTGTTTCGGCGCCTCGCTGTTGGCGTGAACCGAGTTGTCTTTGAGATTGCGATAACCGAGGACGGCACGGGGCTCGTTATCGAGCATGCTGCCGTCTATACGGGTGCCTCCATTCGCGATCGTGGCAAAGGCGCGAGCCATCTCGAGCGGATTCACGAGGTTGGTACCTAGGCCGATCGAAAGATATGAATCGAGCTTGCTCTGTATCCCAAGCGAGGTCGCGGTTCTGGCGACGGCCTGCGGACCGACGATCTTGGTCAGCTGGGCGAAGACGGTGTTGTCGGAGTATGTCGTCGCCGTCTTCAAATCGATTGGGCCGAGGTAGGAGTCCTCGCTGTTGGAGACCGACCAGAAGCGGTCGCCCAGCGACAGGTAGAGCGGCTTCGAGGTCAGCACCGAGCTGGGCGAGAGTCCCTTGGCGAGCGCGGCGCTCAAAACGAACGGCTTGAAGGCCGAACCCGCCTGCCTCTGCGACTGAGTCGCAAGGTTGAACTGACTCCTCTTGAAGCTCCGACCGCCGACCATGGCCAGAACTTCACCGTTACGCGGGTCGATCGCCACCAGCGAAGCCGCGGGCCCGCCCGGGATCGCCATTGTTTCCTTCACGGCCTGCTCGGCGACCTTCTGCAGGCCCAGGTCGATCGAAGTGGTCACCTCGAGCCCACCCCCGTAAACCTTGTTGGCGCCGAGATGACGGATGAGGAGATCCTTGACGTACTCGGTGAAGAAGGGGACTCGCTCCCAGGAGGTTGGACGCTTGCCCTGACCGATACGCGGGAGCGGTGCTCGATTGGCGCGCCGCGCAGCCGCGGCGCCGATGTCGCCCTGCTCGACCATCTTCTGGAGCACGAGAGCGCGTCTCGATTTGGCCGTCTTGGGGTTGCGGAAGGGGTCGTAGAGGCCGGGGTCGCGCGGGATTCCGGCCAGCAGTGCCGCCTCGGGCAACGTGAGCGTATCCGCGTTGCGCCCGAAGTAGGTTTGAGCCGCCCGCTCCACCCCGTAAGCGCCGTTACCGAAGTAGATCGTGTTCAAATAGGCCGTCAGGATCCGGTCTTTCGACCAGGTCTTCTCGAGCTGCCAGGCTAGGGCGGCCTCGCGCAACTTGCGTGCGATCGTGCGCTGCCTTTCCCGATAGCTGTTCTTGATCAACTGCTGCGTGATCGTCGAGCCACCCTCGACGACCTTTCCCTGGGCGATATCTGTCCAGGCTGCGCGCAACATTCCACGCAGGTCGATTCCTCGGTGCTCGTAGAAGCGCCGGTCCTCGATGTCGACGATCGCGTGCTTCATGTTCCAGCTGATCTGATCGGGGCGGACGATCTTGCGGGCTTCGGAGCCGCGCAGGACGGCCAGAACGGTATGGCCGTCGCTGGCGAGTATGCGTCCGTCGACTTCGCTCTTCTGGAACTGCGCGGGATCGAGTTGCCCAAGGCCGCTTCCGAGCGCGCTGATGAAGCCGAAGCAGAAGGAGACGAAAGCCAGCATGCCGAGCACGCTGATGAACGAGAGCAGTCTCAGCTTCCGAATCCGCCGCTTTGGCCGAGCCGGCCGCTCCTTGCTCGAGCGGTCTCTACGAGCGCGAAGCACGACGCGGGAGTTTACCGCAGTGGGTCTTGCTCGCGCGTGTTCCAAGCGACGCCCGTAGAATCGTCCTCGATGCCAAAGCGAGGTGAGCTTTCGACGTTGACGAGGAATGCCGTCGAGGTGCTCCCCGAGGGCGGGCTGGAGAAAAAGCTTGCTCTGGGAAGGCCGCTACGGGTGAAGCTGGGGATCGATCCGACCGCGCCCGACATTCACCTCGGCTTTGCTTTCGTGCTCGACCGGCTGGCTTCTTTCCAGCGTGCCGGCCACACCGTTGTTCTCATAATCGGCGACTACACCGCCCGCATCGGCGATCCCTCAGGGCGCTCCAGCGAACGCCCGATCTTGGCCGACGAGGTTCTCGATCGGAACGCCAGGCTGTTCGCCGAGCAGGCTTTCAAGACGCTAGACCGCGAGCGCACCGAGGTTCGCTTCAACAGCGAGTGGCTGAGCAAGCTCAGCTACGCGGACGTGATCCGTCTCACTCGCACGATCACCGTGGCGCGTCTCCTCGAACGCGACGACTTCGAGAAGCGAATGCGTGCCCAGGCGCCGATCTCACTCTCCGAGCTCCTCTACCCGCCGATGCAGGCCTACGACTCGGTTGCAGTCAGGGCCGACATCGAGATCGGCGGCTCGGATCAACTCTTCAACCTGCTGACAGGCCGCGAGGTCATGCCGCATTACGACCTGGAGCCACAGGTCGTCATCACCTATCCGCTACTGGTGGGGCTGGACGGCGTCGAGAAGATGTCGAAGTCGAAGGACAACTACGTAGGGGTGGGTGAGGCTCCCGAGGACCAGTTCGGAAAAACGATGTCCATTCCGGACAGCGCTCTGGGACAGTGGTGGGAGCTCCTGATCGGCGAGGAGCCCCCAGGCGCCGATCCGATGAGCTGGAAGCTCGAGCTGGCACGCCGGATCGTCACACGCTGGCACGGGCAAGAGGCCGCCGCCGCCGCCGAAGCTCACTTCACTCGAGTCGTCCGCCAGCACGAGGTGCCGGACCTCGTCGACGAGGTCTCGCTCCCCGCCGGCGACCCGCTTCATCTCCCTTCGCTGCTCGTCGAATTCCTCGGTTTGGGCTCGACGAGCGAGGCTCGGCGCATGATCACCCAGGGCGGAGTGAAGCTAAACGGTGAGGTTGTCAAGGACCTCGACCTCTCTCGCGATCG
>CAZWTK010000032.1:0-24359 GCA_964636655.1 uncultured Gaiellales bacterium
CTCGGCCAGTCCCAGACAGATCTCCCCCAACTCGTGCAGGCCCTTCGGTCCCAGCCACGAGAGGTAAACGAGCCCGGCCAGTGCGCAGAGCGACTGGTTGGTGGTGATGTTCGAGGTCGCCTTCTCGCGCCGGATGTGCTGCTCACGCGTCTGGAACGTGAGGACGAAACCGCGCCGCCCGCTCCGGTCGACCGTCTGGCCCGCGATGCGGCCGGGCATACGCCGGATCAGATCCTTCTTCGCCGCCAGAAAGCCGAAGTGCGGGCCGCCGAAAGAGAGCCGGTTACCAGCCGCCTGGCCCTCTCCGATCGCGATCTGGCAGCCGTAGGCGCCGGGGGCCTCGAGCACGCCGAGCGAAAGCGGATCGACGTGCGCCACCGCCAGCGCGCCGGCCTCGGATGCCACTCCGGCCAAGTCGGGTGCCTGCTCCAGGCAGCCGAAGAAGTTCGGCTGCTGGAAGATCGCGGCGGCCGCGTCTCGCGATGCGGTCAGGAAGACGTCGGGGTCGGTCACGCCGCCAGAGTGCGGTACCTCGACTATCTCCAGCCCAAAGCCGGGCGCGTAAGTCTTCACGACCTGCCTCACCTGTGGGTTGACCGTCTCGGCGACGGCGATCTTCTTACGCCCGGTTGCGTGGGCGGCCATGAAGCAGGCATCGGCGGCGACGGTCGCGCCGTCGTAGCCCGATGCGTTTGCCACCTCCATCCCGGTCAGCTCGCAGATCACTGTCTGGTACTCGAAGATGGCCTGCAGCACTCCCTGGCTCAGCTCGGGCTGATAGGGCGTGTAGGCGGTCAGGAATTCGGGCCGCGAGACGACCTGCTCGACGATCGCCGGCACGTAGTGATCGTAGATTCCGGCGCCCAGGAAGGAGAGCTCGCGCCCGCTCGAGACGTTGCGCTCGGCAAGTGCGCTCAGCTCTCGCTCGAGCTCGAGCTCCGAGGCGGGCGGCGGCAGCTCCAGCTCGCGCCCTAGCCGCACCTGCTCGGGAACGTCCGCAAACAGCTGCCCGACCGAAGCAACCCCGATCGCCCGCAGCATCGCCTCTCTGTCTGCGTCGGTCAGCGCGAGGTAGCCGGTTCCCACGCCGCCTATTCCTCGCTCAGGAGTTGCTTGTAGGCCTCGGCGTCGAGCAGGGCGCCGGCCTCAGCGGGATCGGCGAGCTCGACACGTACCAGCCAGCCCTCGCCGTAGGGATCGTCGTTGATCGTCTCGGGCGCAGACTGCAGCTTGTCGTTGATAGCGACGACCCTGCCGGAGAGCGGAGCAACCAGATCGGAGACGGCTTTGACCGACTCGACCTCGCCGTAGGCGCCGTCTTTGCTCACGGTCGCTCCCACCTCCGGCGGCTGGTAGAAGACGAGCTCGCCGAGCATGTCCTGCGCCTTCCAGGTGATCCCGAACACGGCTTCGGCCCCTTCGATGCGAGCCCAATCGTGCTCGCTGTGGTACTTCAGATCGGCCGGATAGTCCTCAGCAGCGGCCACGACTCACCACTCTCCTTTTCTGTCTGTGTATTTCCTGGTACTCGTGTAGATGGGCTTCGTCACAACCTTTGCCCACAGCGGTCGTCCGCGAACGTCGATCGTCAGCATCGACCCGGGCACGCTCTTCTTCGCCTCTACATAGCCCATGCCGATGCCGATGTCGAGCATCGGCGAGTGCGAGCCTGAAGTGACCTCGCCGAAGGGGACGATCGGCATGCCCTTGCGCGGGATCCCAGGCTGGTCCATCACGAAAGGAACCAGGCGCTTGCCCGGACCCTCGGCAGCGACCTCGCGCAGCCGCTCGACTCCCGTGAATTCCTTGCTCAGCGCGACCGCCCAGCCCAGTCCGGCCGAGATCGGATCGGTCTCGGGCGTGATGTCCTGGCCGTGCAGCGGCAGGCAGGCCTCGAGCCTGAGGGTATCCCTGGCGCCGAGACCGCACGGTCTAACGCCCGCAGCGAGAATCGCGTCCCAGAGCTCGACGGCGCTCTCCGCGGCGCAGACCAGCTCGCAACCGGCCTCGCCCGTGTAGCCGGTGCGCGCACAGGTGCATCGCACGCCGAAGAGCTCGATCTCCGCGAAGGTAAAGGAGCGCGCCGGCTCGAGTCCCAACCGCTGGAGTGCCTCCGGGCCCTGAACGGCGATCAGCGCGCTTTCGTCCGAGACGTCGCGCAGATCGGCGCTGTCCGGGAGACGACCTGCCAGCCAGCTCACATCTGTCTCGCGATTGGCCGCGTTCACGATCACCAGATAGCTCTCGTCGCCGCGGCGATAGACGATCAGGTCGTCGACGATGCCGCCTCGTTCATCGGTCAGCAGCTCGTACTGAGCCTCTCCGGCACCAATGCGATCGAGGTCGTTCGAGAGTAGATGCTGGAGCCCCTCGTGCGTCCCTGGTCCGTCTATCTCGAGCACGCCCATGTGCGAGGCGTCGAAGACGCCGCTACCGGCTCGTACCGCCTTGTGCTCGGCGATCACGCCCTCGTAGAAGACCGGCATCTCGTAGCCGGCGAAGGGGACCATGCGGGCTCCGGAAGCAAGATGGCGATCGAAGAGCGGCGTTCGCTTGAGCCCCGGCATGCCCGGCCGATGCTATCCACCCGAGCGGCCGGTTGCTTGATCGGGCTTGGTCAGGCGCTCTGGCGCGGATGCGGGGTGCCTCGTCGCCGGGCCCGGTCGTCCCGCTACCGGTTAGGGCTAGTCCTCGCGAAGGAAGGAGGGAATCTCGAGGATCTCCTCGGGCACCTCAAACGACTCGGGCGCCGCTTTCTCGCGCTTCCGCTCGCCGGTTCGAGTCGCCTGCCAGCGCCGGTGCTCGCCGCCGGCGCCGAAGCCGGTTGCGATCACCGTCACGCGAACGTCCCCCTTGAGCGACTCGTCGATGACAGCGCCGAAGATCACATTGGCGCTCGGATCGGCAGCGGCCGTCACCAGCTCGGCGGCCTCGTTCACCTCGAACAGGCCGATGTCCGAGCCGCCGGTGATATTCAAGAGGATGCCGGTCGCACCCTCGATCGAAGCGTCCAGAAGCGGCGAGGCGATGGCCTGCTGAGCCGCTTCGGCGGCACGGTTCGGGCCCGAGCCGAGCCCGATGCCCATGACCGCCGTGCCGGCGTCGCGCATGATCGTGCGTACATCGGCGAAGTCGAGGTTGACGAGGCCCGGCGTCGTGATCAGGTCGGTGATGCCCTGGACGCCCTGACGCAGGACGTCGTCGGCCATGCGGAAGGCCTCGACGACAGTCGTCTTCTTCTCCACGACCTCCAGTAGCCGGTCGTTCTCGACCACGATGAGCGTGTCTACCCGGTCGCGTAGTTCTTCGACTCCGCTAAACGCCTGACTCGATCGCTTCTGGCCTTCGAAACCGAACGGCTTCGTGACAACACCGACGGTGAGCGCGCCCAGCTCCATCGCGATCTCGGCGACGATCGGCGCCGCGCCGGTGCCCGTACCGCCGCCCTCGCCGGCCGTGACGAAGATCATGTCCGCGCCCTTCAGCGCCTCCTTCAGCTCGTCGCGGCTCTCCTCGGCGGCCGCCTTCCCGATCTCGGGGTTGGCGCCTGCACCGAGCCCGCGCGTCGCCTTGGCGCCGATGTGGATCTTGATGTCGGCGTCGCACATGAGAAGCGCCTGCGCGTCGGTGTTCACGACGATGAACTCGACCCCGGAGATGTGGGCGTCGACCATACGATTGACCGCGTTCGAGCCGCCGCCGCCGACGCCGACGACCTTGATCGCCGCGAGATAGCTATTCGATTGGTCTCTCATCTTGTTCGGCTTGGTTCAGTAGAGATCTCGGCGGATCGCCGAGCCTCGTGAAACGGCAGCGTACGCGCCCTTTCTATGACTGTCAACGCGGCATTCGGCCTCGTGGAGTGCTTCAACCCTAACGACCCTGGTTCGACTTCTCTTCCGTTCCACCTACCGGTCGGTCGGGAACGCTCACGTCGAGGTAAGCGATCGACCCGGCGGAAGGGGATGCGAGATCGGGCACAATCTTCTCGGCCACGGCCAGTTTGAGCGCCACCTCCGAGGCGTCACCGAAGCGCAGCTGGGTGTTCGATCCGAGCGTAAGCGTCAGATCGCCGTTTCGGACAAGCACGGTATTCGGGCTCATGAAGTGCTTGGAGTGCTGGAGTGCCGCGAGCACCCTGACCGCCGTGCCGAGGGCACGATCGGCCGGTGGCTCACCGAGGCTCACCGCTACCGAGGCCGGCACCCAGACGCGCGGTAGATCCCGGCCCCGGCCACGCCGAAGCGGACGGACCACCTTGCCACTGGCGGCGATCACCCAGGCCTCCCGGCCTCGGCGAAGCACGGCAATGGGATGTTCGCGCGCGACAACGATGCGCAGCGTGTTGGGGAAAGCCCGATCCACCTGTGCCGTCTTCACCTCTGGAATCGCCAGAATCGCTTGCTCCACTCTGGTCTTGTTCAGCCCCACCAGGCTGCGACCGCGCAGAGGCTTTACGATGGCGTTTATCTGGCGCGAGAGGGTCGGCGTGGCTCCTCTTACCTCGACGGTCTCGAGCGCGAAAAGTGAGCTTTTCAGGGCGATCACGTACAGACCGACTACGGCTACCAGCGCGGCGAACAGGAGCGTGATCGTGCGGCCGCTCGGCATGCGTCTCGCCAGCGTACGGCGCGAGTTACGGCGACGCTTGATCGGCACGACAACGCGCGCGCTCGTCCTGCGGGTTGTGCTGGCCACCGCGCCTATTTCGCGGCGGTTGAAGTCGCTCCTACCCGCGCCCGGGGGCTGTCAGCCGATCGGCGGTATCGATATGTCCCCAACCAGCCGCACCTCGGGCTCGAGCACGACGCCGAAGCGCTCGTACACCTGGCGGCGGGCAAGATCGATTAGCGCTCGTGCGTCGGCAGTTGTCGCACCGCCGCAGTTCTCGATGAAGTTGGCGTGCTGGAGCGAGATTCTCGCTCCTCCGATCTGCTTGCCTTTGAGCCCGCAGGCATCGATCATGCGCCCGGCACCAAGCTCGTGCTCGGGATTCTTGAAGACGCTGCCGAAGGTGCGAATTCCGGAGGGCTGGCTCGTTCTTCGCTGCGCTTTCTTGGTTTGAAGACCGCTTTCGATCTCCTCACTCGAGCCCCGCTCGAGCCGGAACTCGACCCGCACGACGATCTGCCCCGGCCCGAGCCCGGATCCGCGGTAGCGTAGGCCGAGGCGGCCGCGATCGAGCCACTGAGATCCCTCGCGCTCGGCAACCAGCGCCCGTGCGAGCACCGCGCCGAAGTCGCTGCCCCAGGCGCCCGCGTTCATGCAAACGCCGCCGCCTACCGTGCCCGGGATCGAGGCCGCGAACTCGAGCCCTGAGAGTCCGGCGGCTTGCGCGAGACGAGCACAGAGCGCGTCAGCCGCCCCACCGCCCGCGATCATCTTCTCACCCTCGATCTCGACCGAGGCCAGCTCACCCTCGAGCCTGAGCGCGAGTGCCTCGACACCTTCGTCGGCAACGAGCAGGTTCGAGCCGAAGCCGAGCGGAAGGACGGGCAGGTTACGCTCGCCCGCCCAGGCGAGCGCTCCGACGACGTCTTCCTCGCTTCGCGCCCGCACAAAGCCGCGCGCCGGCCCCCCGCTGCCGAACGTGGTGAAGCGCCCGAGAGCGACGCCCTGCTCGACCTTCATGCCAGCGCCTCCAGAAGCATCGGCCCCGCCCTGTCGACGTCACCCGCGCCGATCGTGAAGACCAGGTCGCCGGCTCTGACCCAGCCGGCCAGGAAGCGGACCCCGTCCTCCAGCGCCGGCGTCCAGGCAAGCGGCATCCCGGGCCTGATCTCGGCCAGGGCGTCGACCACCAGCTTTCCGCTCACGCCGGCCGCGGGATCTTCGCGGGCGGCGTAGATATCGGCGACGCAAACCGCGTCGGCGGCGGCGAGCGCGCGAGCGAACTCCCAAGCCAGGTGGCGCGTGCGTGAATAGAGATGCGGCTGGAAGAAGACCGCCAGCCGGCCGTCCCCCGCCCGCTCGCGCGCCGCGGCCAGGGTGGCCGCGAGCTCGGCCGGATGATGCGCATAGTCGTCGTAGACTCGTACGCCGTCCGCCTCGCCGCGAGCCTCGAAGCGCCTGCCGACTCCGCGGTACTCGACGATCGCCCGTTCGGCCGCCGCACGCTCCACTCCCGTCAGCTCGAGGACCACCAGCGCCGCGGCAGCGTTCAGGCGGTTGTGCTCCCCGGGCAGCACCAGCGGCAGATCGACCGGCGCGAGCTCTTCGGCGCGCACGACCTTCGGCACCTCGGCGAGCCAGTCCTCGAACAGCCGCTCAACTTCGGCCAGCGAGGCGTAGGTCGTGTGATGGTCGAGATCGACGTTGAGCAGAACGGCGATCTCGGGTCGCAGGGCCGCCACCGAGCGATCGGACTCGTCTCCTTCCACCACCAGCCAGCCGGAGCCGGCACGGGCGTTGCCGCCGAGCTGCGCTATCTCGCCGCCGACGATGAAGGCCGGATCGAGACCCAGGCGGTCGAGGCAGAAGGCGATCATCCCGCTCGTCGTGGTCTTGCCGTGGGCGCCCGAGACGACTATCGACCTGCGTAGCGAGACGAGCTCGGCAAGCAGCTCCGCACGAGGCCGGCCCTCGATCCGCGCGGCGAAGGCGGTCGAGACGTAGCGCTCCACGTCGGCGCCCGGCAGCGTCGGTTCGAGCGCGATCTCGACCGGTATGCCAGCCGCCCTGACGTTGGCCAAGTAGGGCGTCTCGGTCTTGTCCCAACCCGACACGTCCGCTCCCCAGGCCTTGGCGATCAAAGCGTAGGCGCTCATACCGGCGCCGCCGATCCCGGCCAACCACATCGTTCGCCCGCTGAGCGGAGCCGTTTCCCGACTCTTGCTCATCTTGCTGCTCTGCTCGTAGCCCGTCCGCCCCGGCCCTGTCCCCGTGCCTGGCACCGGGACAAGGCCCGACAGGACGGCGACAGCGCGAACGAAGTTCGCAAATAGCGAAAAACTGGACCCCCAAACTGCGAAAAATGTCCGTTCCGGACTAGCCTCGGTGCCTGGCACCGGAACAGGGACGCCCGGGACGTGGCTGCGGGGGCCGGGAGAAGGGCGCTTTCGGCCGTGGCCGGGGTGGCCGTCACGAGATGCAGTCCTTCCTACGGCTTCGCGCCAGCTCGATCAGCTCGTCCGCGATCTCCTCGGCGGCGTTGGGACGGGCCAGGCGCAGCATCGCCGCGGACATCGTCTCCAGCCGAGCGGGATCGTCCAGCAACTCCAGCAGGGTGTCGGGCACCCGCTCGAGCTCGCTCTCGGGCAGCGCTATCGCTCCGCCTCCCGCCACGAAATAGCTCGCGTTCTTAGCCTGATGGTCTGCGGTGGCGTAGGGATAGGGCACGAGCAGTGCCGGCTTCCCCGCGGCGGCCAACTCCCAGACCGAGCCGCCCGCGCGCGCGAGCGCCAGATCGCAGGCCGCGAGCGCGGCTCCGAACTCGTTCGTGAATCCAAGCAGCACGTAATCTGGCCGTTTCACCCTACGAGCGAGCGCAGCGTAATCGCGCTCCCCGGCCAGATGCAAGACGGCGGGCCCGTTCTCTCCAAAGCGCTCGGCCACGAGCTCGTTCAGCGCCCACGCCCCCTGGCTACCGCCGAACACGAGTAGAACGCGCCCCTGCTGTGGCAGTCCAAAAAACTCGCGCGCCTGTGCCCGCTCGGGCGGTCGTGAGCGCGCGGGCAGCGGCCGGCCGGTGATGCGGTACTTGCCCTTCTCGCGGCCCTCGATCTGGAAGGCCAGAAAGACGCGGCGAGCGAACGGCTCCGCCAGCCTGTTCGCGAGGCCGAGGTGTGCGTCCGCTTCGCTCAGCGCCGCCGGAATGCGCTTCAGCCAGGCCGCCAGAACCATCGGCCCGGCCACGTAGCCACCACCACCGAAGACGACGTCGGGCTTGCGCCGCCCGAGAATTCGCAGGCACGAGAACGGAGCCACCAGCGCCCGGGCAAGCCCTCGCGCCAGCTTCGGCCCGGGTCGCCGCGAGAAGCCCGAGATGCGGAAGGAGTCGAAGGCAAAACCGGCCTGCGACACCAGTTCGGCCTCCATGCGCTCGGACGAGCCGGCGAACGAGACCTCGACCGCGCGCATCTCGAGCGCCTCAGCGACGGCGAGCGCGGGCATGAGATGCCCGGCCGTTCCGCCGGCGGCGATCAGACACCTCAGGGGCCGTTGTTTTTCCATGATTCACCGCGATGTTAAGGAGGATGCCTACCGCTATGAGGGAGACAACGAGGCTGGAGCCTCCGTAAGAGACAAAGGGAAGCGTGATCCCGGTCAGCGGGACGAGCCCGAATACGGCCGCCAGATTGATCGCGGCCTGGCCACAGATCAGTGTGGTGAGCGCGGCGGCAACCGTCTTGCCGAACGGGTCGCGGCAGGCGAGCGCTATCCTCAGCCCGGCCCATACGAACACGGCGTAGAAGGCGATCAGCAGGGCGATACCGATCAGCCCCAGCTCCTCTCCGACCACCGAGGCGATCATGTCGGTGTGCGCCTCCGGTAGGAAGTGAATCTTCTGCACGCCCTGCCCCAGCCCGCGCCCGAAGACGCCGCCCGAGCCAAGTCCGATCAGCGATTGCATGCCCTGGTAACCGCTTCCCTGCGGATTCGCGACCGGATGCAGGAAGGCGAGAAGGCGGGCGCGCTGGTACGGCTCCGACAGCACGACGACCATCCCGAGCGCTCCGACTAGAGCGTAGGCGCGCGCCATCACTCCGAAGGGCACCCCGGATACCGCGAGCGCCGCCGCGACCATGACCAGAATGCTCATCACCGTTCCGAGATCGGGCTCGGCCGCGATCATGCCGCAGGCGATGGCGACCATCAAACCAACCGGTTTTGCCAGCTCGCCGATCGTTCTTGGCCGTGGGCGGCGGACGAGCCGGGCGGGAATCCAGAGTGCAAGCGCCAGCTTGACCAGCTCCGAGGGCTGCAGGCCGACCGGTCCGAGCGAGATCCAGCGCCGCGCTCCGTTGACCTGGGAGCCCACGGCGAACACCGCCAGGCAGAGCCCGAGCGAGCCCAACAGAAGCGTCGGCGCAAGCGGGCGCAGCCTGCGATAGTCAAAACGCGTGAAGGCGATCATCGCGCCCAGCCCGGCCACGGCGTAGGTGGCCTGGCGGACGAGATAGGCGCTCGCGCTGCCTCCACCCAGCGTGGCGGTGGCCGAGGTGGAGCTGAAGACCATCACCAGCCCGAAGGCAACCAGCGCAAGCGTGGCCAAAGCCAGGAGCTGAAACTCGAGCTGCATCTTCGGCGCCCGCGCACGAGCCGGACCGCTGCTCGAAACCCCCGCCGGGACGGCCTTGAGCCGGACGGTCGCCTGTGCGCGTCTTGCCGCGGCTCGCGGCGAGCGCGCCGCACCCTGCGCCCGGCGCAAGGATGCCGCGCCGGTGGCGCGCCTCGCATCGCGCGGCGTGCTCCTGCGAACCGTGCCCGTCTCTTCGAACCAACTTCCAGTCACGCTAGGACGGTTCGACCGCGCGAGCGGGCTTCCTACCGCCAGCGACTCGGGCGCAGCCCCAGAGCGCCTGCCGCAATCAGGAATCCAACGCTGACAAGAAGGGCGCGAACACTCCAATCGAAGCCGAGCCAAGGATCCTGGATCAAACGAATGCCATAGGTGAGGGGCAGCGCGTTGGCGATGACATGCATCGGCCCGCTGATCACCTCGGGGGGCGGCCCAGCGCCCGAGATCATCATCATTACGAAGAAGAGGGTCAGGCCTACAACCTGCGCCGAGCGGGCGTTTGGCAACAGCGACCCGAGAAGAACGCCCATCGCGGTGAACGTGATGCTGGCGAGCGCGAAGCCCATGATCACTCCGAACCACGAGGCCGGCGATGCGTTTCGGTAGACGGCAAAAGCCACCGCACTCATGACGAAACCCGTCACGGCCGCCAGCACGAAGCTGACGACGACGTGCGCGCCAAGCAAGCTTCGCGGCTTCAGCTCGGAGGCGATCAGCCGTCGCAGAACACCACGCTCCCTGTAGCTCGCAAGGTGCACCGGCAACGAGACGAGCCCGATCGAGGCGATGACGAGCGCGACGTAGGCGGGCACGTAGTAGTCGATCGCGCCGACGTTGCGGAAGGCGGGCTCGTCCCTGCCCTCGACGCTGTTCCCGAAGACTTCCGCAAGGACGAACAGCATTACGAGTGGAAACCCGAAGGAGAAGACGAGCGTCATCGGATCGCGCACGAGCAGCTTCGTCTCGACCCAGGCGAGCTTAAAGCCGACCCTCACGAATCGGCCTCCTGCATGTCGGTGAGGGTAAGAAAAGCGTCCTCGAGCGACGGCTGCTCCGCGCGCAGGTCAGACGGAATGATCCCGTGCTCGACAAGCGCGGCGGCGACGGTGACGAGAACTGGGCCCGCCCCCTCGACTTCAATCGCCGAGTGGCGGCGCTCTACCCGCACGACACCGGCAACGCCCGCCAGCCAGTCGAGCTCGGGCTCCTCACACGAGAAGCAAACGCGCGTCCGGCCACCGTGAGCGTGAGCGAGACGCGTCGGAGTGTCGAGGGCAACGAGATGCCCGCGAGAGAGCACGCCAACCCGGTCGCAGAGAGTCTCCGCTTCGTCCATGAAGTGCGTAACGAGCACGACAGTCGTCCCCCGCTCGCGAATGGCCTCGATCAGACGCCACGCTTCTCGGCGCGCGCTCGGGTCCAGCCCTGTCGTCATCTCGTCCAGGAAGACAACTTCCGGCCGATTGACGAGGGCGAGCGCGACGAAGAGACGCTGGCGCTGGCCACCGGAGAGACTCGCGAAGCTCGCGTCACGTTTCTCCGCCAAGCCCCACTGCGAGAGCAGCTCGTGCCAGTCGGCCGCTTGTGGCGCCAGCGCTGCAAAGAGATCGAGCGCCTCCCAGACCCTGATCCGATCGGGTAGCGCGGACTCCTGCAGCTGACAGCCGATGCGAGGCCCGAGCTGCGATCGTTCATGGGCGGGATCGAGGCCGAGTACCACAACTTCGCCGCCGTCACGCTCTCGCAGGCCTTGCACGCATTCCACGGTCGTCGTTTTACCGGAGCCGTTGGGTCCGATCAGTCCGAAGATCTCGCCCGCCTCGACGTCGAAAGAGAGCCCGTCGACGGCGATCGTCTCGCCGTAGCGCTTATGTAGATCGCGAACGCTGATCGCGGCTTTCACCGCACTCGTCTCCTTTCAGGAGCGGCCACCCATCGACTCTCGCGCCCTCCGCGTCTCCGCGGAATACGGCTGGCAGGCTTTCTGTCGTACGGCCTTCCGTACACGACCTCACTTCGAGAGATTTTCGACGAGCTTCCGAAACTCGTCGCCGCGCTGCTCGAAGTTCTCGAACTGGTCGAAGCTGGCGCAGGCGGGCGCGAGCAGCACTACCTCGGCCCGCTTTGCCTTGCCCGCAGCCGCAGCGACGGCCCGCTCTAGTGTCTCGCAGAGCTCGAAGGCGACGCCGGCTCGCTCCAACGAGCCGGCCATCTCCTCGGCTGTCTCGCCGATCAGATAGGCGCGTGCCCGGAGGCTGCTCAACTCTTCCGCCAAGCCATCGAACGACTCCCCCTTGCCGCGCCCACCGAGGATGACGTGCAGCGGGTCGGGATAGGCGGCGATCGCCCTGCGCGTCGCTGCGGTGTTGGTGGCCTTGGAGTCGTTCACGTAGCGCACTCCGTCGATCTCGGCAACGGGCTCCAGCCGGTGCGGTACGCCCGGGAAGGTGCGAAGCGCATCGGCGATCGCCTCCTCGGAGATTCCGGCTGCCCGCGCCGCCTGGGCGGCGGCGGCGGCGTTCTCGCGGTTGTGCTCACCTGGAATCAGCGGCTCGACCGGCAGTGGATCGTGCGCGTCGAACTCGACGCGGCGACCGTGCCCGGGCACCTTGCCGAATCCCCGCGGCAGCACGGCGACGTCACCTTCGAGCTGATTCTCGAAGATGCGCAGCTTGGCGTCACGATAGGCCTCGAGCGAACCGTGGCGATCGAGGTGGTCGGGCTCGACGTTTAGAAGTACGGCGACGCGCAAGCGTAGGCGCTCGATGTCTTCGAGCTGGAAGCTGGAGAGCTCGCAGACGATCCAACTGTCGGGGTCGAGTTCGCCGTCGAGATCGCAGATCGCGCGACCGACGTTGCCGGCCACCTCCACCTTGCGTTCCGCCGCGCGGAAGATCGCTCCCAGAAGCTCCGTCGTCGTCGTCTTGCCGTTGGTACCGGTGACGCCGAGGAGGGGATTGGGAAAGAGGCGCGAGGCAAGCTCGACCTCGCTCCAGACCGGAGTTCTTCGCTTGCGCGCCGCCTTCACCAGCGGTGAGGTGGCCGGCACGCCGGGGCTCTTCACGAGCAATCCCGCGCCTTCGAGCAGCCGCCCGCTCTCGAGCCCGAGCCTCAGCTCGATGCCCGCCTTGGCCAGCTCGTTCACGTCGAGCTCGGTCGATCGATCTACCGCCACGACGGTCACGCCGCGCCGCGCCAGCGCCAGTGCCGCTGCCTGCCCCGACCGGGCCAGGCCCAGCACGAGCACGCGATCGGGCAGCTCGCTCACCTGGGTTGGTGGACGTGGAAGTTGAAGCCGATGAAGTTGCGGTAATAGAGCGCGAAGGCCAGCGCACAGAGGATGCCGCAAAGGATCCAGAAGCGCACCATGATCTTCGTCTCCGACCAGGCCATCATCTCGAAGTGGTGATGGATCGGTGCCATCAGGAAGACGCGGCGCTTGAAGAAGCGAAAGCTGAACACCTGGATCATCACCGAGAGCGCCTCGATGAGGAAGATCCCGGCGATCAGAAGCAGGAGGAGCTCGGTCTTGGTCATGATGGCGAAGCCCGCCAGCGCACCACCGATCCCCATCGAGCCGGTGTCTCCCATGAACACGTCGGCCGGGAAGGTGTTGTACCAGAGGAAGCCAATCAGTCCCCCGATCAGAGCCGCCGCCAGAATCGCCAGATCGACGAGTCTCGGCTCGCGCAAGCCGGGGTTGGGCGAGGAGCGGACATAGGCGAGGACCGCGATCGAGAGGAAGGTGAAGGTGGCGATGATGCCGGTGCCTGCCGCCAGGCCGTCGAGACCGTCGGTCAGGTTGACGCCGTTGGCCGCGCCCGCGATGACGAAGAAGAGCAGCACGTACCACGCCATGCCCAGGTGCAGATGTGTGTTGGTGAAGGGAACGGCAATCCAGGTCGGCTGGCCGGCACGGTGCGCGAGGTAGCCGGCGCCGACGGTGATCAGAACGAGGAAGACCATCTTCCAGCGACCGGCCAGCCCGAGCGAGCGCCGGCGACGCAGCTTCATCAGGTCGTCAAAGAAGCCGATGCCGGCGCAGGCGAGCATGATGAAGAGAACGGTCAAGGCCTGGGTCGTGTACTCACTCAAGACGAGGAAGGAGATGACCGCCGCTACCAGGAAGAGCACGCCGCCCATCACCGGCGTTCCCTGCTTGACGACGTGTCCCGCCGGCCCCTCCTCGCGTATGTGCTGACCGACGTGGTGATGGCGCAGGAAGGCGATGAAGCGCGGCCCGGCGAAGATCGAGATCGCGAGTGCCAGGATGCTGGCCAGGATCACCCTCACCATCGGGCTCGGGAGAGCCAAATCCTCCAGCGCCGACGCCGTAAGGTAGACGCTCACGCCGCGAAGGCCTCCTCGAGCGTCTTTGCAACCAGCTCCAAGCCCACAACGCGCGAGCCCTTGACGAGCACGCAGTCGGTGGGCCGCGCCATCTCCAGCGCCATCTCCGCGGCCGTCTCGGCGTCGGGCGCCCATTCGCGCTCGGCCACGCCGTCGGCCAGCTCCAGATAGGCGCGCGCACTCTCCCCAACCGCCAGGACGGCCGCGACACCCAGTTCCGAGGCGCGGCTACCGATCTCGCGGTGATAGCGCTCGCTCTCGGCGCCGAGCTCCGCCATCGTCCCGAGCACGGCGACCCGCCTGCGCCCGGCGGCAAGCTGAGCCTGATGCTCGAGCGCCGCTGTGAGCGAGGTCGGATTGGCGTTGTAAGAGTCGTTGATCAGAAGTCCCCCGGCGGGCAGTGCGGTCTCTTCGCCGCGCCAGCGAGAGAGCCTAATCGTCCGCGCACCTTCCTGCGCACCTTGCAGCGGCAGCCCCAGTGCGTGGTAAGTGACGAGTGCGGCAAGCGTGTTCTCGGCCTGGTGACGCGCGCTCAACGCCAGCTCCAGCTCGACCCGCTCCCCCTCGATCTCGAAGACGGCGTGCGAGATCTCGCCCGCGGGCTCAAAGGAGACAAGAGACGACGATCCGCCGGGACCGAAGCGTCGCACTTCCAGGCCGGACGGAATGAAGGGCTCGAGCAGAGGCTCGCCGCCGGGCACGATTCCAACTCCACCGGGCTCCAGACCGAGCAGCACCTCGGCCTTGGCCTGAGCGACCCGCTCGACCGTACCGAGCAGCTCCAGATGCACGGGCCCGACGCTCGTGATCAAGCCGATGTGAGGACGGACGAAGCCGCAGGCCTGCTCGATCTGACCGAGGCCGCGCATGCCAATCTCAACTATTGCCAACTCGGTGTCCTCGTCGAGGCGGCAGACCGTGAGCGGTATTCCGAGCTCGTTGTTGAAGCTGGCCTCCGCCGCCACGGTCTTCAGCTGCGGAGCGCAGAGTGAAGCCAGGATGTCCTTGGTCGAGGTCTTGCCCGTCGAGCCGGTGATGGCGACGACGCGTGCGCCGGAGCGAGCGCGCACCGCCCCGGCGAGCGCGGCCAGTGCCGCTTCGGCATCGCGCGGAACGAGCACCGCAGCCGCCCCCTGTTTCAGCGCTTCGGATGCGAACTCGGCACCACGATTGACGGCCACGAACAGGTCGCCCGCCTGAACGCGGCGCGAGTCGATGACGACTCCGGTGATCTCCGCGGCGCCGCTCGCCTGTGTCAGCTCTCCTTCGCAGAGCCGCGCGACCTGATCGAGGGAAAGCGAAATCATCCTCGTGCCCCGAGCTGGTCGAGCAGCTCCGCGACGACCGCACGATCGTCGAAGGGAAGCACCCGACCGCCGATCTCCTGACCCTGCTCGTGACCCTTGCCGGCGATGACCACCACGTCGCCCTCGCGCGCCAGCGCAAGCGCCTGTTCGATCGCCGCTTTGCGCTCGAGCTCGACCTCGACCTTCATCTCCTCGATTCCCTCCAGAATCTCCTCGACGATCGCTCGCGGCTCCTCGCTGCGCGGATTGTCCGAGGTGACGATGGCGACGTCGCTCAGCGCGGCGGCGATCTCTCCCATCAACGGCCTCTTCTCGCGGTCGCGATCGCCACCACAACCGAAAACGCAGATCAGCTTTCCCCGCGCCAGCTCCCGTGCCGCAGCGAGAAGTCGCGACAGAGCATCCGGAGTATGGGCGTAGTCCACGACGACCGTAAAGGGCTGACCCCGGTCGACGACCTCGAAGCGGCCTGGAACCCCCTTCAGCGCCGCGACGCCGGCCGCGATCTGAGCATCTTCGACGCCGAGTAGACGGGCCAGTGCCACCGCGGTGAGCAGGTTTTCGGCATTGAAGGCGCCGCGCAGCGGACTACGCAGCTCGAGCTCGCCGAGGCTGATCCGCGTTTCCTCGGCGCCCAGCTCGATCTCGTCCGGACTCAGGTCGGCGTCGGGCGCGCGCCCGAAGGTCAGCACCCGTTCCTGGCCGAGGGCGCGAAGTTCGGCGGCCAGCCGGCGGCCGAAGGCGTCGTCGACGTTGATCGCGGCGGGCGTCTCTTCGCCCGAGACGAAGAGGCGCCGTTTGGCGGTGAAGTAGTCCTCCATCGTTTCGTGGAAATCGAGGTGGTCCTGGCTCAGATTGGTGAAGGCAAGCGCAGAGAACCGAGCTCGGTCGAGCCGGTGCAGCTCGATCGCATGTGACGAGGCCTCGATCACGCAGCTCCTGTCGCCGGTATCGAGCATCTCGCGGAACAGTCGCTGCAAATCGATGGCTTCGGGGGTCGTGCGCGCCAGCTTCCTCGGCTTTCCGCCGATGCGGCTCTCAACCGTTCCCACCAACCCCGGGCGCCGGCCGGCGGCGGCCAGGATCTCGTAGACGAGATAGCAGGTCGTCGTCTTACCGTTCGTACCGGTTACTCCGGCCAGCTGGAGCTCGCGCGTGGGCTCGCCGAAGAAGCAGTCCGCGGCCTCGGCCATCGCCGCGCGCGCCGAGGCGACCACCAGCTGCGGCACGTCCAACTCCAGCGGGCGTTCCACGACCAGGGCGACGGCTCCGCGACGAACGGCTTCGGCGGCGAAGTCGTGACCGTCGGCGCGCATCCCGGGCACGCAGAAGAAGAGCGAGCCATGCTCGACGGACCGTACGTCGTAGGCCAGGTCGCGCAACTCGACAGGAGCGCGCCGGATTGTCTCGCGGGGCTCGAGCGCCGCGCTCAAACGCTCCAGATCCATCGCCGGGCGAGTTTACCAACGTCCCGGATAGGACTTTCCTCAAACACCCTCAACGGCTCAACTGGGGCGGTCGGGCGGAACTTCCAGATAGCGAAGGCAATCGAGCGCGATTTGCTTGAAGGCCGGGGCGGCGACGCTACCACCCCAGATCGTGCTCGGCTCGTCGACAGTGATCAGGATCACAAGGCGCGGGTTGGAGGCGGGGACGATGCCAACGAAGGAGGCGACGTACTTGGTCGTCGAGTAGCCGCCGCTGGGATCGGGCTTCGCTGCAGTACCGGTCTTGCCGGCCACGCTGTAGCCGGGAATCTCCGCCTCGGTCCCTGTTCCCTTGTCCACGACGCTGCCGAACATGGTCATCAGCTCCTGCGCCACGACCGCGCTCACCACGCGCCGCCGCTTCGGGACAGGAGCCGCCTTGTCGCCAACCTTTGCCACGAGATGCGGCTGAATCCAGAGGCCGCTGTTCGCGACCGCGGCGTAGGCGGCGGCAAGCTGGATCGGCGTCACCGAGATCCCCTGCCCGATCGGGATCGTGCCTGCCGCGGATCCGTACCACTGGTCGAGCGGGCGCACGATGCCCTTGCTCTCGGTCGGAAAATCGATGCCGGTGGTTTTCCCGAAGCCGAAGCGCTTGATCCAGCGATGAAGGCGCTCTGTCCCGAGCAGCCGCGAGATCGTGACGGCGCCGACGTTCGAGGAGACCGTGAGAATCTTGGCGACCGACATCCGCTCGGTGCCGCGCGGGTGTGAGTCGTGGATCGTCTTGTCGGCGACCTTGATCGAGTAGGGCAACGTGAAGGTGGTCTGCGGCGCGACCAGGCCCTCGGAGAGGGCACCGGCGACCGTCACCAGCTTGAAGGTCGAGCCGGGCTCGTAGGCATCGGTGACCGCCCGGTTACGCTGGAGCTCGAGGGCCGTCGTAGGGACCGCATTGGCGTTGTAGGTCGGCGCCGTAGCCATAGCCACCACCTCACCGGTGTGCGGGTCGAGCACCACCGCCGAGGCCGAGTTGGCGTGCCACTGCTTGCGGGTCTCGTCGAGCACCTGCTGGACAAAAAGCTGAATCGTGTCATCGATGGTCAGCGTGATGTCCTGCCCCGGCTTTGCGGCCGTGGCACTTTGAACGTCGATCACGCGCCCCGCCGGATCGTTCACCACGGTCTCCTCGCCGTCGCGCCCGGTGAGCCAGTGGTCGTACTCGAACTCGAGGCCGGTCACTCCAGAGTTGTCAACGTTCGCGAAACCGATCGTCTGCGCTGCGAGCGCCCCTTGCGGATACACGCGCTTCGATTCGCGGCTGAAGAAGAAGCCCGCGAGCTTCATCTTTTCCAGCTTCCGCGCCTTGGCCAGAGGCGCCTGGCGGTAGACGTAGACGAATCCCTTCGTACGGTCGGAGAGATTCCTCAGCAAGATCGTCGCGCCCTGTTCGCTCAGGCCGAGCACGGCGGCGGCCTGCGCCGACTCGGTCGCCGCGGATTTCACGAGCCTGGGATCGGCGTAGATGGTGAGAGCGTCCTGGTTGGTCGCCAGTTCAAAGCTGTTGCGGTCAAAGATCGAACCGCGCGGCGCCGCGACCGTAATCGTCTGCGTCTGTTGGACTTCGGCGAGCTTGGCAAGCGAGCTGGCCCGGACTACCTGGATCCAGCCCGCTCGGGCCAGAGCCAGCGCCAGGGCAAATGCCAGTGCTGCCCCGAGCAGCCGAATTCTTCGATTCGCCGCCCGCCGGCTCACTTCCCGCCCGCGCTGAGTTGGATATAGGTCGTCTGGTCAGACGCCGCGGGGACCAGATCGAACCGCTTTTGAGCAAGGCGCTCGACGTGCGGGGACGAAGTTGCCTGGGAGAGTTTCGAGCGCAGCTTGAAGTTTTGATCGCGCAACTGTGTTTGCTCGGTGGCGTAGCTCTCGAGCTGCATGTTCTGCCGCAGTACGGCGACATTGACGGCGACGACGCCGGTCAGAAGCGTTGCCAGGGCGACGATCCAGACAATTCCGCCGCGCACGCTCCGCTGAACGGCCTTCTGCCTTCTTCGTCGCGGCGCCGCACGCGGCGTTTGAGGTCGCCGCGTCGGCCGGGCGGCCGGCCGGGTCGCGACGCGTGCGGCCGCGGTGCTCACAGCTTCACCGCCGCGCGCAGGCGAGCCGAGGCGGCTCGTGGATTCAGGGCAAGCTCGCGCGAGCTCGGGCGAATGGCCTTGCGACCCAACAGGCGCAGCTCTGCCTCGTGTCCGCAGTTGCAGATCGGGAAGTCGGGCGGGCAGATGCAGCCGTGCTCCTTGGCGCGCAGGAAGCGCTTCACGGTTCGGTCCTCGAGCGAGTGGAAGCTGATAACGGCCAGGCGACCTCCAGGGCGCAGCAGCTCGAGCGCGCTCGGCAGCGCGTCCGCGAGCGACTGGAGCTCGTCGTTGACGGCGATACGAAGCGCCTGGAAGACCCGCTTGGCCGGATGTCCTTCGCCGAAGCGTGCCGGAGCCGGAATGGCGCCCCTGATCGTCTCGACCAGCTCGGAGGTGCGCGTTATCTCTTCCCTGCGCCTGCGCTCGACGATCGCTCGCGCGATCGACTTGGCGTAGCGTTCCTCACCGAAGCGGCGGAAGATCTTCTCCATCTCTTTCGCGCTCGCCTCGTTGACGAGATCGCGCGCCGAATACTCCTCGGACGAGTCCATACGCATATCCAGCGGCGCGTCGACCGCGTAGGAGAAGCCGCGCTCGGGCCGGTCGATCTGCATGCTCGAGACGCCGAGATCGAATAGAACCGCATCCGCCCTGACGCCGTTCTCGGCCAGCCGCTCGAGCACGTCGGCGAAGTCGCCATGCAGGAGGCGTGCTTGTACACCGGCTCGGCGCCGGAAGCTCTCGAAGTAGGGACGCACCGACGGATCGCGGTCGATCGCGATCAGCTTTCCCTCACCGCGCAGATCGGCTGCGAGCAGGCGCGCATGACCGCCCGCGCCAAAGGTTGTGTCAACCGCCGTCTCCCCCGGGCGGATGGCGAGCAGCTCCCGCACCTCGTCGGCCAGGACGGGAACGTGGTCAGTCGCGTTGGGCTGCAAGGCGTTCGGCAGCATCTTCGACGTTCTCCTCTGCTTGTTTCATGTACTCCCGCCAGACCGCGCTGTCCCAGATCTCCAGATGATCGAGAACCCCGACCACCGTGACCTCGCGCGATAAACCGGCACTCTGAATCAACGCCTGCGGCACCATCACCCTTCCCTGCCGGTCGGGAATCGCTTCGACGGTGCCCGAGAAGTAGAAGCGGTGCATCAGCCTGCTCTCGCGAGAAAGCGGATCGAGTTCGGCAAGGCGAGCTTCGATCGAGCGCGAGAACTCCTCTTTGGTGTAGATGCTCAGGCAGCTGTCCATGCCGCGCGTGAGCACCAGGCCATCGGCAAAGCGGGGCCTGAACCGGGCCGGAAGCGTCAACCGGTTCTTATCGTCAAGAGTGTGTTCGTACTGGTTGGAAAGCATGAAATCGATCGTTTTGGGTGGCCCACTTGGCCCCACTTTACCCCACTATTTCCCACAACGCAACACCAAACACCCGAAAACTCGCTCGATCCTCCACCGGGCGCTCGCTTGTCCCCCGACGCCGAGCGAGCGGCTACTTGCTAGGTTCGAGCCGATTCCGCCACACAGCGGTGCGGAAAACCTCGTTACGCTGAAACCGGGTGGTGGGTTGGGGTGCCCCGGGCGAGATCCGCAAATAGCGGAAATCTCGATTTAGCCAGCGAGCCGGAGTAGGTACTCCGGCTCTACCCGACCAGTCTGAGCTGACGCTCATAGGGGCCGTTTCCGGTGAGAACGGTCGCTCCGCAGCGAGACGCGAGCTGAACGGCCTCGGCGACCGGCATCCCCGCGGCCAGGCCGTAAGTGAGCCCGGCGGCGAAACAATCGCCGCAGCCGTAGCTGTCGACGATCGGGCCCGGGGGCTCGATCGCGTCGTAGTGGCCGCCGGGCTCGAGCTCGCCGCCCTCCGCCCCTTGGGTGCGAACGACGAGACGCGGCGGCGGATCGAGATCGCCGTGCTGGTAGCGCTCACCCGAGTCGGAATAGCTACCGACGATCGCATCGAGCTCGGCGCCGGCTTCCTGTAGCACCGCCAGAGAGCGCGAGGCGGCTACCAATACACGCGCCTTGCGCGCCTGACGAACGGTCTCCGCGTCGCCGCTCACAAAATACACACCGTCTACCTGCTCGAGTTCGCTCCAGGGCAGGTCCGGATCGTCGCCACGCAGGGTTAATCTCTCACCCACGACCGTGATCGTTCGTTCACCGTCGTTGTCGATGAAGGTGACTCCGTAGCGCTGTGGCAGTTCGATCTCGCGGGCGATCACGCGAACGCGCTGAGCCTCGAGCCTCTCTCTCGAGTGGCGACCGCGCTCGTCGGCGCCAAAGGTGGTGAAGAGTGTCGCGTCACCGGCGAGATTCGCCAGCTGAACGGCGGCCACCGCGCCGCCGCCGGCGGCATCGCCCCAACCGCGGCTGGCGTGCACTATCTCGCCCCGAGCAGGCACGCGAGAGACGCGCAGGAAATCGATCCATTCGACATGACCGACGACGGCGAGGCGCACGACCTAGAGCCTACCCGGAGTGCGGGCACCGATCGTTTGAGCTCAGGCCGCCCGATCCTCGTGTCGCGTAAGAGAGGCGTCGGCAGGGCGCTTGTCGAGGTCGATGCGACACCGCATCTGCTCATTCGTCTCGAGGCCCGAGCGAACCTCCAGCCACTCGACTCGTCGGCTCGCGCCGACGACGGCACCTCGCGCTACAGTCACTCTTCTGTCGAGAAAGGGAGAGAGTGCGATGACCGTCCAGGAGCGCGAACGTCAGACTTTCAAGGATCTGCGCACGAGGGAGCGTGCCTTTGTCGAGACACCGCTCGGAGCGCTCGTGATCGAGGCCTCCGAGCGCGGCCTGACGCACGTCTATCTGGACAGTCCGCACAGCCACGAGGAGGCGCCCACCCCGACGCCTGGCAGTATCCTTGCCGAGGCCGTCCGCCAGCTCGAGCAGTACTTCGCCGGCGCACGACGCGAGTTCGATCTCCCGTTCGATCTCGACGCGAGCGAGTTCGAGCGGCGCGTGCGCTATGCCGCCGTCGCCGTCGGCTTCGGCACGGTCGTCAGCTACGGCGAGCTGGCCGCCAGGGCCGGCTCACCGCGCGGCGCCCGCGCGGCGGGCAACGTGATGCGAAACAACCCGCTGATGATCGTCATCCCCTGCCACCGCGTGATCGGCGCGGACGGTTCGCTCAGGGGCTACGGTGGGCTCGGCTGCGGGCTCGAAACGAAGCGCTGGCTGCTCGAGTTCGAAGGGGTAGAGCCCTAGGGAGCATCGGGTTCGTCGCCGCGGTCTATACGACGTTGCCCGTTCGCTACGTGAGAGTATCCACGCCGTCTCGGAACAAACCTTCAACCTAGGCTTCCATCGGCTCCATTCAACATCAATAGGATCAGGAAGCTAGGGCGGATCGATCATGATTTGCGCGGTTAGGTACGCGCGGATGCCGTCGAGAGGTACTCGATCGGAACGCAAATCGGCTGGCGAGTTATCGTAGGTGAGGCGATGAGCCTCGAAGAGAACTCCTCAACCAGGTGCCTTACCCGCACGGGCAGGCAACACGTCGGGCCCCGGCTTGCGCGCCACTTTCCTGAGGGTGCCACAGCATCGAACGGCTTTTCGTGAGGTGCTATCCGTTATCAAACTGCAGATATGGGTGAAGGAAATAGAATGCCCCCGTACTCACGATTACCGCGACTGCGGTCAGCAACGGGTTCCATCTCCGACCCCGCATCACGATAAGCGGAATCACTCCCGTAAGGAATATAGGCAGCACGACAATCGTGATGTAGCTCCCGCCAAGGCGAGCACTCAAGAAGACTTCTGGAAGCGACCAGCCCAAAGGGAAACCAAGGCACACGTCACCAAGACGCCCTTCTTTCAGACACGACCTGGCGACAAACCCGATAGTGATGCACGCCGGCGCTACGGCGGCGATCCAGAAGCGTACCTGTGGCCATACTTGGGCAAAAGCTAAGTGCTCTCTCCGGCCGAATAGAACATGGTAGGCGATAAGCCATGCGTAGAGATACGCCGCAGCCGCCACGCTGGCCCAGGCAACGCCTTCAGGGCCGCTCCACCTTCGCGCCGCCCACATAACGAGGAGAAAGCCGATCGTAATCCAGAGGGCCGCCCCAGCCCCTAGAGTCATGTAGGCGCCACCATCCTGGCGCAGGAGCTGCGCGCCTAGGCCCACCAACGTACCGATCCCAGCCATGCAGACTACGACGAGCCACGTTGATATCGCTTCCGCAGCTACCGCCCCAGACCGCTCTTCGATCATGACGTCTCTCAAGGCGTGCAGTTTCCCTCGACGAACTTGCGCAGTTGCGAGAGGCTCCCGTGCTTGGCGCGCTCGATCATCGTATCTTCCCTCGCCCGATCCTCCGGTAGGAGTTTCTTGTAGTAAGTCGTTTGATGTGCTTTGGCGAGCTGCCGAAATGCCTCGCGCCGGGATTGAGTAGACCGCATGGGCGATGTCGCCCGACTCGCCCACGAGCAAAACCAGAGAAAACCAGCCTGCACCTTCCCATAGCCTGGCGCATAACCCACGTTGCCTTCCCGGATACCACTACCGTTGAGCCACGATGGTTTCTTAGGCCAGCGCCATCCTGGTGCAAGCGTCAGGTGACTAGCCTCGCTTCGATACTCCGCTAGCGCCGTAGTGGAGTTTCCTACGGTGTTCGTTGGCCCACTCCAGAGCAAGGACCCACCTGAGATCGCGATAATCGCAGCCGTTGCACAATATAGGCACGACTTCGATGGCACGAGCACCATTATGCACGTCGTGGGAGACGTTAGTTCCTTCCTCCGACTCGCGCGATACGTGTCTGCAAGACTAGGTGAGCTTTTAAAGCCAACCACGGCATCGCGTGACTTCTCTTCTCTGATACCGACTCTCTCTAATCGCGCACTGCGACACAGCTAGCGCTCGCCGTCGCAACGATCTTTATAACACCCGCGCCTTCGAAGTTATAGGCACCTACGAACTCTCACGATTCTCCACACTCACATTTTACCGACTCCGCGATCGTTTTAACGTCGTCACGCTGATTTCGCTCGCGTGTCGTAAATACCCACTCCGTACGATCGTTATCACGCATTGCTCGCTCGTTATCACGGACGCCGGTCCGCGTATCGGTTCAACCTTCCTTCAGTTTACGCGGTCGTTTTAACCCGATCGCATTGGCCGGCGCTTGTATTCATAACCTTTCTATCCGTCGCCACGATCTCGATACTGATTATCCGTTTTTCCTGTCTAGATCAGTGAATCATGCGCTTTTACGTTGGTCTCGGACATCGCGATCGAATCTCATCGTCATATCTATATTTAGATTATTTTTCTCTATTTTCCGATCTCTGGCGACTCTCCGCTAGAGAATCCACTATCTTGCTTCGGGGTTAACGCATCACTTCGCGCGGTGGCGCATGTTATGCCCCTTTTTATAAGCCAGATATACCACAACTCGCGTAAAGGACGATCAATGAAAAAAAAAATCGGTCGTTTCGGGTACGCTGGCGTTCTCGCCTTCGTTCTCACAGCTGGCCTGCTGGTCGTAGTGCCCAACGTTCTCGCTGCGCACAATCACGGCATCAGCGGAACCGTGTACAGCCCGTGCTCTGGTCACACCTGGTACGTTTCTAGTAACCCGCGGACTAAGGCAGGAACAGGTCTGATCAAGGCCCAGTTTTCTCAAATCAACCCTGGCGGGTTGAAGTGGAAGCTGCTCAACGCATCGAACGTGCAAATCGGCAGCCAGCGATACTGGACCAAGAATGAAACCGGTATCTGGCGCACGTTCACCTCGCGCTACGGTGGCGGGAAAGTCTTCTACAACGCCTTCGCGGAGTACGATGGGAAATGCGGACATTCAGACTATGAGTTCGTAGGAACCGAGTACTATTGATAGACGTTGGTGTATGGGGCGCATGCTGATGCGCCCCATACACT
>CAZWTK010000033.1:0-23042 GCA_964636655.1 uncultured Gaiellales bacterium
CGAGCTCGCCGGAAAGCACCCGAGATACGGCTACCGGAGAATCTGGGCCCTGCTCCGGTGCGGCGTCTTAGCAGCTACAGCCACCGCCGCAGCCCGAGTCACAGCCGTCGCTCTCGCCTTCGCCACTGAAGGACGGGCCGCAACCGCAGCCACTTTGCAGCGCCTTCGGATTCTCGATCGCGAACCCCTCTTCGCCCTCGACGCTGACGAAGTCGATCGTGGCGCCCTCGAGGTAGGGCGCGCTGAAAGGATCGACTACGACGCGGACACCGTGCTGCTCGGCCACGAGATCCGTCTCGAGCGCCTCGCGGTCGAAGCCGAGCGCGTAGTCGAGTCCGGAGCAACCTCCGCCCTGGACGGCCACGCGCAGCACGCCGGCGTTTCCGTCCGGATCCTCGGCCATCAGCTGCTTGACTTTAGCCGCCGCCTTCTCGCTCAGCGCCGGAAGTGGTGTCTCGGTGGTCGACATGGAGCCGCATGGTAGCAGCGGCGGCTTCTCTGACCGAGCGGCCACGCAGTTGACCGATTCCGTCTATATTCCCGGGTCAAGGGACTGTAGAGTTGCTCGTTACGTAGGCACGGGATTGACCTCCGTCGAGCTGAATAGGCGCATCAATGCTAACAAGCTGGCTTCCCTTCCTAATCTACGGCCTGTTCGCGTCAGGCATAACAGGCCTGATGCTTTTTATAAGCTTTGCCTTATCTACTCGGGCGCCGAAAAAGCCGCCACAGCGGGGCCTACCCTTCGAATCGGGCGTCTCGACCGGAACGCCCGAGCGACAGCGCTTCACTATCGGCTTCTACCTGACGGCGATGCTCTTCATCCTGTTCGATATCGAGATCGTCTTCCTCTACCCGCTCGCTATCGTCCTCGACAAGCTGGCCTGGTTCGGCTTCGGCGAGCTCGCGGTCTTCATCGGGCTGCTCGCCGTCGCCTACGTCTACGTCTGGCGCAAGGGGGCTCTGGAGTGGGAATAGCGGACGGGAAGCGACTCGCCGACCACGGCCTCTCCTCCGAGCGCCTGCTGATGGAGGGCAGGGGCGCGGGCGCCTTCGAGCAGGAGGTCGCCCAGCTGGAGCAGGCGGTGCTGGCGACCACGCTCGACAAGGCCGTCTCCTGGGCGCAGACGCACTCGATGTGGCCCGACACCTTCGGGCTCGCCTGCTGCGCGATCGAGATGATGGCCGTAACCGGGCCGCGCTACGACCTCGCCCGCTTCGGCATGGAGGCCTTCCGCAACTCGCCGCGCCAGGCCGACCTGTTGATCGTCTCGGGCCGCGTCTCGCACAAGATGGCGCCGCCGCTGCGCCAGATCTACGACCAGATGCTCGAGCCCAAGTGGGTGATCGCCATGGGTGCCTGCGCCAGCTCGGGCGGGATGTTCGCCAACTACGCGATCTTGCAGGGAGTCGATCGAATCGTCCCGGTGGACGTCTACGTGCCGGGCTGCCCGCCTCGTCCGGAAGGGTTGATGGAGGGAATCATCCGTCTGCACGAGCGCGTCGTCGCCGGCGTGCCGCCCGCCTACGAGATGAACGAGGACATCTGTTGACGAGCTACGAGCGGGTTCCCGGTTTGATCGCGGAGAGTGAGGCGTTCGGCGAGACGACGCTGGTGGTCGACAGGGAGCGGCTGAGTGACTCCGCGCTCCATTTGCGAGACGAGCACGGCTTCAACTATCTCGCTGACATCGCCGCCGCCGACTACCTCGGCTGGGGCGGAGAGGTGGCCGGCTCCTGGGGATCGACCGACGGGCGCGACCTCAACGTGCCCTACACGCTCGGGCCCAGCCTGGTTCAAGAGCCCAAGCCAAAGCGCTTCTCGCTGAGCTATCAGCTGCTGGCGCTACGCGACGATCCCGCGCGGGTGCGCCTGCAGACCTGGCTCGACGACGGCGAGCAGGTCGCCAGCCTGGTCAAGATCTGGCCCGCTGCCGACTGGCTCGAGCGCGAGGCCTACGATCTGATGGGCATCGTTTTCCGGGGCCATCCGAATCCCGTGCGCGTGCTCATGCCCGAGGATTGGGAAGGTCATCCGCTGCGCAAGGACTACCCGATCGGCGGCGAGCCGGTGCGCTTCTCGGGGGAAGAGTGACGGCCGCCCCGGCAAACTCCGTGCTCGGTGGGCCGGCCCTGTACGAGGGGACGAAGATCCCGGCGCCGGTTCCGAGCTGGCTACAGGTGAGCGAAGCCAGGCGCGAGAGCGGAAACGTCCTCCAGGTCAACTTCGGCCCCAACCATCCCTCGACGCACGGCGTCCTGCGCCTGGTCGTCGACCTGGACGGCGAGGAGATCGTCGGGATGCGGGCCGTGGTCGGCTACCTGCACACCGGCTTCGAGAAGACGATGGAGCAGAAGAGCTGGTGGAAGGCGATCAACTACCCGAGCCGGATCGACTATCTGGCCAGCTTCCAGAACGAGCTGGTGTTCGTGCTGGCGATCGAGAAGCTGCTCGGCATCGAGGTGCCGGCCAAGGCGACCTGGGTCAGGATGGCGCTTTCCGAGCTCAACCGCATCCATTCGCACCTGATCTGGCTGGGCACGATGGGGCTCGAGCTGGGCGTTCAGTCGATGTACATGTACTGCTTCGATCAGCGCGAGCGGGTGCTCGACCTGTTCGAGATGGTCACCGGCGTGCGCGTTCACGGCCGCTACTGCCAGGCCGGCGGGCTGGCCGAGGACATTCCGCCGGCCTTCGTCGACGAGGCTCGCGCCTACTGCCGCAGGCTGCCCAAGGCGATCGGCGAGTACGAGCGCCTGACCCGCCAGAACAAGATGTGGCAGCGGCGGACGCGGGGAATCGGCGTCGTCTCGGCCGAGGACGCCGTCCGCCTGGGGCTGTCGGGCCCCAACCTGCGCGGGTCGGGCCTGAACTGGGATCTGCGCAAGCGCGAGCCCTACCTGTTCTACGACCAGGTCGAGTTCGAGGTGCCGGTTTACGAGCACGGCGATGCAGCCGACCGGGCCCGCGTGCGCCTCGACGAGATGCACCAGTCGCTGCGAATCGTCGAGCAGTCGCTCGACAGGATCGAGCAGATGACGGCCGACCCCTGGATCGCCGACGAGCGCAAGGTCGTGCTGCCGCCGCGCGAGGAGCTGCAGACCTCGATGGAGTCGCTGATCCACCACTTCAAGTTGGTCAGCGAGGGCTACCGCGTCCCCGCGGGCGAGGTCTACGTGGCAATCGAGGGGCCGCGCGGCGAAGAGGGCTGCTACGTCGTCTCCGACGGAGGCGCAAAGCCCTGGCGCGTGCACTTCCGCGCGCCGAGCTTCCTCGCCATCGCGGCCGCGCCGACCCTCTGCCAGGAGCACCTGGTCGCCGACCTGATCGCCATCTCGGCCTCGCTCGACACGCTGATGGGAGATTCCGACCGATGATGGCCGTCGAAAATGCGAGGCATTTTCGACGCCTTGGACGAAGCGCGAAGCGCTTCGTCGGCGAAGTGGATGGTTCGGCGCGCTTTCGACCGCAAAAAGGCTCTGATGGCTGAGCTGCGAGCTGAGATCCAAGCGATCGCCGGTCGCTATCCCGATCGGAAGTCGGCGGTGATACCGGCGCTGCGTTTGGTGCAGGAGCGCTACGGCCACCTGCCGCCCGAGGCTCTGCGTGAGGTCGCCTCGGCGCTCGGCACCACGCCGGCCTACTGCCGCGGCATCGCCAGCTTCTACGACATGTTCCACCTGGCGCCTGTCGGCGAGCACGTCGTCGACGTCTGCACCAACGCCTCGTGCGCGCTGGTGGGAGCGGCGCAGGTGCTGCAGGCCTTCGAGCGCGAGCTCGGCATCACGGCCGGCGAGACCACACCCGACGGCCTGATCACCCTGCGCAACGCCGAGTGCCTGGGCGGCTGCGGTAGCGGCACCGTCGTCTCGATCGACGAGCGCTACCGCCAGCCTGTCAGGCCCGAGGACGTGCCCGCCATCGTCGAGGAGCTGCGCCGTGGCTGAGCGCAAGCGCCCATCACTGGTTCTGGCCGGCGCCGAGCAGGGCAACCTGCGCGCGCTCGAGGACTACCGCCGCGCCGGCGGCTACGCCTCGCTGGAGAAGGCGCAGAAGATGGGCCCGACGGCCGTGCTCGAGGAGATCGAGAAGGCCGCCATCCGTGGTCGCGGCGGCGCGGGCTTCCCGATGGGCCAGAAGGCCTCCTTCCTGCCCTCGCCCGAACAGGCGACGGCGCCGATCTACCTGGTCGTCAACGCCGACGAGTCGGAGCCGGGCGCCTTCAAGGACCGGGAGATCATCGACCGCGTTCCGCACCGCCTGATCGAGGGCGTTCAGATCGCCGCGCTGGCGATCGGCGCCGAGCGCTGCTTCCTCTACATCCGCGGCGAGTACCTGAGCGAGTACGAGGTCCTCTCGGCCGCCCTGGCCGAGGCCGAAGCGGCCGGCCTGGTGAGCGTCCCGATCCTCATCCACCGCGGCGCCGGCGCCTACATCTGCGGCGAGGAGACCGCCCTGCTCGAGTCGCTCGAGGGCAAGCGCGGTCAGCCGCGCTCCAAGCCCCCCTTTCCCGCCATCATCGGCCTCTACGACTCGCCGACGCTGATCAACAACGTCGAGACAATCGCCACGGTGCCCAAGATCATCGAGCTGGGCGGCGAGGCCTACGCCGAGATCGGCGTCGAGGACTCGACCGGTACCAGGCTCTTCTCGCTCTCGGGGGATGTGGTGCGCGGCGGCAACTACGAGCTGCCACACGGCGCCACCTTCCGCGAGCTGATCGAGGCCTGCGGCGGCGGCGTCGCGGGCGGCCGCAAGCTCAAGGCGATCATCCCCGGTGGCTCCTCGTCGCCCGTCCTCCCGGCCGATCAGATCGACCTGTCGATGGACTTCGACAGCATCCAGAAGGCGGGCTCGTTCCTCGGCTCGGCGTCGGTGATCGTGATCGACGACAGGGCCTGCATGGTGCAGCTGGCGCTTCGGCTGACGCAGTTCTACATGAACGAGTCGTGCGGCAAGTGCACGCCCTGCCGCGAGGGCACGCGCTGGCTGGAGCTGATTTTGCGCAAGATCGAGGAAGGGCGCGCCTCGCGGGCCGAGCTCGACCTGCTGCTCGACGTCTGCGACCGCATCCTCGGCAAGTGCCTGTGCCCGCTCGGCGACTCGAACGCGATGATCGTCGCCAGCTACGTCAAGCACTTCCACGGGGAGTTCGAGGCGCACATCAAGCATCACAGCTGCCCCTTCGGCGAGACGAGCTCGCTGGCCGGCCTGCGCTCGCCCGTGGACGAGATCTACCGCGGCCGAGTCGGCCAGGAGGCGGCGCTGTGAGCGCGCCCGAGCTAGTCGGCGGATCCGCCGCCGACCGCGAGCGCCGTGCGCACGAGCTGATCACCGTGACGATCGACGGCCGCCGGGTGCAGGTGCCGAAGGGGACCGGTCTGGTCGAGGCCGCCGCCGCGGTCGGAATCGAGATCCCGGTCTTCTGCTACGAGCCCCGGCTGGGCTCGGCGATCGGCGCCTGCCGCATGTGCCTGGTCGAGATCGAGGGCCTGCCCAAGCTACAGACGGGCTGCACGACGCCGGCCGCGGACGGCATGGTCGTGCACACAGGGGCCAGCTCCGAGGCGGTCGCCGAGGCCCAGAACGCGACGATCGAGTTCCTGCTGCTCAACCACCCGCTCGACTGCCCAGTCTGCGACAAGGGCGGCGAGTGCCCGCTACAGGACCTGAGCTTCCGCTACGGCCCGGGCACGACGCGCATGACCTTTCACAAGCGCTCGCTCGAGAAGCCGATCCCGATCTCGCCCACGATCGCCCTCGACCGCGAGCGCTGCATCATGTGCTTCCGCTGCACGCGCTTCTCGCAGGAAGTCGCGGAGGACGAGGAGCTGAGCGCGGTAAACCGCGGCGCGCTCTCGATGATCGCCACCTTCGAGGACGAGCCCTACCGCGGCCCGTTCTCGGGCAACGTGGTCGAGCTCTGCCCGGTGGGCGCGCTGACCTCGACGCAGTACCGCTTCAAGGCGCGTCCCTGGGAGTACGAGCGGGCGGCAAGCGTCTGTGGCCTCTGCCCGGTCGGCTGCAACGTGACCGTGCAGAGCCGCGAGGGCAGGGTCGAGCGCGTCCTCTCGCGCAATCACCCGGAAGTGGACCGCGGCTGGCTCTGCGACAAGGGCCGCTTCAGCTACCCCCATCTCTACTCCGAAGAGCGCATTCTCGCTCCGCGCCGCCGCGGCGTGCGCGAGCTCGAGCAGCTGGGCTGGGAGCAGGCGCTCGACGAGCTGGAGGGCATGTTCGAACGGGCTCGTGGCGAGGTCGTGCTCGCGCTCTCGGGCACGGAGACGCTCGAGCTGGCCTACGCGCTGGCCAAGATCGTGCGCCAGGGTGCCGGCTCCGACAGGATCGTGCTGCCGGAACCGGTCTCCGACGCGCTCGACCCCTTCCGGGTGCCGATCTCGGCGCTCGCCGCGGCCGAGGAGATCCTCGTCTTCGAGGACTGCCCGGTGCTCGACCGCGCTCCGCTGATCGAGCTCTGGCTCAAGCAGGCGCGGCGAAACGGCGCGCGCATCACCCGGATCGGACCGTCCGGAGACTTGCAGCGCGCCTACGGCGAGGCCGCTCTCGCCTGCCGCGAGCTGGCGGGGAAGGACAACGCACTCGGCAAGCGGATGCGCGCGGCCGAGCGGGTGATCCTGCTCTGGTCGGGCGGCGGTGCGGCCGGAGGCGTACACCTCGCCGCGCTCGCGCAGGCGCTCGGGCTAGACGAGAAGGACGGGTCGGGAGCCCTGCTTCTTCCAGCCAGCCCGAATGCTCACGGCGTCGGCGAAGCCTGGGCCGCCGCCGGTGAGGAGAATCGCCAGCCGAAGCAGATCGGTCTGCTGTTCGTCTCGGGCGACGAGGCGGCGAGCGATCCTCAGGTGCGCCGGCTGGCCGAGCACGCTCGCGCGACCGTGGCGCTGACCCTGTTTGCGAGCGATAGCGGCGAGTGGGCCGACCTGGTGCTGCCCGCGACCGGCTACCTGGAGCGAAACGGAACGATGCGCAACCTGGAGGGCCGGCTGCAGAGATTACGCGGCGCGACCGGCTCGCCCGTCCGCTCGGAGCTCTCCTGGCTGGTCGAGCTGGCGGGGCGCCTTGGCGTGGAGCTTCCCGGAAACGAAGCCGCGCTGTTCGCCGAGTTGTCCGCGAAGGCCTTGGGCGGCGTCTCGCTCGCCTCGCTCGGCGACCGCGCTCCTCTTCCGCCGCGCAGCGAAGCAAAGACTTTCGCGATTGTCGAGCCGGAGGCGCCGCCGACCCTGCTCGGTGGGCCGCTCGAGCTGATCCGCTACCGCGCGCTCTTCTCGGGGCCCGCGGTCGAGCACGTCCCGGAGCTTGCCTTCCAGCGTCCGCCGACGGAGGTCGAGATCTCGCCCGAGGACGCCGACCGGCGCGGGATCTCGGACGGCGACGAGGTCGTCGTACGCTCGAACGGAACTCGGGTGACGCTTCGCACCCGCATCAACGTCGCGCTTTTACCCGGCGCGGTCAGGGTCGCCGCGGAGCACTGCAGCGAGCTGGCGCGGGGCGTGGAGGTGAGCCGGCCGTGAGCGTCTTGACCGCGGGCGCCGGCTTGCCGCTGGCGGCGGCCGAGCTCTGGTGGGTCGGAGCGATCGAGGCCTTCGTCGTCCTCAACGCTCTGCTGCTCACCTTTGCCTTCATGACGCTGATCGAGCGCAAGCTGCTGGGACGCCTCCAGCGTCGTTACGGACCCAATCGCGCCGGTCCATTCGGCGTCTTCCAGCCCTTCGCCGACCTGATCAAGCTGGTGCGCAAGGCTCCCTTCCAGCCCGACCGCGTCATCCACCCCGCTCTCTATCTGGGCGCTCCGGTGCTCTCGGCGACAATGGCCTTCCTGGCCTTCTCGGTCATCCCTTGGGGCGGCGGCTGGGAGCTCTTTGGCTACCAGATCGACGGCCAGGTGGTGAACGTCCCGATCTCGCTGGTCGTCGTCTTCGCCATCGGCTCGATCTCGGCCTACGGCGTCTTGCTCGGCGGCTGGGTCTCGGAGTCGAAGTACCCGTTGCTCGGCGCGATGCGAACGGGCGCTCAGCTCGTCTCTTACGAGGTGTCGCTGGCGCTGAGCGTGCTGGGCGTGGTGTTGATGGCGCGCTCGCTCTCGCTGACCGAGATCGTCGCCGCGCAGCACCGCACCGTCTGGTACATCGTGCCGCAGATCGTCGGCTTCGGCTGCTTCGCCATCGCCGGGGTGGCCGAGGTCGCGCGCGCGCCCTTCGACCTGCCCGAGGCCGAGCAGGAGATCGTCGCCGGCTACCACACCGAGTTCTCGGGGATGCGCTGGGGCCTGTTCCAGATCGCCGAGTACGTCCACATGATCACCATCTCGGCGCTGATGGTGACGCTCTTTTTCGGCGGCTGGCTGTTCCCGGTTCTTCACCGCTTCGGCCCGGTCTGGTTCGCGCTCAAGCTGGCGATCGTGCTCTTCTGCTTCATCTGGGCGCGGACCTCGCTGCCGCGCCTGCGCTACGACCAGCTGATGAACCTCGGCTGGAAGGTGCTCCTGCCCATCGCGACGGTGAATGCCGTCGCCACGGCCTTCTTCGTGGTGCTCGTATGATCGGCTCGACCCTGATCACGGTCGCTCGCTCGCTCGGCGTGACCCTGAAGCAGATCTTCCGCGGCACGGTGACCGAGCAGTACCCGGAGTACAAGCGCCCGGTCTATCCACGCTTTCGGGGCCGTCACCGGCTCAACCGGCACGAAAACGGGCTCGAGAAGTGCGTCGGCTGCTCGCTTTGCGCCGCCGCCTGTCCGGTCGACTGCATCCGCGTCGTCGCGGCCGAGAACAGCGCCGAAAACCGCGTCTCGGCCGGAGAGCGCTACGCCCGCATCTACGAGATCAACCTCAGCCGCTGCATCTTCTGCGGCTACTGCGAGCTGGCCTGCCCATTCGACGCGATCACGCTCGGCTGCGACTACGAGCTGAGCGAGTACTCGCGCACAGACCTGATCTACACCAAGGACATGCTCCTGGCCGAGCCGATCAAGCACACCCCGATCGCCGACCCGGAGCTGTACGACACCCCCACCCCCTATTACAGGACGGACAGTTGAGCGCCGGCAACATCCTCGTCTGGATCGTCTGGCTCGCCGCGGCGGCCGGCTGCATCGGCTCGGCGCTGGCCGTGGTCGCGCTGCGAAACGCGCTCTTCTCGGCGCTGGCGCTGATCGGAAACCTGATCTCGCTGGCCGTCTTCTACCTGCTTCTCTCGGCCGAGTTCGTCGCCGCCGCCCAGGTGCTCATCTACGCCGGTGCGGTGATGGTCATGTTCCTGTTCGTGATCGCCTACGTGGGCTGGGACAAGGACATCGCCTGGACGGGCGGGCCTCGCTGGCAGACACTCGGCGGCGTTGTCGCCGCGGCGGCTCTCCTTAGCGAGCTGGTGGTCGTGATCGTGCTCGGGGCCACAAACGATCTCGAGCATGCCGACCACGTCTCCGCGAACTTCGGCAGCCCCGCTTCGATCGGGCGCCTGTTCATGAGCAACCACCTGCTCGCCTTCGAGGTGATCTCGATCGTCCTGGTCGTCGCCGCGATCGGCGGCGTGATCCTGGGCGCGCAGCGGCGGCGCGAGCGCAGCGGAGGGATTCGCTGATGCTCGGACCGGCCATCGCCTGGTATCTCGTCGTCGGCAGTGCCATCTTCGCGATCGGGGCCGCCGGCGTGATGCTGCGCCGAAACCCGCTGATCATGCTGCTCTCGCTGGAGCTGATGCTGAACGGCGCCAACCTGGTGCTGATCGCCTTCGCGCGCTGGCACGGCTCGCTCGACGGCCAGGTGTTCGCGCTGGCGGTGATGGCGGTCGCAGCCGCCGAGGTGGTCGTCGGGCTGGGGCTGGTGGTCGCGATGGCCAGGCGAAAGATCGAGATCGACATCGACCTGCTCTCGAGGTTACGCAAGTGAGCGCCGGCTCACACGTGATCGCCGCCTGCGCCTGGGTCTGCCTGCTCACGCCGCTGGCCGCGGTGTGTGCGATTGCGCTGGGCGGAAACCGGCTTTCGCGCCGCGCCGCGGGCTACCTGGCCACCGGCTCGACCGCGGTCTCCTTTGTGGCGGCCGTCACGGCGCTCGTCGCCACGCTCGACCGCTCGGCGGGTGATCGCAGCAGGGTCACAACCGCCTTCGGCCTGATCGAGACGCACGCCTTCAAGATCAACCTGAACCTGCTCGTCGATCCGCTGGCGCTGGTGATGATGCTCGTCGTCTCGGGCGTCGGCACGCTGATCATCGCCTACTCGATCGGCTACATGAAGGGCGAGAGCGAGGAGCGCCGCTACTTCGCCTACATCGCGTTTTTCGCCTTCTCGATGCTGCTGCTGGTCGAGGCGGCCAACTTCTTCGTCCTGCTCGTCGGCTGGGGCCTGGTCGGGCTCTCCTCCTACCTGCTGATCGGCTTCTGGCACGAGCGCCCGAGCGCGGTCGCCGCCGCTAAAAAGGCCTTCATCATCAACGCCGTGGGCGACGCCGCGATGGCACTGGCGCTCTTCCTGCTGATCCAGCACACCAGCACGCTCGACTTTGCCGGCGTCTTCGGCCAGGCCGTCCTGCTTGGAGAGAACGCCTGGCTGATCAACCTCGTCACCGCCGGACTGCTCGTCGGCGCAATCGCCAAATCGGCCCAGATCCCTCTCCACACCTGGCTTCCGGACGCGATGGAGGGCCCGACTCCGGTAAGCGCCCTGATCCACGCCGCGACCATGGTCACCGCCGGCGTCTACCTGATCGTGCGCGCCCACCCGCTGTTCGAGCAGGCGCCGCACGTGCAGCAGACGGCGGCCGGCCTGGGCGCCGCAACCCTGCTTGCCACGGGAGCGATCGCGCTGGTGCAGACCGACATCAAGCGGGTGATCGCCTACTCGACCATGTCGCAGATCGGCTACATGTTCCTGGCCGCCGGCATCGGCGCCTACGGCGCGGCGATGTTCCACCTGGTCACCCACGCCTTCTTCAAGGCGTTGCTCTTCCTCGGCGCGGGCGTCGTCATCCACGCGCTCGGCGGTGAGCAGGACATGCGCAAGATGGGCGGGCTGCGAAAGAGGATGCCGCGCACCTTCGTCGCCATGCTGATCGGCGCCGGCGCGCTGGTGGGCCTGCCGCCCCTGTCGGGCTTCTTCTCCAAGGACGCGATCCTGAGCACTGCCATCTCTAACGGCACCTACGGCAAGGTGCTGTTCGCGGCCGGCATCGCCGGCGTGCTGCTGACCGCTCTCTACACATTCCGGCTGCTCTTCCTGGTCTTCTCGGGCGAGGAGAGCGAGCTGGTGCGAAAGAGCCTGGCAAAGCACAAGGGCACGGAGGGACCGCGCTGGATGACCGCGCCGGTCGCCGTCTTGGCCCTGCTCGCAGTCGGCGGCGGCTGGCTGGAGATCGCCGGGCTCTGGCATCCCTTCTCGAGCTTCCTCGAAGGAGTCGCACCGCCGTTCGCCGCCGAGCCCAGCGTCGCGCGCGAGTGGTTGCTCTCCGCCGTCTCTCTCGGCGTCGCGCTGGGCGGAATCTGGATCGCCTGGACGATCTACTCGGCCCGTAGGCAGCAGGCGCCGAGAGCGCCCGGGGCGCTGACCGAGAAGCTCTACTTCGACCGCGCCTACGACCTGCTCTTCTACCTCCCGGCCGTCTCGCTCGCGCGCCGGCTCGGAGCCTGGTTCGAGCGGCCGGTGATCGAGCGCTCCGGCGAGGAGATCGGGACGGGCGCGCTCGCGGGCGGCCGCTTTAGCGCCGCGATCCAAAACGGCCTCGCGCGCACCTACGTGCTGCTCGTGGCGGCCGGCGTCTCCGTAATCGTCCTGCTCTTCCTGGTGCTTCGCTGATGCTCACGACCGCGCTCATCTGCCTGCCCCTGTTCGGCGCGCTGTCGGTGTTCTTGCTGCCGGCGCCCAAGCAGTGGGTCGGCTCGCTCGCGCTCTTCTTCTCACTGGCCGAGCTGGCGCTGTGGATCTCGGCCTTGACCCGCTTCGATTTCGGCAGCGCGCACATCCAGTACGAACAGCGGCACTCGTGGATCTCGGATCTCGGCATCAGCTACCACGTCGGCCTGTTCAGCTTCTCGCTCTGGCTCGTCGGCCTGACCGTGGTGGTCATGACCGCGGCGGTCGCCTACGGGCTCTGGGCCAGGCGCGAGCGGGCGAACGCCTACTACGCGCTGATGCTCTTCCTCACAGCCGCGATCGTCGGCGTCTTCACGGCTCAGGATCTGATCCTCTTCTATGTCGCCTACGAGGCGATGATGATTCCGCTGTACGTGCTGATAGGCGTCTGGGGCGGCGCCGGGCGCCTGCGGGCGACCTTCAAGTTCGTCGCCTACACGATGGCGGGCTCGCTACTCATGTTCGCCACGATCGTCGTCTACGGAGCCTCGCACGGTTTCGACCTGACCACGGCTCAGCAAAGCGGTAGCGTCTGGCTGTTCCTCGGCTTTGCCGCGGCGTTTGCCGTCAAGGCGCCGCTTTTCCCGCTGCACGGCTGGCTCGCCGACGCCTACCGCGAGTCGCCGCCGGAGGTCGCCGCGCTGCTTTCGGGCGTGGTCTCGAAGGTTGCCGTCTTCGGCTTCTTGCGCATCGCGCTGACTCAGTTCCCCGGCCCCAGCCACGATCTGCGCGCGCTCCTGCTCGCGCTCTCGGCGGTCGGTCTCGTCTACGGCTCACTGCTCGCCTTCCGCTCTCCCGACATCCGCGGCGTCGTCGCCTACTCGAGCCTGGCTCAGATGAGCCTGATCGGGCTCGGCGTCTTTTCCCAAAACGAGCTCTCGCTGAGCGGCTCGGTGCTGCAGATGGTGAACCACGGGCTGGTCTCGGCGGCGCTCTTCCTGCTCGCCGGGCTGATCGAGATTCGCACCTCGACCGGCGCCCTCTCGCGCCTCGGCGGAATGGCGCGCGGGCGGCCGATCCTGGCCAGCCTGATCATCGCGACCGGCGTCATCTCGCTCGCGGTGCCCGGCTCGAATGCCTTCGCGGGCGAGTTCCTGATTCTGGCCGGCGTCTTCCAGCGCGGCTGGGGCTGGGCAATTCCCGGCCTCGCAGCGATGGTGCTGGCGGCGATGTACATGCTGCGGCTCGTCTCGGCCCTGCTACACCGCGAGGTCGGCGAGGCGGTTACCAAGAAGACGCCCGACATCCTTCTTCCGGAGCTGTGCTTGATCGGCGCCCTGCTGGGCTGCATGCTCGCGCTCTCGGTCTGGCCCGCGGCTGTCAGCAAGCACTCCTTTGCCTGCCTCACGCCCGCGACGAACTCGTCGGGGGTATCCAGCCAGACAGCCGCGCAGGTCGGGCTTGCCTGCGTAAGCGGAGCGATTAGCTCCAGCGCGACGACGGGGGCGGCGAAGTGATCAAGACACCCGCCGTCGACTGGCTCACGCTGGCGCCCTCGCTCGCCTTGCTCGCGGCGACGATCGCGGCGCTCTCGAGCGCGGTGCTCGTTCCCGAGCGCCGGCGTAAGAACGTTTCCTGGTTCTTCTGCCTGACCGGATACGCGGGCGCCTTTGCCGCCGCAGCTTTCCTCTTCGATCGCAGCCCTCATTCCCGCTCGGTGATCGCAAACGCCCTCTTCCGCGATCGCTACGGCGCACTGGCGGCGCTGATCGTGGCCGGGGTGGGCCTGCTGACGACGCTCGTCTTCTACGGAGAGCGCTCGACTGTCGATCGCGTCGGCGAGCGCTTCGCGCTGCTCGCCTCGGCCGGCGGCGGCATGATCTTGTTCGCTCAGTCGGCCAACCTGCTGACGCTGTTTTTGGGCCTGGAGTGGATGTCGATCTCGCTGTATGTGCTCTGCGCGCTGGAGCGCGAGCGCCCGGAGGCGATCGAGGCGGGCTTCAAGTACCTGATCGTGGGCGGCTTCAGCTCGGCGATTCTCGTCTTCGGCTCGGCCTTCGTCTACGGCGCCACGGGCACGCTCAACCTCGCTCAGATCGCCGGCAAGGCGCCGAGCGGCGACCTGCTGTTGATCAGCGGGCTGGCGATGATCCTGGTCGGCTTCGCCTTCAAGGCCTCGGCGGCGCCCTTCCACACCTGGACGCCCGACGTCTACCAGGGCGCCGCGACCCCGGTCTCGGGCTTCATGGCCGGCGCGACCAAGGCGGTTGCACTGCTCGTGGCGCTGCGCGTGCTCTCGCTCTCCTTCTCGGCCCAGGAGCACCTCTGGACCTCGGCGGCGGCGGTGCTGGCCGTCGCCTCGCTGGTGGTCGGCAACCTGGCCGCGCTGGCGCAGCGCGATCTCAAGCGCATGCTCGCCTACTCCTCGATCTCGCACGCCGGCTTCCTGCTCCTGGCGATAACCGCCGCCAGCTCGCTCGGCACGCGGGCATTGCTCTACTACCTGATCCCCTACGGCGCCGCCTCGGTCGGAGTCTTCGCGCTGGCCGCCCTGCACGAGCGCGAGCTGGGCGAGCCGGCGACGCTCGACAACCTGGCCGGATTCGGCTGGCGCCGGCCGCTCTCGGGGATCGCGCTCTGGATCTTCATGCTCTCCTTCGCCGGCTTCCCGCTCACGGGCGGCTTCGTGGGCAAGGTCTACCTGTTCGCGGCCGCCTATCGGTCGGGCTGGACCTGGCTGATCATCGTCGGTGTCGCGGCGACGCTGGTCAGCCTCGGCTACTACCTGGCGGTCGTTCGCGCCATCTATATGCGCCCCGACCCGGATGAGAAGGCGGTCGCGGAAGAAGAGGCGCTGCTGCTCGACCGCATGCTCTCGATTGCAGTTTGCGCGGCGGTCGTTGTAACGGTCGGGTCGTTCTTCGCCGCCCAGCCTTTGATCGACCTGGCCAGGCACGCGGCGGGCCAGCTGCCGCTCTAGATAAAGCACGCTCGCCGATGAAAGCGTCGCCTGCCAGTGGTATCGCTATCGCGAGTTGCGAGATTCCAGCTCGAACCGAGCTTCCATCGCCGTCTGCCCGAAGCTGTCCAGGGCGAGTGCGACATCCTGCGCCGGCCCAGGTTCAGACTCGACATTGGCGTCTAGAAAGGTGTTGATCGCATCCCAGTGAGGCTCCGAAGCCGCGTTCAGCGTCTGCAGCTCGTTCGCGGAAGCGTTGGCAAGTAGGTCGGAGCGCTTCGCGTCGTCGCTCTCTGCGTATTTCTCGATGAGAGGCCCGAGATGGCGCAACTCCTCCGGGAGGATCGATAGGTCAAGTGGGTCGGAAGACATGTGAGGATCCTAACGCGCTTCAGCCGGATCCACAGAGGGCGGCACCGAGCGATATCCCTGGACACTCGCCCATCCCATACTGGTCACCCGAGAGAACTTCCTGTTCTCAAGTGCTTTCTGATTTGACCCAAGTACGGCTCAGTTCGTTGAGCCAGAACCAGCCGCTTTCATTCTCGAACCACCAGATTCCGTCGTTGTTCACCCATGCGGGAGACTCTTTCTGGCAATGCGGGCAAGTACTCGCGTCGCGCGGCATTGCTATCGCGCAATGCGGACATTCTCTAGCAACCTCGACCGGGCTGGGTTCCGGCGACGGCGACGGCGATGGCGATGGCGATGGCGATGGCGATGGCGATGCAGCCAGTGTTCCTGGCCCTCCTGTGCCGGCGTTCGCGAGTGTGTTCGGGCGCTGGTTCTTCAGCGGTACACGACCGCGATGTATTAGGTACGTCGGAAAGATGAGAATCCAGAGAAGAAGCGTTCCAAGCACCCAATACGCGCTTTTGGTCGCGAAGCGATCATTCCGCCAGTCGCGCTTGCTCGCGTCAACGCCGACCCAGATCGCGGTGCCAATGATGATGAGAGAGGCAACCAATCGCATTCTCTTCTCTTCGGCGAAACACGCGCGTCTATTGAGACTTTCGCAGAGCTCACCCACCGACTCGGCCAGCCACAGTCGGGATAAAACAACCGGTGACTTCCAATCTCGCGGGCGGAAGGCCGTTTACCGCGTTTCGACCCCGCGGGTGAGTGGATCAGGAGAAACGAAGGCGGTATTTCAGAGCCCGATGTGCTCGGCGGTGGCGAACTCCTCGCCGGCTCGAACGTGCAGGCCGGCAGGGCGCCGTGCCGCCGCCAGCACCCTACCGACCAGGCCGAGCATGGCCTGAACGACGAAGAGGCCCAGGCAGGCACCGAGCGCCGACACGCCGAGTGGCGGCAACGACACGTCGAGCAGCGGCCCGGAGCCCGAGCCGACCACGACGACGGCCAGCGCGAGCGCGAGGAAGGAGAGAAGCGCCTGCACCGCGATCACGATCTTCCGCTCGAGCCCTCTGGCTTCTGTCAGATCGCCGAACGTCATCAGCCCGCCCACCGCTATCACCGGCACAGCCGCAAGCACGAAGTAGAAGGCGCCCGCGTGCGCGCCGGAGCTGTCGGCCAGCGCGGCGGCGACCAGGAGCAAGAAGGCGAAGGAGCGGGCAAGCATGAACTGAAGCCTTCGCCTGAACTCGGGCGAGTCCTGCGAATTGCACCTGGCCGAGACCTAGACGCGACTTCCGGTAACCGCCTTGGCGATCGAGACGATCGCAGCCGCCGACTCGCTATCCGGAGCGCCCAGGGTGACCGGCTCGCCGCGTTCGCCGCACTCGCGCAGCACCGGATCGAGCGGGACTCGGCCCAGCAGCGGTATGCCTAGCTCCTCGGCCAGACGCTCGCCGCCGCCCGAGCCGAACAGCTCCTGGCCGCTGCCGACCAGGTAAGACATGTTCTCGACCACTCCGAGCAGGCGCATACCCGTCTCGTTGGCCATCAGGGCCGCGCGTGCGGCGACCTCCTGCGCGAGCGGCTGCGGTGTGGTGACGACGATTGTCTCGGCGCGGGGAAGTAGCTGAGCCAGCGAGAGTGCGACATCGCCGGTGCCCGGCGGCATGTCCACCACCAGCGTGTCGATATCGCCCCAGTGCACGTCCGAGAGAAACTGCTCGAGCGCCTTGTGCAGCATCGGGCCGCGCCAGATCACCGGCCGGTTCTCGTCCAGGAAAAACCCGATCGACATCAGCTTGAGCCCGTGACCGAGCGGCGGCACGATCATCTCGTCTACTGCCGTGGGATGCTGCGTAACGCCGAGCAATTGCGGCACCGAGTGACCGTAGATGTCGGCGTCGAGCACGCCCACCTGCTCGCCCAGTCCGGCCAACGCGGCGGCCAGATTGACGCTCAGCGACGACTTGCCGACGCCGCCCTTGCCCGAGGTGACGGCAAGTATGCGTGTGCCCTCCTGCAGCGAGATCCCTCTCTTCTCGGGGATGCCGAGCCTCTTTCGCAGCGCCTGTTTCTGCTCGTCGGTCATCTCCTCGAACGAGAGCTCGACCGACTCGACCCCGGGAACCGCGCCGACGTGGTTGGCGACCTGCTCCTGGAAGCTGTCCTTGAGCGGGCAGCCCGCGATCGTCAGGGCCAGCACGATCCGAACGACTCCGCCTTCGATCTCGATCTTACGCACCATGCCGAGCATGGTCACGGGCTTGCCCAGCTCCGGATCGATCACGTTGCGAAGTGCCATCTCGATCTGTGCGCGTGAAAGGCTCATCGGTTACAGCCTAGCCGCGTAGGGGTGTCCGCTCGCGGCAGACAGAGGCCCTAGGCTCTCGCGCTTGGATGCGACGGCCGCGATCGGCGGAATACGACCCGTGATGCGGAATCGACTCGATTTCGCTCCACCTGCGTTTGCGTTTGCTCGATACCGTGCCCCGCCCCGTGGGAGTGGGAGGAGGTGGGTGGGTAAGGAGGCGCCCCGCACGTGAGAATCGTCTCCGCGGGCAGAAAGCCAACTTCTCGACTCGAATTCGGCCAGATCGGGCATGATGAGCCCATAGCAAACCGAATCCTCATTCTCGGCGCCGGTACCGGCGGCACTCTGATCGCGAACAAGCTTCGCCGTCGTTATGGCGCCGAGACGGAGATCACGATCGTCGACAGGGACGATCGCCACGTCTACCAGCCCGACCTGCTCTTCGTTCCCTTCGGCCTGGTCGCGCCGAACTCGATCTGCCGGCCGCGCTCCAAGCAGCTGCGGCGCGGAATCGAGTTCCGGATCGGCGAGGTCGAGCGGATCGAGACCGAGAAGAACACGGTTCACCTGGCCGGCGGCGACGCGCTCCCCTACGACGTTCTGATCGTCGCCAGCGGCGCCGAGCTGCTGCCCGAGGAGACCGAGGGGCTGACCGGTCCGGGCTGGGGCGAAAACGCCTTCACCTACTACTCGGTCGAGGGCGCCGCCGCGTTGCGTAAGGCGATGGAGAGCTTCGAGGGCGGACGGCTGGTCGTGAACATCGTCGACATGCCGATCAAGTGCCCGGTCGCGCCGCTCGAGTTCTGCTTCCTATCCGACTGGTGGTTGAAGAAGAGCGGCCTGCGGGGGAAGACGGAGATAGTGCTGGCGACGCCGCTGGACGGCGCCTTCACCCAGCCCGTCGCCGCCAAGATGCTCGGAGAGCTGCTGGAGCGGAAGAATGTCCTCGTCGAGACGGAGTACTCAACCGGGCGTGTGGACGGAGAAGCGCGCAAGCTGCACAGCTGGGACGAGCGCGAGATTCCCTACGACCTGCTCGTCTCGATTCCGCTGCACGGAGGCTCTCCGTTCGTGGCGAGCTCGGATGGGCTCGGCGACGCGCTCGGCTTCGTCGCCGTCGATCAGAACACGCTCCAGACCAAGGCGGCCGCGAACGTGTTCGCGATCGGCGACGCGACCGACGTCCCGACCTCGAAGGCCGGCGCGGTGGCGCACTTCCAGGCCGAGACCCTGGTCGAGAACATCGATCGCTTCCTGGCCGGCAAGGAGCTCGAGAAGAGCTTCGACGGGCATGCCAACTGCTTCATCGAGACGGGCTTCAGCAAGGCGCTGCTGCTCGACTTCAGCTACGACGTCGAGCCGCTGCCGGGCAAGTTCCCCTTCCCCCTGATCGGGCCGATGACACTGCTCAGAGAGTCGCGCATCGACCATCTCGGCAAGCTCGCCTTCCGCCAGCTGTATTGGCATCTGCTCTTACCGGGTAGACGCATACCGACGATTTCCGCGCAGCTCAAGATGGCGGGCAAGGACGCGAGCCTGCTCCGCCCGGAAGGAGATAACGGATGACGACTGTGACGCTTGCGGGCACGCCTGTCGAGGTCGACCCCGAGGGCTTTCTGGAGAAGCCCGAGCAGTGGACGAAGGAGATGGGCGAGGAGATCGCGCGCTCGGCGGGCATCGAGAAGCTGACCGAGCGACACTGGCAGGTAATCGACTTCATGCGCAAGACCTACCTCGATACGGGCTCGGCGCCGTCGATGCGCGCGCTCGGCAAGACCTCGGGCGTGGCGATCAAGGAGCTGTACGAGCTCTTCCCCAAGGGTCCGGCGAAACTGGCGGCCAAGATCGGCGGCATTCCCAAGCCGCGCGGCTGCGTCTAGAAAGGGGCCAGAGAATGGCAGACAGCATCGAAAAGGTCTCGATCGTCGTCTCGAAGGGATCGCTGGAGGGCGTCTACCCCGGCCTGATCATGGCCAACGGCGCCCGCATGGAGGGAATCGAGGCCAGCCTCTTCTTCACCTTCTTCGGCCTGGACGTGATTCGCGAGGACCGGATCGACAAGATCAAGGTCGGCACGGTCGGGAACCCGGGCATGCACATGCCCACCTGGATCGGCGCGATTCCGGGCATGTCCTGGATCGCGACCAAGATGATGAGCCGGCAGATGGACAAGATCGACATCCCGCCGGTGCGCGAGTTCGTCGAGATGATCAGCGACTCGGGCGGCAAGCTCTACGCCTGCCAGGCGACGGTGGACATGTACGGCCTGACCATGGACGACTTCATACCGCAGGTCGAGAAGGTGCTGACCGTGGGCGAGTTCTACGAGCTCTCCGCGGGCGGCGAGATCATCTTCACCTGACGGACGGGCTGGGTGTCGCGCTAGGCTCGGCCGCGCTTTTCCCAGGGGCGGCTGATCTTCAGCGCCGAGAGGATGGCGCGCGTCGAGGGCGAGCGGTTGAGCGTGTAGAAGTGGATGCCCGGAGCGCCGCGGGCGAGCAGGTCGGCGGCCTGGAGGGTCGCGTGAGCGACGCCGAGCTCGAGCACGGTGTCGGGATCGCCGGCGCGTAGCTCGAGCTGGGCGATCAGGCCCTTGGGTATCGAGGCACCGGAGAGGGCGGTCATTCGTCTGATCTGCTCGATGTTCGTGATCGGCATCAGGCCGGGGATGATCGGCTGCTCGATCCCGGCGGCCCTGACCGCGTCGACGAACTCGAAATAGACGTCGTTGTCGAAGAAGAGCTGACTGATGAAGAAGCGGGCGCCGGCGCCGGCCTTGGCCTGTAGCGCGCGGATGTCGCTGTCGCGGTCGGGCGACTCCACGTGCACCTCCGGGTAGCAGGCGGCGCCGACACAGAACGAGTAGTCGTGCGCGATCAGGCCGATCAGCTCGCTTGCGTGCTGGATCGATTCGTTCTCGGGCGCCCAGTCCGGCTGCCCTTGCGGCGGGTCGCCGCGCAGGGCGAGCACGTTCTCGATTCCGGCCTCGACGGCTCGATCGAGAATTCCGCGCAGCTCCTCGGGCGTCGAGCCGTAGCCGGTTAGGTGCGACATCGCCTCCAGGCCCAGCTCCTGCTTCATCCAGCGCGTAAGTTCGACCGTCCGCTCGGTCGTCGAGCCGGCGCGCCGCGTGATCGAGACGAACGAGGGCTCGAGCGGCGCCAGCTTCTCGATCGCCTCGCGCAGGTTCCGCTCGCCCTCCTCGCTCTTCGGCGGGAAGAACTCGAACGAGAAGACGGGCTGCTCGCTTTGCTTGATGATCTCGTCGATGCGCACTTCGGCGTCATTCTAGGCGGGCGCCTGTATCCATCCCGGGCGTCTACCCGCCTCGAGCGCCCGCTCGGCTCGGGCTTCAGTTCCTCAGGCGATCGCCGAGCTCTCGGCAGAGCTTCTCACTACCGGCCGCCGCGATCCGCGAGCGCGACTCGAGATCGAGTGCTGAGTCGAGGAAGGAAAGCCCGCCGTCAACGAACTCCACCGCCAGCCCCACTTCACGTGCCAGCAGCTGCCCCGCGGCAACGTCGATCGAGCGCGCCGGCTTGAGCGAGCAGACCGCGTCGAGGCGCCCGGCGGCGAGATGGCAGAGCGAGAGCGCGAGCGAGCCCATGATGCGCAGGCGCTTTGCCAGCCCGACCACGCTCGGTGCCTGCTCGGCGATTCGCGTCGTCTCGGTCGCCTCGAAGGCCAGCAGCTCGATCTCGCTTTTCGGCCTTTCTGCGCCGAGCGGCTCGCCGTTCAGCCGGGCGCCCTCGCCGCGCCGGGCCGTCCACTCTTCATTCGAGCCGAAGTCGTAGACGTAACCAAAGAAGACGTCCGACATCTTGTCGCCGTCTGCCACCGCGAAAGAGACCGAGAAGAAGGGGATGCCGCGCTTGGCGTTGATCGAGCCGTCGATCGGGTCGAGCACGACGCGCAGCGACCCGCCCGAGCCGAACACCCTCTCGCCCAGTTCCTCCGAGACGAGCGTGAAGCCCGGAACATCCAGCCGCTCGAGCCGGCCCACTGCGGCCTGCTCGGCTGCGGCGTCGATCTGGGTCGTCTCGTCACCGCCGCGACCCCGGCCTAGAACCTTCTCACGCTCTTCGCGCGTCGGCATACGCTCCAGCTCGCTGCGAATGTCCTCGACGATCCCGCGACAGAGCTCCAACCAGGGCATCAGAGTGGGTATAGCACGAGGCCCGAGAGGAGCTTGGGATAGAAGTAGGTGCTCTTCTGGGGCATCACTCGCCCTTCGCGTGCGATCGCGAAGACCTGATCGATGCGCGACGGGCGCATCAGCACGGCCAGCTCGGCGGCGCCGGTATCGACCGCGGCGACCGCCTCCTTCCAGTCGGCTGTGTAGGAGATGCCTTCGTGCCCCAGCCGGCCGATCAGCTCGACGTCGAGAATCGCCTCGTCCGTGGCGACCAGACGCACGCCGCTCTTGTCGTAGACGAGCACAGCCGCCGTGTCGTAGGACAGCCCTTCCAGTTCTGCCAGCGCCTGCTCGACATCGTCTCTGGGCTCGCCCCCCGCCAGCGGGCCAAGTTCGGGCGACCCGGCGAACACGCGATGGGTCGGGAAGATGGCGAGCCCCTCGCCGTGGGTGTTCACGAGCGCGGCGAAGGTGTAGGCGCTGGCAGGCGTTCCGTCCTGCTCATGGAAGGCGACCGCCGTCTCGTAGCGATGGTGTCCGTCGGCGATCAGCAGCTGCTTGTCGGCGAGCGCCGCCTGCACCCGCTCGAGCGCCGCCGCATCGTCGACGCGCCAGAGGCGGCTGCGCACGCCCAGCTCCTCGGCCTCGAGATCGGGCCTGCGCGCGGCGGCCTGTTCGCGCAGAGCCTCTTCGCAGCGATCGGCATCGTCGTAGAGCAGGAAGATCGGCTCGATCTGGGTGCGCGCCGCCGTCAACAGACGCAGGCGGCTCTCCTTCGGGCCTGCATGCGTGCGCTCGTGCGGAAGAACGACCTTGTTCTCGTAGGGCTCGACCCTGATCGAGGCCAGGAAGCCCGCTCGGGTACGGGCGACTCCGTCGGGCCCGACGAACGACTGCTCCAGCCACCACAGCGCCGGCTCGCTGTCGCGGCGCAGGACGCCCTCGTCGCGCCAGGACTCCAGCAGCGGCCCGGAATCGCGCTCGTTCTCGGGCAGCGTGAGATTGACGACGTTGTGCGGCGAGCGGGCCAGATACCGGGCGCGCGCTCGGGCGTCGATCACGTCGTAGGGCGGCGCCACGAGCTGCGCCAGCGGCCCCGCGACGGCGGGGTCGAAGGTCAGCGCCTGAAAGGGACGAACGTCGGCCACGGCGAGGAGCGTACCAACCGCCTACTGACTAGACTCGACTAGTGATCTCCGCCGAAAATACGGCCTTAGCCGACCGTGAAAACACTGACGAGGCGCAGCGATGACGACGCTTTCAGAGCTGGTATCGGACAGCGCCGTCGAGGGCGTGTACGCCGTCAATCGCAAGGAGCGGCTGCGCACGCGAGCCGGCGCCTCCTACCTCGCGCTCGAGCTGACCGACGCGAGCGGCCGCGTCGAGGCGCGGGTGTGGAACGACGTCGATCTGCTCGATACCCGTTTCGCCGAGGGCGATGCGATACGCGTGCTGGGGCGGGTCGAGAGCTTCC
>CAZWTK010000034.1:0-21343 GCA_964636655.1 uncultured Gaiellales bacterium
ATTGTCCTATGTGTCGGTATATCGATTGTCGTTCTCGCACAGAATGTAATAAGTGCACTTAGGCATTAAGTTTAAGCGATCCCGGAGCATGAAGGGAAGGAACGGCGTCCTCGACGTGAAGGCTGTCCGGCTCGCCGTATCTGGTTCACCTCCAGTGTCGTAGCGTCCAGAAGTGAGGTGACGAATGGAGGGGCAGATGGCTGCAAGCAAGCGCTACTCGGTGGAACAGATCGTAGCGAAGCTACGGGAGGCAGAAAAAGCTCCACCCGCGAACCACATGGGGAGAGACGTCTTTGCGGCAAACCAGCTGGACGCGTGCCCGTACAGAAAGGACGGGCGTCCTGATACTGCACGATGTACCGAGGATATTGCACGTAGGTCTATGTAGCGCAGAATGAGGGCTGGAGTTGGAGTTGGAGTTGACCCGCTTCCGTTGACACCCTGAAGATGGACAGGCAACTGTCCGGAAGGGAGTCGACGTGCCGAAGGGAAGTCGTTTCGCGCCGGAGTTTCGCCAGGAGGCGGTCCGGCTCTACAAGGTCTCGGGCCGAACGCTCAGAGAGGTCTCCTCGGAGCTCCAGATTGCGCCGGAGACGCTAAGGCGCTGGGCCAGGCAGGCCGAGATCGACGAGGGCGAAAGAGAAGGCCTGGCGACAGAGGAAAGAGAGGAGCTGAGGCGCCTTCGCCGTGAGAATGCACGACTCCGCGAGGAGCGCGAGATCCTGAAGAAGGCAGCGGCTTTCTTCGCCAGGGAGACCGATCGCCGGCCATGACCTTTCGGCTGATCGAGGCGAAGAAAGCAGAGCACCCAGTCTCCCTGCTTTGCCAGGTGCTCGGGGTAACCCGGGGTGGCTACTACGCCTCGAGGAGGCGCGGTCCGTCTCGACGTGAGCTCCGTGACCGTGAGCTGAAGGCGCTCATCAAGCGCATCTTCTCCGAGTCGGAAGAGACCTACGGCGTCCCTCGCATCAAGGCCGAGCTCCTTGACGACCACGGGATCTCGGTCTCCGGCAAGAGGATTGCCCGCTTGATGCGGGAGCTTCAGATCCAGGGCGTCTCGAGAAGGCGCAAGCGCCGCTTCTCAACGACGATCCCGGCCAAGGAGGCTCCCCGTGCCCCGGACCTGGTCAAGCGCAGCTTCCGCTCGGAGCGCCCCGATCTGCTCTGGGTCTCGGACATCACCTACGTACCCACCTGGCAGGGCTTCCTCTTCCTGGCCTGCGTGATCGACGCCTGGTCGAGGAAGGTCGTCGGCTGGTCGATGCGGGACGACCTGAGAGCCGAGCTGGTGGTCGACGCCCTCGGGATGGCGCTCCAGAAGAGAAAGCCCGCCCCGGGCCTGATCCACCACTCCGACCGCGGCAGCCAGTACACCTCGCTTGCCTTCGGTAGGCAGATGCAGGAGGCGGGAGTGCTCCCGAGCATGGGGCACAGAGGTGACGCCTACGACAACGCGGTGGCCGAGAGCTTCTTCGCCACGCTCGAGACCGAGCTCCTCGATCGCCGCACCTTCAGGACGAGGAACGAGGCAAGACTCGAGTTGTTTCGCTGGATCGAGGGCTTCTACAACGCTCGCCGCCGGCACTCCACGCTCGGTCAGCTGAGCCCGGACAGATTCGAATATATAAAGATGAAAGAAAGGAGAGACAAGCTAGTCGCTGTCTCAACCTGAGGTGTCAACCAGATCGGGTGAACTCCAGACGAGCTAGAGAGCGCGACCAAGACGAAGCACGCTCACCACCAGGACGTCACCCGCTACGCCTACGACCCAAACGGAAACCAGACCCGGGCAGGATCTGCGCTCTACGCCTACAACCTGGAAAACAAGCTCACCAGCGTCAAAGACGCACGCGGCCATGACAGGGTCTCCTACCGAGAAGAAGGATTATGAGGAACAATTCCATCTCTCCTCACAACGGAAAAACCCGAATCGCTTTGGTTCTCTTGCTCGTCTTCGTGCTCGCGCCGACCGCTGGCGGCTGTGGAGGATCCGCTTCTAGGACACCTACCCGCAATTTCGTCCTCGTCGATGCTAAGACCGCGGAGGTCTTCTACCCACCTGATGTCAGAGGTGGCTCCGTCGACTCGGTGGTCGCCGACGGCCATGGAGGCTGGTACATCGCTGGAAGCTTCACCCGAATCGGCAAAGTCAAGAGACCCGGCCTCGCCCACCTGAACCCGGACGGGACGCTCGATCACGCGTTCATGCCAGATCTGCCCGCGGGGACCGCCCCCGGAGGGTTCGGCGCAATCACTTTCGGAGCGAACAGCGTGTTTGCGGCCGGTGGGTCCAGCTCCCGATCCGGCGCTGTGGTCTTCGCGCTCGATAGCAGGACTGGAAGACGCCGCTGGTCAACCTGGAACTCGGGATTTCCTCTTGCATTCAGTAGCGGCGTCCTGTACGCCGGCTGGTCTTCGGACAAGATCGTCGCCGCGCTAGACCCGGCAACCGGCAAGCCAACCGCCTGGAGCGTCCGCGGCTGGAGCCCCGAGCCGGGAGTGGGGGCGATTGCGGTGGCGAACGACGCCGTATACCTCGGCGGCTCCTTCACCAGGGTCGGCGGCGTTCGGGTCTCGTGCGGCGTCGCGGCCGTGAGCGCAAAGACCGGAAAGACGATCTGGGTGCCCAACAAGGCTCGAGCCTGCGTTGCTGGTCCCAACATCGGAGCCATGGTCGTGAGCGGCGGGCAGGTGCTCACCGCAGGCGACGCGAACCAGGGGTTTGTCTCGATAGATCTCCGAACCGGCGACATCCTTCCCTGGTCGAAGTCGATCGGAAAAGTCAGGCCTCTCGCCGCATCGGGTAGCACCGTCTACCTGGGCGGCATTCCCAGCGCTCGCGATCCTCTCAATCCCAACCCGAGCGGCTTCTGGAACGTAGGGAAGACGCGCGTGGACAACCTCGCCGCCATATCCCTACCGGACGGCACGCTCGAGAACTGGTTTCCCAAGCTCGGCAAGTGCGACAGCGTCTGGGCCGCCGCCGTCTCCGGGCAGAAGGTACTACTGGCCGGCGATTTCACGCCGCGCAGCTGCAAGGCCCTGGGCCTGTACGCGCCTCCGGGCTCGCTGGGATCCTGATACCGAGAGCGAGGTAGTACGACTCTCTGCCCGGAAGCCGGTGAAGGAACATTCAGGGGCGACCAGAAGCCGGATCCCGTTACTACTTAATGCGCAAATACTGGACAGCTCTCGCTCTCTTGCTCCCGATCATGCTGGCGGTCGTCTCAAGCGGATGTGGATCCGCTCCTGCGACGCCTGTGCGCAACTTTGTCCTGGTCGATGCGAAGACCGGGAAGGTCTACTACCCTCCCGATGTCAGAGGTGGCCCCGTCGATTCGACGATCGCCGACGGGCGCGGTGGCTGGTACATCGCTGGAGGCTTCACCCGAATCGGCAAAGTCAAGAGACCCGGCCTCGCTCACCTGAAAGCGGACGGGACGCTCGATCGCTCCTTCGTGCCCGACCTGCCCGCGGGCACTATGCCTTCCGGAGGCGGCGAAGCAATCGCTGTCGGAGCGAACACAGTGTTCGCGGCGGTTGGATATTCCCGTTCCTGGGTCGTCGCGCTCGATGCCAGAACTGGCAGGCGGCGCTGGTCGATCTCCAGCTCGGGAACCAATCTTGCTTTCGGAAACGGCGTCCTGTACGTCGGCGGAACGTTCAGCGAGATCGGTGGTGCCCGTAGAGAGGCGGTCGCCGCGCTAGACCCGGCAACCGGCAAGCCAACCGCCTGGAGCGTCCGCGGCTGGAGCCCCGAGCCGGGAGTGGGGGCGATTGCGGTGGCGAACGACGCCGTATACCTCGGCGGCTCCTTCACCAGGGTCGGCGGCGTTCGGGTCTCGTGCGGCGTCGCGGCCGTGAGCGCAAAGACCGGAAAGACGATCTGGGTGCCCAACAAGGCTCGAGCCTGCGTTGCTGGTCCCAACATCGGAGCCATGGTCGTGAGCGGCGGGCAGGTGCTCACCGCAGGCGACGCGAACCAGGGGTTTGTCTCGATAGATCTCCGAACCGGCGACATCCTTCCCTGGTCGAAGTCGATCGGAAAAGTCAGGCCTCTCGCCGCATCGGGTAGCACCGTCTACCTGGGCGGCATTCCCAGCGCTCGCGATCCTCTCAATCCCAACCCGAGCGGCTTCTGGAACGTAGGGAAGACGCGCGTGGACAACCTCGCCGCCATATCCCTACCGGACGGCACGCTCGAGAACTGGTTTCCCAAGCTCGGCAAGTGCGACAGCGTCTGGGCCGCCGCCGTCTCCGGGCAGAAGGTACTACTGGCCGGCGATTTCACGCCGCGCAGCTGTAAAACCTAGGCCTGCCCGGCCCCGTCGAGTGCCGTAACCGTTCCGGTCGATAGGCCGAATAGAGGTAGGAGCCAGGATTTGCCGCAACTTGAACCGCCGCCTGCGTCCGAGAAACCAGGTCGAGGCAACTGCTTCGCGTCACGATCGCTTGAAAGAAGACTCGGACTACTCGAAAGGCCCTGCAAAAGCGCTCAATCGAGGTCGGGGTATTTCGTTCAAGGCCGGCGCCGTAGAGCAACTCGACCAGCGCCCGGTCGCGCAGGTCGCGCGGTGTAACGCCGCCTACCGCCTCGACCAGCCGCTCGGCCTCGGCCGGCGAGAGAGGATGGGGGAGCTTTCGCTGCCGCCGCGGTGGTCGCAGCTCGGCGGCGGGGTTGTCGCCGCGCGCCCCGACCAGAACGAGGTGGCGGTAGAAGGAGCGCAGCGCGGCCAGCCGGCGCGCGACCGTTGCGTTCTAGTTCGCCGCGTTTATCCAAACTCCGCCCGTCCCGGTGCCAGGCAACGAGACGTGTCCACGGGAGACGCCGGTATCGCAAGTACCTGCGCGGAGCCGGTTTCCGGCCATTTCGGCCATGTCCCCGTGCCTGGCACCGGGACGTGTCCCGCGCGGCGGGTTCTGGTTGTATCAGGAGCGAGGATGTGCCCGACTGTGTCCGAGTAGTTCCTGGATCACTCTGAGGTCGGCGCCGCGGGCGCGCAATCGACTGCGAGTTGCAGTGTCAGCGCGGAAGTCTCTTCCACCAGCGTGCAGGGAGAACAGCCGCGTAGGTCTCGATACGGCGCAGGTTGCGCCGGCCCCAGTTCGAGCCCCAGTAGATCCGCGTCCCGCGCGTGTTGATCGCGGCGAAGGCCTCGGCGAAGTAGTTCGCCTCGCCGCTCAGCGCCGGCGACTGGGCGCAGTTCGTGTAGGCGATGCGCCAGACGCGGGGGTATGGACGCAGCTCGAGCATGAACAGCTGCCGGTCCATCCAGGAGCGCCTGCGGCCGGGAGGCGGTTTCTTCGAGCCGTAGGTCGAGACCAGAACCCAGCCTTTCGCCCTGGTGTTACCCGAGAGGTGGAGGCCGATGTCGGTGTTCGTCACGAAGGGGATGTGCAGGAGCCTGGTCTCACGCCCCGTGCCGAGATCGGCCATGGTGATCCAGTCGGTCGCCGCGTTCTGGTAGACGAGCACGTCCCTTCCAGAGGTGGTGCGGGCGAGATCGGAGTGGCCGACGGCCTCGCCGGGCAGCTTCACCTCCTTGCCGAAGTCGCGCGAGAACACCCGCGCGTCGGCGTTGTCGTAGCCGACCACGCAGTGCCGGCCGCTCATGTCCATGCTCACGTAGTTGACCGGGCTCTCCATCTCGGTCTTTCGTCCCACGATCCGGTCTCGCGCGCGGTCGTAGACGACGACGGTCTTGAAGACGAAGTCGCTGTCGGCGACGGCCAGGCACCACCAGCGCCGGTTGAGCGAGGCGTCTCCCTCGCTACCGGTGGTGACGTAGGCGCCCCGTGGGAACTCCCGTCCGAAGTCGTGCACGGTCTTCTGCCGCCGGCTGCGCACGTTCAGCTTCATCAGCTTCATTCTGTGCAGGTGGTAGAGGACGTTCGCCTGCCTGGAGTCCCAGCGCGGCTCGGCCTCCTGACCGCCGCGGCCGAGGGCCTTGAGCTCTCTGAGTCGCTTGAAGGTGCGCGCGTTGTAGAGGTTCCAGCTCGCCTCGTTGCCGCGCAGCACCAGCAGGGTGCCGTTCTTGTTCTCGGGATCGGAGCGGGCGTACTCGTTCTGGATCCCGGTGTCGGGATATCCGTCCCGGGTCTTGTCGCTGATGCGGACGACGCGGGTCGAGAAGACGGGATCGACCACGACTCGGCCCTTGCCGGGCCGCGCGCGCTCGGGTGTGGGGAAGATCTTCGCTCCCATCACGAAGCGCTGCTTACTGCCTGTGGCGGCGGAAGCCACGCCGGTGAGAAGCGCGAGAGCCAGCACGAGCCCGCCCAAACGCAAACCGAGGTGCGCGGACATTGCTCCTTTCCTTTTTACTTCCCGGGTTGTCGTTCAGCCCGAGAACGGAACCGTCGTCTATCTCACCATAGTGCTACGACCGGGGATGTGCCCGGTCATAAACCCGCCGCAATCGCCGCCCGTCAACGTGGCTGTAGAGCTGGGTGGTCGAGAGCGAGCTGTGCCCGAGCAGCTCCTGGATCACTCTGAGGTCGGCGCCGCCCTCGAGCAGGTGAGTGGCGAAGGCGTGGCGCAGGCGATGCGGGTGGCGGACGAGGCGGCGCAGAGTGCTGGTGTCGAGGCGCCTACCGCTGGTAGAGAGAAAGAAGGCGTTCTCGGCCCCGCGCGCCAGCTTGGGTCGGGCATCGTGCAGGTAGCGGCCGGCCCAGGCGGCGGCCTCCTCGCCCAGCGGGACGACCCGCTCCTTGCCGCCCTTGCCGCGGATGTGCACCGTCTCGTTCTCGAAGTCCACGTCGGCCAGGTCGAGCCCGATCGCCTCGGCGCTGCGCAGGCCGGCCGAGTAGACCAGCTCGAGCAACGCGCGGTTGCGCAGGGCGAGCGGGCCCTTGCCCTCGCTTGCCTCGAGCAGCTCGTCGACCTCGCCGGGGCGCGGCGTCTCGGGCAGGTGGAGCGAGCGGCGCGGCTTCAGCGCCAGCTCGGGCACGCGGGCCGGGCCGAGCGCGAAGCCGATCAGCCCGCGTACCGCCGCCAGCTTGCGCGCGATCGTGCGCTCGGAGAGGCGGCGTGTTTGCCTTCCGGGGCGCGCAGCGCCCAGCTCGGCGGCGTAGAGGGAAAGCAGGCGGCCGTCGACCTCTTCCAGGGTCGCCGCTTTGCGGGCGAGGAAGTCGGCGAATTCGTTCAGGTCGCCTCGGTAGGCGCGCCGCGTCGCATCCGAGAAGGACGGGGAGGCGAGAAAACGGTCGATGGTTCGGTTTATCTCCACATCTGGCTGTTTCGGCGTCGGGGCGCGAAACCCGCCAAATGGTGTCAGACACCGTTCAGAGATACCGTCCGGCGTCATCGGTTGATTGCGCCGAGACTGAGACTTTTTCTCCAGCGCTGTGAGAGGAGAGCTCTGCCTATCAGCGCGGAACAGGGCGTTCGCCGCGTACCATGCCGGGAATGCTGCGACGCGGAAACCCGGTAAAGACACTTCTAGTACTGGTTGCGGCGCTGGTCGCCTCGGTGCTGCTAACCGGCTCCTCTTCGCTTGTCAGCGCGGCGAGCGCCGCGAAGGCCCCGCTGGTCGTGATCGACCCCGGCCACGACCGTTACTCGAACTCGGCCACCGAGCCGATCGGGCCGGGCTCGAGAACGCGGAAGATCAAGGACGGAGGCGGCGCCTCGGGCGTCGTCTCGCACACGCCCGAGGCGGTCGTCAACCTCGCCATCTCGAAGCGCCTGGCCCGGATGCTCCGCCGCACCGGCCTTCGAGTGGTGATGACGCGCACGACCACTAGCCACACCTCGATGGGCAACGTCGACCGCGCCCGTATCGCCAATCGCCGCCATGCCGCCGCATTCGTGCGCGTGCACTGCGATGGCTCGACCAACCCGCGCGACTCCGGTACCCACGTCCTCTACCCCGCCTACCGGCGCGGCTGGACGAGCGACATCTACAAGAAGAGCAAGAAGCTGGCGCGGCTCGTTCAGGCCGAACTGGTGCGCTCACTTCGCTTTCCCAATCGCGGCCTCAACCCGCGCTCCGACATCACGGGCTTCAACTGGGCGAACGTGCCCGTGATCCTGCCCGAGCTCGGCTTCCTCAGCTACCCGAAGGAGGATCGGGTGCTGAACAGCGCCTCGGGGCAGAAGCGGGCGGCGCTCGGCATGTGCCGCGGGATCGTGCGCTTCCTGGGGCGGCCGGCCTCGGGCTGCCGGTAGCCGGAGGGTGGTTCGGGTTGCAAGGCGGCCCCTGGAGGCGGGTTCCCCGCCTCCCATCCCCGACCCGATCGTAACCGCGCAAGGCGCACGAGACAGTCACGGCCCAAGAACGAAACCGTCACTTCCACAGGGGCTTGCAGCTCGCTCCACCAGGCGCCAACAGGAAGGGCCCGCCGGAGCGGGCCCACCCAAACAGCGTCTTCACTGAAGGTGTCCGGCTACTCTCCCAGGCGCTCTTGCAGCCCGCTGAGTTGATCGCGCAGGCGCGCCGGCAGCCGGTCGCCAAACTGGGCAAAGTGCCTCTCGATGTCAGGCAGCTCCGCCCGCCAGGCCTCGATATCCACGCGCAACAACTCGCGGATGTTCTCCGGCGGGAGATCGAGCCCGGCCAGGTCGAGGTCGCTACCTGTGGGGAGATGGCCGATTGGAGTCTCGCTTGCTCCCGCTTCGCCCTCCACGCGCTCGCACATCCAGGCAAGCACGCGACTGTTGTCGCCGTAGCCCGGCCACAGCCACTCGCCGTCGGGAGTCTTTCGGAACCAGTTGACGTAGAAGATGCGCGGGGCCTTGTCGCCCAGCCGGTCGCCCATGTCGAGCCAGTGCTGGAAGTAGTCGGCCATGTTGTAGCCGCAGAAAGGTTTCATGGCGAAGGGGTCGCGCCGCAGCTTGCCCACCTCGCCGATGTTGGCTGCCGTCGTCTCGGACGAGGCTGTCGCTCCCAGGAAGACGCCATGGTCCCAGTCGAGCGCCTCGGTCACCAACGGAACGACGCCGGTGCGCCGACCGCCGAAGATGAAGATGTCGATCGGCACGCCCTCCGGCTTTTCCCAGTCGGGGCTGATGATGGGGCACTGCGCTGCCGGAGAGGTGAAGCGAGCGTTGGGGTGCGCGGCGGGGTCGCTGGAGCCGGGAGACCAATCGTGGCCTTTCCAGTCGATCGCGTGGGCCGGCGCCGGGACGCCCATCCCTTCCCACCAGATATCGCCGTCGTCGGTGAGCGCGCAGTTGGTGAAGATCGAGTTCTCCTCGCACGTCTCCATCGCCATCGGGTTCGACTGGTACGAGGTGCCCGGCGCGACGCCGAAAAAGCCCGCCTCGGGGTTGATGGCGTAGAGGCGGCCGTCGGGGCCGATCTTCATCCAGGCGATGTCGTCGCCGATGCACTCCGCCTTCCAGCCGGGGACGGTCGGCTGGAGCATCGCCAGGTTGGTTTTACCGCAGGCCGAGGGGAAGGCAGCGGCGATGTGATACCGCTTACCCTCGGGGCTGATAAGTCGCAGGATCAGCATGTGCTCGGCCATCCAGCCCTCACGTTTCGCCATCGCCGAGGCGATGCGCAGGGCGAAGCACTTTTTGCCCAGGAGTGCATTGCCGCCGTAGCCGGAGCCGAACGACCAGATGAGGTTCTCGCGTGGAAAGTGGCTGATGTACTTCTGCTCCATCGGCGCGCAGGGCCAGGGAACGTCCTGGAGCCCGGGCTCGAGCGGCGCACCGATCGAGTGCAGGCAGGGCACGAACTCGTCGTCTTCTCCCAGCGCCTCGACCACCTTGGTGCCGACGCGGGTCATGATGTGCATGTTGCAGACGACGTAGGGGCTGTCGGTGATCTCGACGCCGATCTTGGCCATCGGCGAGCCCAGCGGGCCCATCGAGAAGGGGATCACGTACAACGTGCGTCCACGCATGCAGCCCTGGTAGAGGTCGAGCATCGTGCGCTTGAGCTCGTTTTCGGCGATCCAGTTGTTGGTCGGGCCCGCCTCGTCCTCGGTCGGCGTGCTGATGTAGGTGCGGTCCTCGACGCGGGCCACGTCGCTGGGGTCGGAGCGGAACAGGAAACAGTTTTCGCGCTTCTCGAGCGGGACGGCGGCGCCGCCGGCGACCGTTTGCGCCATGAGCTGGTCGAACTCGGCCTTACTCCCGTCGCACCAATGGACCTCGTCGGGCCGGCAGAGTGCGGCCACCTCTTCTACCCATTGCCGTAGTCTCCGGTTCTTCGCTTCGTAAGCCATGAATCTCCTCAAATGTTGGGGGAATCGGAGCCCGTACACAGACGGGGCAGTTCGATCGCTGTCCTCGGCCTCTCGGTCTCGAGTCTGCTCGATTATCCCTTCGCGGTAACTGAAACGGCTCGGCGCACCGCCTCGGCGGCCTCGCCTTACGCCTGCCTCGCCCCGGAAGGAAGTTCCATTTATAGCCGCCGCGCCGGAGTTGCGCCAGCCCTTGTTGCTCGGTCGCCCGAGTCCGCAAACGAAGAGGCGCCCTTAGGACTCCGTGCTCGAGACGGTCTCGCTGAAGTTCTGGAAGCGAAGCCGGGGCGCCGGGGAGGGGTTGATTCAGTTCCGGCACGCTCGCGGCGCAGACATGCGCGAGTTATGCCGCCAGGCTCGAAGTGCGGATGGGAGGCGGAAAACCCGCCTCACCGGTCGGCCGTAGCACCGACGAGGCGCCAGTTACGAGAGAAGCGCCCGGGATTTGTGTACGGTCTTTCCGCAGTGGAGCTCTCTCACGATGTGCTCGTAATCGGCGCCGGCTGCGCGGGCATGCGCGCCGCCATCGAGGCGCACGACGCGGGCGCCGAGGTCGCTTTGGTCTCCAAGCTGCATCCCACGCGCAGCCACTCGGGCGCCGCCCGCGGCGGCATCAACGCGGCGCTCGGGAACGCCGGCCCCGACAGCCCCGCCCGTCACGCCGCCGACACGGTCAAGGGCTCGGACTACCTCGGCGACCAGGACGCGATCGAGCTGTTCTGCGCCGAGGCGCCGGGCGACATCTACCAGCTCGAGCGCTGGGGCGTCCTGTTCGACCGAGACGACGAGGGAAGGCTGGCGCAGCGGCCGTTCGGCGGCGCTGGCGCTCCGCGCACCGTCCACGCCGCCGACGTCACCGGCCACGTGCTGCTGCAGGTCCTGTACGAGCAGCTCCTGGCGCGCGGCGTTCACGTCTACGAAGAGTACTTCGCCTGGCGTCTCGTGCTCGGCGACGCGGGTTACCCGGGCGTGCTCGCCTGGGATCTGGTGCGCGGCGGAGTAAAGGCGATTGCGGCCAAGGCGGTTGTTCTGGCGACGGGCGGATCGGGGCGCGTCTACCGTGGCTCGACGAACGCGTACGCCTGTACCGCCGACGGGATGGCGATGGCGCTGCGCGCCGGGCTTCCGCTCGAGGATCTGGAGTTCATGCAGTTTCACCCGACCACGCTCTTTCCGAGCGGACTGCTCGTGACCGAGGCCGTGCGCGGCGAGGGCGGCCACCTGCTGAACGCAGGTGGCGAGCGCTTCATGAGCCGCTACGCGCCCGAGGCGATGGAGCTGGCCAGCCGTGACATCGTCTCGCGTGCCGAGCAGACCGAGATCGACGAGGGGCGCTCGCTTGACGGGTCGCTCCTGCTCGACATGCGCCACTTCGGGCGCGAGAAGATACTCGAGCGCTTCCACGGTACGCGCGACCTCGCTCTCACCTACGCACGTGTAGATCCGCTCGAGCACCCGCTCTCGGTGCGGCCCGGCGCCCATTACCACATGGGCGGTGTGGCCACCGATGTGGACGGGCGCACGGAGGCAGGTAACGTCTTCGCGGCCGGCGAGGTGGCCTGCGTCTCGCTACACGGCGCCAACCGGTTGGGCGGTAACTCGCTGATGGAGACGATTGTCTTCGGGCGGCGGGCGGGGCGCGCCGCGGCCGAGGAGGCGCTCGAGAAAGGCGGTAGCGCCGAGCTCGGAGCGGGCGCCCGCGCCGAGGGCGAGCGCGAGATCGCAGAGCTGCTCGAGCGGCGCGAGGGTGAGCGGCCGACGGCGATCCGCGACGAGCTCGGCGCCTCGATGAACGAGAACTTCGGCGTCTTCCGCGAAGAGGGAAGGATGCGTCGCCAGCTCGAGCTGCTGGAAGACCTGCGCGAGCGCTACCAGCGAGTGCTAGTCGAGGACAAGGGCGAGGTCTGGAACAGCGATCTCACTCAGGCGCTGGAGCTCGGCTTCCAGCTCGATCTGGCCGTCTGCATGGTCAGCGCGGGGCTGGAGCGGCGCGAGAGCCGGGGCGCCCACTCCAGGCCCAAGGATTTCCCCGAGCGCGACGACCAGAGCTTCCTCAAGCACTCGCTGGTGCGCTGGTCGAGCGACTGGCTCGATCTCTCCTGGAAGCCCGTGACGATTACTAAGTGGCAGCCGCAAAAGAGGACCTACTAGTGATCGCCGCCGCAAACACGCTCAGCTCTTCCGGCTGCAAACCTTCGCATCCCGTTGTCCTCAGTCGCATCCGTATCTCGATGGATACGAATGCTCCCTGCGTCCTAGGCCTACTCGGTTTTCACTCGGCTGAGCAAAACCGTGCTTACGGCGGAGATCACTGATGCGCTTTCGGCTCCAGATCCAGCGCTCGGATCCCGACTCGGGCAAGACCAGGCTGCAGCTCTACGAGCTGGAGGCGCGCCGCGAGGCGACGCTGCTCGACTGCCTCGAGCAGATCAAGGACGAGCAGGACGGCACGCTCGCCTTCCGCCGCAGCTGCCGCGAGGGAATCTGCGGCTCCTGCGCGGTGAGAGTCGACGGGCGCACGGCGCTCGCCTGCCGCACCCCCGCCTCCGAGATTGTCGCCGGAGGCCGCATTCCTGTGATCACACCGATCGGGAACCTGCCCGTCGTGCGCGACCTCGTCGTCGAGATGGAGCCGATGTGGCAGAAGATGCGCGCCGTCGAGCCCTTCCTGCGACCGACCGCCGGCGCTTCCGGCGACGGGCGCGAGGCGGTGATTACGCCCGCCTTGCTCGAAGCCGTGCGCAAGGAGGCGCTCTGCATCAACTGCGGCGCCTGCGTCTCGGAGTGCGATGCGATGACGGTGAGCCCGGAGTTTCTCGGTCCGCACGCCTTGGCCAAGGCCTGGCGCCTGGTCGGCGACCCGCGCGACGACGCAAACAGGGCGCGCTTGAAAGGATTGAGCGGCGAGCACGGTATCTGGGAGTGCACGCGCTGCTACCTCTGCAACGAGCGCTGCCCCAAGGGAGTCGATCCGCGCGACGCGATCGCCAAGCTCGGGGCCGAGGCTTTCGCGGCCGGGATCGTGCGCGATCGCGGCGCCAGACATGCGAAGTGGTTCGTGACCTCGGCCCGTACCACCGGCTGGCTGCGCGAGAGCGAGCTGGTCGTGAAGACACTCGGCATCGCCGTCTCGCTCACCAAGATCCCGCTCGCGCTGCGCCTCTTTCGGCGCGGCAAGGCGCCGCTGCCGCTGCCGCGGCACAGGGCGGCAGACCTCGCCCCGGCGCGCGAGCTCCACCGCATCGTGACCGGGCAGGACCGGCGCGGAGCGCTGGGGATCGTTCAGGGCGAGCGGGTGCTCGAGCGGATCGAGCTTGTCCGCGCGCCCGAACAGCCCGCGTCCGAGGAAGAGCTCTGATGCGCCGGATCGCCTACTACAAGGGCTGCCTGGCCGAGCTCTCCGCGCGCGAGCTCGACAGTTCGACCAGGGTGCTGGCGCCCAAGCTGGGGCTGGATCTGATCGAGCTGAAGTCGGTCACCTGCTGCGGCGCCGGTGACATCCAGACGGCCGAACCCGACTACGCCCTGCACCTGAACGCGCGCATCCTGAGCGAGGCCGAGCGCGCCGGGCTGGACACGATCCTCACCGTTTGCAACGTCTGCACGCTCAATCTCAGGCAGGCGGCCTGGCAACTCCGAGACGATCAGTTGCGCGCACGAGTGAACGAGAATCTGGAGCGAGCGGGCGCCGCGCCGTACTCCGGCGGCGTCGAGGTGACGCACCTGCTCTGGCTGATCGCCCGCGGCGAGGGGCTGGCTCGCTTGAAGGAGATCGCCCTGAAGAAGCTGGACGGGCTGCGTGTGGCGCCCTTCTACGGCTGCCAGCTGCTTCGTCCCTCCAAGCTGATGGGCTTCGAGGACCCCGACCGGCCCAGCTCGCTCGAGGCCGTGATCGAGGCCTGCGGCGGAGAGACGGTCGACTACCCGGCCAAGACGCTCTGCTGCGGCTTCCCGATACTGCTCGCGCGCGAGCAGACGTCGCTGGCCGAGCTGGCGCGGCCACTCGAGCAGGCACTCGAGGCCGGCGCCGAGGCGATGGTCACCTCCTGCCCGCTCTGCCACCTCTCGCTCGACGCCTGGCAGAAGAGCCTGGAGCGGGCGCGCGGCGAGAAGCTAGGCCTTCCCATCTTCCATCTCTCGCAGATGATCGCACTGGCCGCCGGGCTGGAGCCCGCCCGGCTCGAGCTCTCGCGCCACGTCGTCCCGATGGGGCCGCTGCTCGCGAGGCTGACCTCGCCGCTCGGGGATGGGCGATGATTTGGCTCGTCGCGGCGCTGCTCGCGCTGCTCGCGCTCATGCTCGGCTGGGGTGTTTTCGAGGCCGGCTGGGTGCGGCTGGTGGAGCTGGAGGTGCCGATAGCGGACCTGCCGGAAGAGCTCGACGGCCTGCGTATCGCCCACATCGGCGACTTCCACCTCGGCATTCGCTCGCGCGGGCGGCGGGCCGTGGCCAAGGCCGTTGACTGGGTAAGCGAGCGCAAGCCCGATCTCGTACTGGTGAGCGGCGACCTGCTCTCGCGCCCGCGCGGCGAAGCCGAGCTCAGGCGCCTGCTCGGGCGGCTCGATAATTGCTTCGTCGTCCTCGGCAATCACGATTTCGCTCTTTCACGCGATCCCTTCTCGCGGCCCTCGGCGGTGCGCGAGCTCGAGCCGGCGACGCTGCTCTTCGACGAGGCACGTAGCGTCCAGATCGCGGGGAAGCGAGTTCAGATCGTGGGCGTCGACCCGCGCAGCTACGACGCGAGGAAGGCGGCGCCGCAGCTTCTGGCCGACCCTGAGGCGGCGCTTCGCATCTGCCTCTGCCACTTTCCGGGCATCACCGAGCGGATGCCGCCGCAGTCCTTCGACCTGATCTGCGCCGGGCACCTGCACGACGGCCAGATCTCGCTTCCCTATCCGGGCGGGAAGCTCCGCTTTGCACACCTGCGCCACCGCCACGGAAGAGGTCTGGCGCGGCGCCCTAGCGGGCTCTTGCACCTCTCGGCCGGCCTCGGTACGACCTTCGTTCCCTTCCGCTTTTTCGCCCGTCCGGAAGCGACCGAGCTACAGCTGCGATCCTGAGGGCCTGTTCCGGAAAGCCTGCCGCACCTACCTATCGAGATAAGCTCTAGCCGATGGATGGACAGGCGCTGATCTCGCCGGAGGTGCTCGCTCGCTACGCGGCCGACGCCGCGCGCGAGGTCGAGGGGGTTCGCCGCGTCATCACCGGGCACCTGCGCCGGCAGCCCGGCGTGCGTGTTCGCGTCGCCGAGGACGGAGTGCACGTACAGGTACCGGTGGTGCTCGAGTACGGCATGCCGATCGCTCCGGTCGCGCGCGAGGTGCAGCGGCGTGTGCGCCGCTATCTGAAGGTGATGGCCGACGTCGATCTGGCCGCGGTCGAGATCGTGGTCGCCCAGGTCGAGCCCGGGCCAGAATGAGCCCCCTTCTGGAGCCGCTTTCGCGCGGGACGCTGCCGAGCGCCCCCAACGTTTGCCATGGCTGCGTCTGGTGGCAGGAGCGCGGCGGCAAGTCGGTCAGCAAGGAGCGCTGGATCGATCTGGCAGAGGAGGGCTGGGGCCCCTGGGGGATGGTCTACTTCGACGACGACAAGCGGCCGCTCGGCGTCATGCAGTACGGGCCCGCGTTTTTGTTTCCCCGCTCGCAGAAGCTTCCGGCCGGGCCCGCATCGGCCGACGCGGTGCTCGTCACCTGTGCTTATCTGGTCGATCCGGCCTCTCCCTGGGTGATCCAGTCGCTCTTTTTGGCAGCCGCCGGCGAGGCGCGATCGAGGGGCGCCGAGGCGCTGGAGGCCTTCGCCTTCCGCTACTCGGAAGAGGACGACTTCGACGAGCGCTTGATCCTTCATCGCGCGATCTTCCCCCACGACCTGCTGGCCGACCTTGGCTTCGTCGCGATTCGTAGCGCCGGCTGCGTGCAGCTCGAGCGGCTGGAGCTGGGTGGGCTCGAGCCCAAAGCCGAGGTGGAGCATGGCGGGTTTCTGGCCAAGCTAAAGCGCCTGTACCTACCCGCACCGGTGCCGGCACCACCGCGGTCGTAGGGGCGGATTGCCCGTCCGCGAGGCACTTCTCTATTCGCCCTCCACCAAGCCACCCACCCGCGGGGTCACGAAAAGTACAGTCTCGAGACACGAGGAAACGCACGTTTCCGCGCCGGTTCTGTCACGAATGTGAATCTCTTCTACCGGGAAGCGGGGTCAGTGACAGCCGCCGCTGCCGGAATCGAGCACGCGGCCGTTCGGCGTCGAGAGAAAACGCCAGTAGACGCGGTTTGCGCCCAGCTTCAGGCGCAAGACGCCCCAGTGCGCAACGATCTTCCTGCTCGCAGCTATCGACGTGACGGCCGGGTAGAGAGCGCCCCCGCCGGTTCCGACAACAAACTCGCGTATTCCGTACGCCGGATTGATGCGACCGGCTGCGTCGATCGGAGCGAAGCGCTGGTAGAGGTGGTCGTGACCGTTCAGGACTACGTCGGCGCCGGCCTTGGTCAGCACGGCCCAGATCGGCTGCATCTCCTCGTCTGAGCCGTGCGGGCCCGAGGAGAAGCGCGGGTGGTGCCAGTAGGCGAGCGTGCAGAGCGCCTTATGCCGGGTGAGGTCTTTTCGCAGCCAGCGAAGTTGCTTCGATCCCGGCCCGCAGCCGCCGATCTGGTCGCAGTTCGAGTTGACGACCACGATGTGCCAGCGGCCGAGCTTGTAGCTGTAGTAGCCGCCGGGCGGCGCGGCCTTGCGTCCGAAATAGGCGAAATACGCGCCGGCCCCGGCGGTCAGGTACTCGTGGTTACCGAGCGCCGGGCGAGTGCGGGCCTTGAAACGGCCCCAGGTGGGTCGGTAGCAGTTTGCGAAATCACTCGACGAACCCGTCGGATAGGCGGTGTCTCCGATCGCCGCGACGGTGCCCGGGCGTCTCTCGATCAAGGCGGCCGTCATGCGCACGCCGTGAAACGAGCAGTCGGCGATATCGCCCGCCGCCAGCAGAATCGGCACAGCCTGAGGGCGCTTGACCGCGCCCGCGGGCGCCTGACCGACCGTCAGGGCGACGATAGAGATCGCGACGAGGGCGCTCACGCGCATCTCGCGAGGGTAACAGCGTAGGTGCTTCTCAGGCCGTGGCCGGCTCGGCTGCCAGCACCAGCTCGGCGATCTGCAGGGCATTCAAGGCGGCGCCCTTGCGCAGGTTGTCGCAGCACAGATAGAGCGAGAGCCCGCGTGCGACGGTCGGGTCGCGGCGGATGCGCCCAACCAGCACCTCGTCGCCCCCGGCCGCGTCCTTGGGGGTCGGGAACTCGGGCAGCTCGAGCACGCGCACACTGGGCGAACGGCCTAAGATCTCAGCCGCCTGCTCGGGTGAGAGATCGTCTTCCAGCTCGATCCAGACCGCTTCGGAGTGACCGACCAGCACCGGCACGCGCACGCAGGTCGGCGCCACTCGCAGGTCGGGCAGCTCGAGGATCTTCTGCGTCTCCTGGCGCAGCTTCGACTCCTCGTCGGAGTCCTCGCCCTCCCAGGTCCAGTCCATGACCAGGTTGTGCTCGGTGGAACTCTCGGCCCTGAGCGCCTCCATACGCTTGGCGCCCGCGCCCGAGACCGACTGGTAGGTGGCGACGTGCACGCTCACCAGGCCGGCCGCGTCGTGCAGCGGCTTCAGCGTCGTGGTGAGCGGGATGGCGCAGCAGTTGGGGTTGGCGACGATGCGATCGCGCTCCAGCGCCTCGAGCGCGCGCGCGCCGTTCACCTCGGGCACGACCAGCGGGTAGCCGTCAACCAGGCGATAGGCCGAGGACTTGTCGATGCAGATCGCGCCGCCCTCGGAGGCGTAGGGAACGAGCTCCTTCGACCTGGATGTGCCGACCGAGAAGAGGCAGAGGTCGAGGTCGCCGGCTCGGAGAGTATCGGGCGTGGCTTCCTCGACGATCAGCTTTCCGCCGCCGAAGGGCAGCTCCTTTCCGGCCGAGCGAGCGGAAGCGAAGGCGCGCACGTTCGTGTAGCCGCGCTCGGCGAGCAGCCGCAGGGTGAGCGTCCCGACCGCGCCGGTGGCGCCGACGACGCCGATGCGTGCATCGTGTAGCGGGCTACTCATGGCCACGCTCCGCCAGCTCGGTGTCGAGCCCGAAGGCCGAGTGCAGCGCCCGTACGGCGCGCTCCACGTCCTCCATCGCGATGTGACAGGCGATCTTGATCGGTGAGGTCGAGACGATCTCGGGTTCGATTCCAAGCTCACCGAGGACATCGAAGGTCTTGGCGGCAACGCCTGGATGGCTCTTCATGCCGGCGCCGATCACGCTGACCTTGCCCAGGTCGTCGCGCGAGCTCCACTCGACTCCGAGCGCGCCCAAGACGGCCTCGCTGGCCTGATGATCTTCCACCGGTGCCGAGTAGACGATCGCGCCGTCGCCGTTGACGAGGATGGTGTCCACGTTCACCTGGGCTTCGGCCAGCGCCGAGAAGAGCTTCGAGGGCGTCGTTCCCTCGACCCTGTATACGTTCTCTTCGGTGGTGTACGTGACACCGGAGATCATCGCCTGCTCGAGCATTCGTTCGTCCTCCTCGCGAATCCAGGTTCCGCCAGTATCCGAGAAGCTGGCGCGAACGTGCACCATCACATTGTGGTTGCGCGCGAACTCGACAGAGCGTAGCTGCAAGACCTTGGCGCCCGAGGCGGCCATCTCCAGCATCTCGTCGTAGGAAACCGCGTGCAGCTTGCGCGCCGTCTTGACGATGCGCGGATCGGCGGTGTAGACACCCTCCACGTCGGTGTAGATCTCGCAGGCCTCGGCGCCGATCGCTCCGGCCAGCGCGACCGCCGTGGTGTCCGAGCCGCCGCGGCCCAGCGTGGTCACGTCGAGCGAGTCGGAAGAGACGCCCTGGAAGCCGGCGACGAGCACGATCTTGTCCTTGTCGAGCGCCTCGTGGATGCGCTTGGCCCTGATCGAGACGATCTTGGCCTTGGTGTGGACGGTGTCGGTGACGATGCCCGCCTGCGAGCCGGTGAGCGAGATCGCTTCGTGACCGAGGTCGTGGATGGCCATAGCCGCCAGCGCACAGGAGATGCGCTCTCCCACCGAGAGCAGCATGTCCATCTCGCGAGTGTTGGGTTTGGGGGAGATCTCGTAAGCGAGCTCGACCAGCTCGTCGGTGGTGTGACCCATCGCCGAGAGCACTCCGACGACGCGGTTACCCGCCTCGCAGGTGGCGACCAGGCGCTCGGCGACCAGCTTCAACTTCTCCGGGTCGCCAACCGAGGTGCCGCCGAACTTCATTACCACCGTGCCGAGGCGCGGCACGCTGCCGTGATCGTGGTGGTGTTCGGTCTCGCTCATGGTCATGACCGGTGCGGGGATAGTTCGCAGTGGGATCTCCCGCCCTCACTGAGAATGCTACTTGCCGAAGGCGCGTTTTCGCCAGGGAACCGGCGCCGGGAGCCGGACGCTCACATCTCCCGCCGGCCCTCGAGCGCGCGCCCGAGCGTGACCTCGTCGGCGTACTCCAGGTCGCCGCCCACGGGCAGGCCGCTGGCCAGGCGGGTGACGCGCGCGCGGCCGCGCAGCTGGTCGGCGATGTAGGAGGCGGTCGCCTCACCGGTCATGTTCGGGTTGGTGGCGATCACGACCTCCTCGACGCCTCCCTTGTCGATGCGGCGCAAGAGCTCCTCGATGCGCAGGTCGCGCGGCTCCACTCCATCGAGCGGCGAGAGCGCGCCGCCGAGCACGTGGTAGAGGCCGCGGAACTCGTGCGTGCGTTCGAGCGAGACGACGTCCGCCGGCTGCTCGACGACGCAGAGCAGGTGCCGGTCGCGGCGCTGATCGAGGCAGATCGAGCAGAGCTCCTCCTCGGTCAGATTGCCGCACTCGGCGCAGAAGTGGACGCGCTCTTTCACCTCCACGATCGCCTCGGCCAGCGCGGTCGCCTCCTCCTTGGGTACCTGAAGCAGGTGGAAAGCGAGCCGGCGCGCCGTGCGCTGCCCGATCGAGGGCAGGCGCGTCAGCTGCGCAACGAGGTTTTCGATCGCCGGAGAGGGCACGCGCGTATTTTGCCTGTCTCTTTCGGACAGGTTGGGCGCCCTAGCTGCGTTGGAGAGGCGATTCTCGGGGTTTGGGCGCCTCTACCCACCCACCACCCCCCACCCTCCCACGGGGCGGAGAACGGTATCGAGAAAGCCGTCACGCGTATGAAGCGAGAATGTCCCGAATCTGCGCCAGCCATCGTTCGCGGGCGGCGCAACCTCGCTGTCGCGGACGCGAATGCTACGGGGCGCGCTACAGCCCAGGCATACGTAAATCGCCGAGCCCGCCCATCAGGCTGCCCAGCTTGGCCTGCAGCATCCGGTCGGCCGAGCGAAGCGCCTCGTTGGTCGCCGCCACGATCAGGTCCTCGAGCATCTCGGAGTCGCTTGGGTCGATCGCCTCCGGCTTGACCTGCACCGAGACGATCTCGCGGGCGCCGTTTGCCTTCACGGTGACCATGCCGCCGCCGGCGGAGGCCTCGACGGTCTCGGAGGCCGCTTCGGCCTGCAGCCGCTCCATCTCGGCCTGCATCTGCTGCATCTGCTTCATCATCTGGTTCATGTCCATGGACATAGCGGCGTCTACCCCCTAATCCTCGGCTTCTTGTGCGTCGAACGTGTCCTTGAGCAACGAGATCAGATCTTCCTCGGGCGCCGGCTCGGTGGCCGCATCCTCTTTGTCCTCGCTCGCCGCCTTTTCGGCGACCGTGAACTCGAAGCTGAGCCGGGCGCCGGTTAGCTCGTAGATCGCCGCGGCGAGCTGGCTCGTGTTCTTCTCCTCGGCGGCCATCTTGCGGTGGAAGGCGGCGCTCGGCGGAAACTCGATGCTCAGGCGCGAGCCCTCGAGCGTGACCGGACGGGCTTCCTGGAAGATCGAGCGCGTGGGGATGGAGGCGATCGCCGGCACGATCGAGCGCTGCCAGGCCTCCTGCAGGCGTTGCAGCTCGACCGAGATCGGCTCGGGCGCGGGGTCGGCCGCGGTCGTCTTGCCCGCCTGCTCGGCTTCGCCCGCCTCTTCGGCAGGATCCGGCGCGCTCACGGGCTCGGGCGCGGCCTTGGCCTTCTTCTTTGGCGGCGACTTGGTCGCGGCGGGGGGCGGGGTGGAGGGCATCGCGGCGGCCGGGCGCCGTTCGAGCAGCTCTAGCC
>CAZWTK010000035.1:0-21246 GCA_964636655.1 uncultured Gaiellales bacterium
AGCGCCGCTCGAGCGCGGCGTCGCGCTCCAGATACTTGCGGTACTCGTCGAGCGTGGTGGCGCCGATCGTCTGCAGCTCGCCGCGCGCCAGCGCCGGCTTGAGGATCGAGGCCGCGTCGATTGCGCCCTCGGCCGCGCCCGCGCCAACCAGGTTGTGCAACTCGTCGATGAAAAGGATGATGTCGCCGCGCTGGCCGATCTCCTTCATCACCTTCTTCAGTCGTTCCTCGAACTCGCCGCGGTACTTCGAGCCGGCCACCAGCGCCGCCAGATCGAGCGTGTAGATCTGCTTGTTCTTGAGCAGCTCCGGGATGTTGCCGCTGGAGATGCGCTGGGCGAGGCCCTCGACGACGGCGGTCTTGCCGACGCCGGGCTCTCCGATCAGAACCGGGTTGTTCTTCGTGCGGCGCGAGAGGATCTGCATCACGCGCTCGATCTCGGTCTGGCGCCCGACCACCGGGTCGAGCTTGCCGTCGGAGGCCAGCTTGGTCAGATTGCGTCCGAACTGGTCGAGCAGCTTGGAGCTCTTCGATCTCTCGCCGCCCGCCGCGCCCGCGGCAGCGCCCTGCTGACGGCGCCCGGGGCCCGAGAGCATGCGAATGATCTCGTTGCGAATCTTCTCGGCGTCGGCGTCGAAATCGAGCAGGATGCGCGCCGCCACGCCCTCGTTCTCGCGCACCAGCCCGAGCAGGATGTGCTCGGTGCCGATGTAGTTGTGGCCAAGCGAGAGCGCCTCTCTGAGCGCCAGTTCCAGCACCTTCTTGGCGCGCGGCGTGAACGGGATCTGGCCGGTCGTGACCTCGTCGCCCTGACCGACGATGCGGGCCACCTGCGCCCTGACTTCCTCGACCGTGATGTCGAGCGACTCGAGCACGCGCGCGGCGAGGCCCTCCTCCTCACGAAGGAGCCCGAGCAGGATGTGCTCGGTGCCGATGTAGTTGTGCTTGAGAGCACGAGCTTCGTCTTGGGCAAGTACGACTACCTGCCTGGCTCGCTCGGTGAATCGCTCGAACAACCCTCTCGACCCCCTTTTCTCCGTCGGCTGGTCCGGGATCTCAGCCGCGTGGGCTCAGGTCAACCTCATCTTAGCTGAGGGTCACCTGCCCGAATCGAGGCCCCTGTAAGCCTCGACGGGGCCGCTGCCCGTGCCCTCGGGCTCCGACGACGCGCCGTTTATCGTTTAGGACGTTATCGGCGGATGAGACGTTCCCGATAGCGGCATCTGTCTCGAAAGAATCCCACGCGCGACTCGCGCGCCGCCGGCAACGGATCGCTTCGCATAGATCGACCTCGTACACTGGATGGGATGCTCGTCGGGACACGCCCCAGCAAGTACCCGGTGGCACGGATCTCTGCGCTGTCGGCGGCCGGGCTCGGTGTCGCCGTGCTCGTCGGCTGGGCTTTCGACTTGAGTACGCTCAAGCGGGTCTGGCCGGGCGTTCCTGCGACGAAAGCAAACGCCGCCTTGATGTTCGTCGTCATCGGGATCGGACTCGCGGTGTTCGCTCGAGTCGAGCCGGGGCGCCGCGAGCGCTTGATTGCCGCCGCCGTGGGAGGGTTCTGCTTCGCGTTCTCGGCGCTTATCTTGCTCGAGTACCTCAGGCGCGATCTCGGTGTCGACGAGCTCCTGTTCCACGAGACGGGCGGCCCGGCTCCCGGTCGCCCGTCTCCTCATGCCGCGATCGGCCTCGCCCTGGCCGGTATCAATCTGGTCCTGCTCGCCCGCTGCGGACGCGCGTGCTCGCGCGCGGCGGCATGGGTCAACAACGCGCTCGCGGTCGTGGTAGTGGCGGGCCTCATCGGCTACGCCTACGACGTCGACTACCTGCGCGGCGCCTCGTCGGTCAGCGGCATCGGCGTGTTCGCCCTGGCCGCGCTGACGTTCCTGGTAGTCGCTCTGGCCGTGCTCAGTCCCGAGGGCACATGGCTGAACGTCTTCATCTCGCCCGGCGCCGGCGGAAGAATGGCGCGCAGGTTCGCACCGCTCATCCTCCTCTCGCCAATTCTGATCGGAGTTCAGACCGCCGTATACAACCACCCCGTCGGTCACTTGATCGCCGCCGTCGCGGTGACCGCCGCGATCGTGATCGCACTGCTCGCCGGGGCCTCCGCGCTCGACAGGAAAGAGGCCGAGAGAAAGACTCTCAGCGGGCTACTCCCGATCTGCTCTCACTGCAAGCGGATCCGCAACGACGCGGGCTACTGGAGCCAGGTCGAGTCTTTCGTCGCCGACCATTCCGAGGCCGAGTTCAGCCACAGTCTCTGCCCGAGCTGCCTGCTCGAGCACTACCCCGAGCACGCCGAGACGATCATCGGCGAGTTCGAGCGAAAAGGCCTGGCCACAGGCAGCGAGGACGCTACTTGACCTCGGCGAAAAAGCTGGCAATCGCGGATACCGTTCTGAGCGTGATCTTGAAGTCGAGCCAGAGTGACCAGTTCTCGATGTAGTAGTTGTCCCACTCGACCCGATCGGAGAGCGAGGTCTTTCCACGCAATCCGTGGATTTGCGCCCAGCCGGTGATCCCGGACTTGACGCGGTGGCGATCGTTGTAGCGGTATACGCGCGACTCGAACAGCTCGACATACTCGGGCCGCTCGGGACGCGGACCGATCAACGACATCTCGCCCTTGAGCACGTTGAGGAGTTGTGGCAACTCATCGATCGAGGTCTTGCGCAGGTAGGTTCCAACGCGGGTGCGTCGATCACCGCCCTCGATGCCGCCGGGCGCGGTATCGTCAGGCAGGGTCGAGACCTCGCCGGTCTGGTCCGGGACATTCCAGTTCAGTCGCATCGAGCGAAACTTGAGCATCTCGAAGGCGCGGCCGTCGCGACCAACGCGAAGTTGATGGAAGAGGACGGGGCGTCCGAGCGAGAGCCAGGTGGCAAGCGCAGCGACCAGCATGATCGGAGACAAGAGGATCAGAGCGGTGAGCGCCAGCAGCCGGTCGAACGCGTACTTGATTGCGACCTGCCAGCCACGCGGGTTGGACGGATGCGAGGTGAGCAGGGGAAGACCGCCGAGATGGTCGATCGTCAACCGATCGGTGACCTTCTCGAACAGGCGCGGCACCAGCGAGACGCCGATTCCCAACTCCTCGCCACGCTTGACCATGCGCAGCAGCACGTCGTTCGGTGCCGTCGAGAAGGTGATGATCACCTGGCCGACATCGTGCTCGCGCACGACGTGCTCGAAGTCCCAGCTCGCTCCCAGCACCGGCAGGTGCGAGCTCGCAGCCACGTCCTGACGCGGCTCCTTGTCCAGAAAGCCGATCGGCTTGAGGCCCAACTCGGGATGCTCGAGCAGCCGCTTGGCCGTCGTGTGCCCAACGTTACCCGCACCGATGATCAGCGTCGGTACGGTCTCGCCCGTGCGGCGGGCGTGCGTCTGGGAAATATCCAGTCCGATCCTTCCGGCGGCGAGATACACCAAGGCGAAAACGGCCAAGCGCAGAGTCTCCGCCGCTGTTTGCTGCGGCGCCGCGTAGAGCATCACCCGCAACGTCACGACAGCCATCGTCGCCAACCCGACGGCGACGACCAGTGAGCGCATCTCGTCGAGGAGGTCGACGAGCAGGTGCCGCGAGTAGGCGCCGCGAGAGACGATAACTGCGAGCGCGACCAACACGAACAGCGTCGGCCACAGGTATCCGCCCGAGGGCACCTTTGCGGTCGGAGAGGCGAGATTCGCAACTGCTGCCGCCGTGAAAAGCAGAAAGACGTCCATCCCCAGTCGGGTCAAGCGCCAGAACCGCTCGCTACGCCTGACGACACCCGCTCTGGCGCGGGCGCGCAGTCTCAGTCCGTCAACGGTACCGAGGGGGGTTCCGTGTGCGACGGTCTCTGTCATGAGGTCACTCGAAGCGGGCTCGTTCTCGAGGGGATCATTTGGGAGGGGCTAGTATTACCGCATGTACCGTTGTCAATGGCTGCTTCGATCACGCACGGCCGCAGGCCGAGCGCAAGGGGGCAACTCATATTCAGACTGGTTTCGAGGAGAAATGCAAGCCCCCGATACCAATTGACCGATCTGTACCCGCATTATGTGGCCTTTGCTCGCTCGTCCAAGGCAGCTTCGATCTACCCCGGAACAGCCGTCGAGTAAACCACTGCGAGCCGCTTTTCTACCGTGCGATCGGCCGCTTGGGCGCGATTAGGCGCCTCTGTCGCCTGGAAGCAGCTCTCCGAAGGCCTCGTGGATGAGGTCTTCGAACTCGGGCGGGATGCGACCGTCGACCGTGGTGTGCTCGCGCAGGTGGTAGAGGATCTGGCGCCGCTCCTCTTCGCGCGCGGGGTCCTGACCCGCAGTCTCCTCCACCAGCTCGCTCAGCTCCCAGATGTCCCAGCCCCGGGCGGCGCGCGCGAAGTTGACGCTAACGACGCTTCCACCCTCCCCGGCTCCGGATTCCGGTGACTCGTTTTCGTTCTCCCGCTCGGTCTCCTCCTGCTCCTCGCTCGGCACCGAATCGACCAGCCGGACGGCTTGCACCGCCGCCGCCTCCTCGACGGGCTCGGCTCGCTCTTCAGTCTCTGACTCTGGCTCGGGTTCTACCTCGGGCTCTAGCTCCGGCTCCGGCTCCGCCTGCTCTTCGAGCTCGGACTCCGGTTTGGGCTTTCCCGCCGCCTCCGACTCGGTCTCGGCCGGCCGCTCCTTTTCTGCCCCGTGTGGGATCGCCGGCTCTTCCTCCGGCTCTGGGCGCGGCGGCGAGGGCTTCCATGTCCAGGCGGCGCTCTTCTTGGCCTGTTCTCTCGGCGCAGCCAGATCAGGGGGCTCAGCGGTCGCACCGGCAGGCGGAGCGGGCTCGCCGCTCGTCTGGGGTGCCTTCGCTTCCTCGATCGGACCGTTCGCCGCACCTCCGGTCCGCTCGGCGCCGGAGGAGCGATGCCGTTTCCAATCCCAGCTGGGGACATCCCCGAAACGACCGGCGGCAGCCGCCGAGGGCGGGCGAACGGGCATCGCGGCTCGGGGCCGCGCGGGCGGAACGGGCTCGGGCTCGGGAGCGCGCCTCGGCTCCGACGGCGCCGGCGCCGAGATCGTCACAGTGATCTCCTCGCTGGCCTCGTTTCCGGCCCGGTCGAACGCCGTCACGCGCAAGCGGCAGTCTCCCGGCCGGCACTCGGTGAGCTGCCAGAAACCGCGCACCTTGCCCTCTTCGGGCTCCAGCCCGGCCAGTGACATCCACTTGTCTCCGTCGTTGTAGCTGAGCTCGACCAGCGCCGGGCCGCTCGCGTCGTCGACGACCTCGACCGCTACCTCGGCTCGGTCTTGTAGCGTCTCGCCCTGTGCCGGCTTGACGATCCTGATCACGGGCGGCCTGTTGTCGACGACGTAGGGGCCGAAGCGGCGCGAGTAGACGGAGCGGCCCTCGGTGGTGACCGACTCGATGCGCAGCTCGTAGCTTCCGTCGGCGAAGAGAGCGGTATCGACGGGAAGGTGGAAGGGGGCACGCGTCGTGCCGAGTGCGCGCCAGTCGCTCGAGCCGGCCTTGGCCAGCTGGAAGATCATCTGCGACGAGCGCAGATCGGGCGTGCGGGCGATCAGATTGACCCTGCCGCGCAAGAGCTCGCCGGGGTCGACCAGCTCGGCGGCGACCGGCGAGTTGGCGATCTCGACCTCGAGCGGCCCGATCAGGCTCAGATTGCCGCTGCCGTCGCGGGCACCGATCCGCAGCCGGTAGACGCCGTCTGCCAAAGCCTCGCTACTCCAGCGCAACTCGAACGGTTGCCGACGCGTTTCGGCGACTCGCCGCCAGCTCTCGCCGCTCTCCGAGATCTCCAGCTCGACGACCGAGACGCCCGAGACCGAATCCTCGGCCTCCACGCCGATCGTCACGAACCCCGCAAGCGTCCGGCCCTCGAGCGGCTCGCCCAGGCGAATCTCCGGTCCGAGGTTGTCGACCGAAACGGGTACCGGCTCGCCCGCGACCTCGTCTCCGCCCGAGTGAAGCGCCACCGGCCGCAGCAGGTAGGAGCCGTCGTCGAGCGAGCCCGTGTCCCAGAGGAGAGGCCCGCCTTCCAATCCCTCGCGTTCCTCGGCGTCGGCGCGTTGCCAGCCCGTTTCGCCGGCCGGCCGCCATTCGAGCAGCACGGGCCCGGTTGCGGTCTCGTCCGGAGCGATTCGAACCTCGACCAGCCCCGAGACGATCTCGTCGGCGGCCGGGGCGGCGATGGCGCGAGGCGAAGGCCTCGCGCCCGGACGGATGCTCTCGGGCTCGGGCTCGCGTCGCTCCGCCGCCCGATCGGGCCGCGCAGCCGCACGCTCGTCGCGCGCATCATCCCCCTCGTGCTTACGCCGAAAAAGGCTCATCCGAAATCAGTTCGACAACGGCTCGGGTCATGCCTCCATCGAATCTCATCATCGAGCTCCTGTCCGGTAACGAGAAACAAGCCGCCATCCCGTGCGGGTCGCGTGCTCGAGGATCAGATTAGCGGCCTTTTCGAGCACGGGCGGGTGATTTCGCAGGGCACGATAGTCTTTACTGCTGGGATCGTCGCGCAGCGCCGAGATCGATCACTCTGGAGGAGACAGGTAGATGAAATCGCTCGTCGTCACACCGTTCACCCCCAACAAGCGCAGTGGCCGCGGCAATCGCACCATCGGCGTCATCCGCGCGCTGGCGCTACTCGGCAGGGTAGAGGTTGCCTATCTGCCGCTAGACGGCAGCGAGCCCGACCCCGCGCTGGTTGCAGACTCGGCGATCAAGCTGCGGAAGGTGTCCTCGTCGCGCGGAGCCAAGCGCGCGTTCCTGTACCGCCGGGCGCGCGCGCGCAGCGTGCCCAAGGAGTACGCGCGCGACCTCTCCTGCGAGCTCTTCGCGGCGCTGAGTGAGACCGAAGGGAAGCGCTTCGACCGGGTGGTGGCCGACAGTCCCGCAGCGGCCTCGGCCCTGCTCCTCTTGGGCAAGAAGCGACCGATCTACTACAACGCCCACAATCTCGAGTCAGCCGTACGTTCCGGGCGCGAGAACTGGAGTAAGAGCGATCTCTACGAGCTAACTCAGTTCGAGCGCCTCCTGCTCGAGACGGCGCAGGAGTCCTGGCTGCCCAGTAGCCGCGCCCTGAGCGGCGCGAGCGAGCTGGCGCCCGAGGCTCGCCTCCGCCTCGTCCCCAACGTCGTGGACGTGAGCTCGATCGCGCCCGTACGCGCGCCCGGCAGCCAGAGCGCGCTGTTCGTCGCCGACTTCAGCCTGCCGCACAACAAGGACTCTGCCCGCTTCCTGGTCACCGAGGTGATGCCGCTGGTCTGGAAGCAGCTCCCACAGGCGCGCCTGGTGCTGATCGGACGCAGACTGGCGCGCACCGGCGGACTGGATCCGCGCATCGAGGTGCACGGCTTCGTCGAGAATCTACCCGGCGTCTACGCGGAGAGCGGCTGCGCTTTGGTACCGCTGCTCGAAAGCCGGGGTTCGCCGCTCAAGCTGGTCGAGGCCATGGCCTATGGATTGCCGATTGTGGCGACGCCGATCGCCGCGGGCGGCGTGGACGGGCTGGTGAGCGGCGCTCACTATCTGGAGGGCGACGGTGCGGAAGGGTTCGCCGATGCGGTCGTCCTTGCGCTCAGCGGCAGGGCCGGCGATGTCGGCGCCGAGGCGCGCAGGCTGGCCGAGCGCGACTTCTCGATCGAGGCGCTGTCGCGGCGGCTGGCCGAGTGAGAGCAAGCTAGCGACAGCACGCCAACCGCTTCCGATCTCGACTTATTCGGTGACGTCGGGCTTCGCCGCCTTTGCGCGGCGGCGGGTGAGCCACGAGAAGGCAGCCCTGGAAAGGTCCCGAGGGTCCTTGCGCTTCAGGGCCAACGCCGGCTTCTCGACCAATATCGAACTCGCCCAGGCGAAGGGCAGTGTCAGCGCGATACAGAAGAAAATGAACCAAGCGACACCGGCCTTCTGCGCACCGAACAGAACTAGCATCTGGGCCAGCGGGAAGGCGTAGACGTACGTGCCGTAAGAGATGTTGTTTTTACTGCCGACACGATTCAGTGGCAGTCGTACGCTCAGCCAGAAACAGAGGTGGGCGAGCGGTAGAGCGGCGAAGGCGCTCACATGCCCGGCTAGTGCTCCAGCGGTGAGTAGCGCCGCTGAAAGGCCAGCCAGCCAATTACTGAGCGGAAGGCGCCACCTGTACGCGAAGAAAAGTGCACCAGCTGTGAAATACGTTCCGAACTTCACCATGGAAGAGATCCACTTCGCAGAACTGGAGCGCCTTGAGTGCCGCGAGAATCGTACCGGCGCCGCAGCCGACCTCGAGCGCACATCCGACATCGCCAGGAATGATGGCCAAGACCTCTTCCACCGGCGTATCGAAGTACTCGTCAACCTGCTCGCCGAGAAGCTGCGCATGCCTCGCATACATGGTTGTCTTCGCACTCACCGAAGCCGGGTATCTTAGGATCGTGAGCGGACCGCAACCCAAGTCGTCGAGGGCCCGGTGACGCACGACCTTCGGAAACGAAACCGGCGCCCGACGCTTTCCGTCTTTATTCCGTATTTTCGGGGTGCTGACGTCATCTACCACGCGATCGAATCCGTAGTGACGCAAACGCTCGCACCCGACGAGATCGTGATCTGCGACGACGGCTCGCCGGACAACCTCGAGGCGGCTCTCGGCTCACTCCTGCCCCGCGTGAGGATCGTGCGCAAGCAGAACGGCGGCGTCGGCTCGGCGATGAAGGCAGCCAGCGAAGCGGCGAGTGGCGAGTTCGTCGTCCAGCTCGATCAGGACGACGTTTTCGAGCCCGAGCGCTTGGAGGCGATAGCGGCCATGGTGGCCGCACGCCCGGACGTCGACGTGATCGCCACTGACGCCCTGATCGAGTTCAACGGCGAGCCGCTTGCGACCTTCAATCAGGAAGTTCCGTTTCGAGACGAAGATCAGCGACTGGCGATACTTTCGAACTGCTTCTTCACCTGGCCAGCGATTCGCCGCTCGAGGCTACTGGCCGTCGGTGGCTACGACGCAACCTTCAAGTGCATCGCCGATTGGGACTGTCACATACGGTTGGTCCTGGGTGGAGCGATCGTTGCGTACATCGACCGGCCTCTTTATCGCTGGCGTCTTAGCCCCGGCAGCCTGCTCTCGGATGGAGGCGCGCTGGACCGCGAGTTGATTCGCGCGCTGAATACTGCCCTCGCGAGCGACGAGCTCAATTCGGCTGAGCGAGCCGTGGCGAAAGCGTCCATTGCGGCGAGGCACCGCGATATACAACGCCTCGAGGCTCGAAGCGCCATCGAATACAAGCGCCGCGGTGCACGTCGACGCTCGCTCCGCCTTGTTTTGGGGCGAGGCTTCAGCCCTCCGACTAGAGCCAAGGCGGCAATTGCGGTCGTCTCACCCGCGCTTGCCCGGCGCTTCCTGGCACGGCGGGCCGATCGAGACCCGGCAGGCGAGGCGCTCGCGTCCCGGCTATTGCGCCGTCCGACCTAGGTGCACGTGGTCGATGCGCTCCCTCAACGCTAACCGCTCGTTCTCTCGCCGGGGCCTCGACACTTGAGACGAGGAGATGTAGATGGGCCCCGCTAAAGTCCGCTATTACCGTGAACCGTCGACGCCGCAGCGCAGACCGAAGGTCGATCGTGGTGAGAAGTGACAGCGCAAGAGCCTGAGATCACAATCGTCATCCCGGTCCGGAACGAGAGAGCATTCATCAATGCGACGCTCGATTCCGTACTGAGGCAGCACCTAACCCTCGAGCTAGAGGTGATCGTGGCCGAGGGGCGCTCGTCCGATGGAACGCGCGAGCTGCTGGATAACCGGGCGAAAGCGGAGCCGCGTCTCAAGATCGTCGACAATCCCTCGGGAGCGACGCCGAGCGCACTCAACCGAGCCCTTGAGGCCGCACGCGGGCGGTTCCTGGTCAGAGTCGACGGTCATTCCCTGATTGACCCCGACTACGTTCAGCGATTGGTCGATCACCTACTGTCGGGTAACTGCGATGGCGTCGGGGGGCGAAAACAGGCGATCGGAGAGAGTGATTTCGGCCAGGCGGTCGCGGCCGCCCACGGTTCGCGTTTTGGTATCGGCGATTCCAGCTATCACTTTGCCGGCGACGCCCGGTACGTGGATCACGTTCCCTTCGGCGCCTACCGAGCGGATCTCGCTCGCAAAATCGGCGGTTGGAACGAGCGTCTGACTCGAAACCAGGACTTCGACTTCGACTATCGCTACGTGCGCGCCGGCGGAAGGTTGCTGCTCGATCCCTCGATTGTCGTGGAGTGGAGCGTGCGGGAGTCGCCGCCACGTCTCGCGCGCCAGTACTTCGAATACGGTTTCTGGAAAGCCCAAGTGTTCATCAGGCATCCCCGATCTCTTCACCTTCGCTGGTTGGCTCCGCCTGCGCTCGCCGGCGGGCTCGTTCTCGCAGCAGCCTTCTCCTGGACGACCGCGGGGCGGTGGACGCTGGCGATCATCGCCGCTTCCTACGGAGTCTTCCTCGCTACCGGAGCGATCTTCCTCTCTCGTAAAACAAGAATTCGCCTGATTCCTCAACTAACGTTGGCGCTCGCGACAATGCATCTCGCCTGGGGCGGCGGCTTTCTACTCGGCTCCGCGCGCGCGGCATGCCGAGGCCCCCGACTTCTACTCCATCTCCTGCCGATGAAATCGAGCGCTCGCCGCGATCCACCGGGCTCGATTACGTGAGCTCCGATCGCCGAGACCGACCGCGCCGGAAGCGTCTTCGGCCGTTCCTAGAGTTTTCTACGAGTTGTTCGTACAGCGCGTCTGTTCTCTCGACCAGCGCGTCGAGACTGAACTCTTCAACCTGACGCGCCTTGCCGGCCGCTCCCAAGCGCCTTCTCAGATTCTCGTCAGCGATAAGCCGCAGGATCGCATCGGCCAGCGCCTTCGCGTCGCGTCTCTCAATGAGCAGCCCGTTCACACTATCTTCGACCATCTCGGGCAAACCGCCTACATTGGTCGCGACGACCGGCTTGCCGGCCGCCATGTACTCCATGACCGAGAGCGGACTTCCCTCTCTATCCGAGCAACACACGGCGATATCGATCGTGCCCACGAGGTCGGCGATATCGCTTCGTTCGCCGATCAGAAGAACCGCCTTCTCAAGCCCTAGAGATTCGACTAGAGAACGGAGCTTTTCGTCTTCCGGGCCGTTTCCTACGATCAACACTACGGCGTCAGCTCGCTGCGAGACGACGATCCCGGCCGCCTCGATCAAGACCTCCAGCGCTTTCTCCGGCCGCAGTACCGCAACCGAGCCGATGATCGGTGAGTGCGGCGGTATCTGGAGCTCTTTGCGAATATCTCGCCCGACAGTCTGCGTCAGGTTCGGAATTCCGTTTGGCATCAAGTTGACGCGTTCGGGAGGAATACCGTCGACTTCGATCATTCGCCTTCGTTCGGCGCCGGATACCGCGAGCACCTCGTCGCAGCCCTTGGTAACGACCCACCGGTTCAGAAGACGAACAACCCAGCTCGGGCGCTCCCAGCCGTGCTCGTGAGCGACAACGACAGGTACTCGCATTAGCGTGCCCAGAACCGCTGCCCAGACGTTGGAGCGAAACTTGTGGGCATGCAGTATGTCGATGCGCTCACGACGAAGAAGCCTCACGAGCGGGAGCCAGCTCCAGATTGCATACGTCGATTGCCGTTTGAGCGCGAGCACGCGCACGCCCGCGGCGATGCATTCTTTTCGCGCGGCTTCGTCCACAGTCCGAGACGCGCAGATAATACGATCGAAGCGCTCGGGATCGAGCCTCATCGCGACTAGCGCCGCAACGCGCTCTGCTCCCCCTGAGAAAGAGAGATGGTCGGTCAATGTCACGACGCGTAGCCGCTCGGTGGGAGTCGGTGCTGACACTGTTCGCCTATCCTGCATGATTCGGCTCGACGCTCGTCGTTTGAGCCGTACCAACCGTCTCGCGTGACCTGCCTGCATGATGAGCGACTATTGCGGTCCCTGGTCGATTCGCCGTACCAGCCCGCCGGCGTAGACTCCGAAACGTGACCAAGCCTCTCGTACTCTGTTACCACGCCGTTAGTCCAACCTGGCCGGCGGCGCTCTCGGTCACGCAAGATGCGCTCGAGCGGCAGCTCTCATCCCTGGTTCGGCGTGGATATCGAGGCGCGACTCTCCACGATGCTCTCGCGTCCGAGCCCAAAGGGCGCCGTGTGGTCGTCACTTTCGACGACGGCTTCAGATCGGTGCTCGATCTCGCCTTTCCTGTCTTGAATCGGCTTGGCTTGCCTGCGACCCTGTTCGTCGTCACCGACCACGTGGGAATGGAAGAGCCGCAAGGTTGGCCGGGAGTAGAACAATGGCTCGACGGGCCACATCGGCTAGAGCTCGACTTCCTGACCTGGAGCGAACTGCGCCGGCTGGCCGACGCCGGTTGGGAGATCGGCTCGCACACTCGCACGCACCCACGCCTCACAGAGCTGGACGATCACGCTCTCACCGAGGAGCTATCCGGATCGAGAGCGCGCTGCGAAGAGATGCTTGATCGTTCTTGTTACTCGCTTGCTTATCCCTATGGGACATATGACAACCGCGTTGTCCAAGCCGCGTCAGCGGCCGGTTACGAAGCAGCCGTGACACTCCCGCGTAGCTTCGCTCGAGCCGAGCCTCTTGCCTGGCCACGTGTCGGCGTCTATCACAGTGATGGGCGCATGATCTTCGCGGCGAAAGTATCGCCGGCGGTACGTGCTCTTAGGGCGACCACCGCCTGGGGTTTGCTCGACTCGACTCGTCGACGGCTCAAGCGTATGCCACGAGCCACCTGACCCCGGCGCTGACTCTTAGTGTGCTTTCGGCTCTACCTGCGATCACCGATGAATGCAGCAACGCGGGCAGCCTGGTTTTCGATCGTTGCCTCGCGCACCAGCTCGAGTCCGCGAGCCGCCATACTGGTTCGCAGCGCAGGATCGTCGGCGAGTTTCTGCACCGCGGCCGCCAGCGCCTCGCTGTCGTTGGGCTGAACTAGTAGACCGGCCATTCCACCGTCGAGTGCGGCTCGCACACCGCCGACGTCGGTCGCGACGATCGGCAGCCCAAGCGCCTGCGCTTCGATGAGAACCTGCGGCAGTCCTTCGGTTTGCGAGACGTGGACGAGAATGTCAGCCTCTCGATAGGAGTCGAGTAGCTCCGTTCCATAAGGAACGTATCCGACTACTCGCACCGCTCCATTGAAACGCTCTGCGGCTGCGCGAAGCTCGTCTTCAAGCGGACCCGTGCCGATGATCGTCAATCGCCAGGGCTGGTCACCAGATCGCTGTAGTCTTTCGAGCATCTCGAGGAGAAGGAGTGGCGACTTCTCAGGATCAAGCCGCCCAACGGAGAGCAGCTCCAGCGGAGCTTCGTCTCGCAGCTCGCGAACGTGCGGTCGCTCCGCGACGTCGTTCTCGGAGACAAGCGAGACAGTGAGCTCGAGGACGGAGGCCCCCCTTCGAACGTAGCGATCGAAAAGATCGCGCCCAACGACTACGACCGGCACTCGCCTACCGAGCAGCCGGAAGCTCTTTTCGAGCATGGTCGCCAGGAACAGCGCCGGACGCCAGCGACGATTCGGTAGTCGATGCCTCACGTACTCGGGGAAATCCTGTCGGACTCCAAGTACGACGCGGCGATGTCGCGCTCTTGCGAAAAGCGCGATCGGAACGCTCATCGGATGCGGCCCGAGCGACCAGAGAGCGTCGACATCGTCGAGCGATCGCCAGAGCGCCCTTAGCGTTCGCGGCAACACGCGCGTTAGGCCAGTCAGGTCTCGGAGCGTTTTGTAGTGCGGAAGTGGCACGACTTCGACTTCCGCCGGTATCGCATATACAGCACGGCCCGGAACGGGATCGACGCGACCTACCAAGACCAACCGCTCGAAATACGTGCGTAACGCGAGCGCGAAGAGGATGAAGGCGCGGTCGGTTGAGTATCCTCGTTCGTCACGGTGATAGACAAGCTCCTGGTAGATCGCGAGTTTCATTGGAATGCCGGCCACGGCAGGATGAGCTTCCGGCTTCGAAGAAACATACATTGACGACCCATCCGAACCAGCGCAACGAGGCGTATGAGCGCGATCGAGTCACGCGATGACCCAGCGTAACGGCTTCGCCGGCATCGTCGTGCGGGGCGCCGGCCTCACCGGAGCCGGGTTTGTACTTACCCAGGCCTTCAATCTCGGCTTCTCACTAGCCCTGGCGCGATTGGCGACTCCGCGAGATTTCGGTCATCTGGCAGCGGGAGGCATCGTCGCGGTGATTGCCCCTGCATTTGCGGAGTCGGGCATGATGTCAGCGCTTATACAGCGTGGAGACGAGCGTCTCGAAGAGGCTGCAAACTCGGCGTTGATCGCGACCCTGCTCGCCGGCTCCGGGCTCAGCGTGCTCGCATTGGCCGCTGCGCCTCTTGTAGGTGCCTTTTTCGGAAGCCACGAGGTCGGTCTCATCGCGATCGCCATGTCGCCCTGGCCGCTCTTGCGCGGCGCCGCGGCAGTTCCCGATGCGCTGATGCAGCGCCGTTTTTCCTTCGCGCGACGCATGGTTGTGGATCCGCTGTCGGCGCTCACCCTGGGCGTCACTTCGGTGATGGGTACTTCGATGGGACTCGGAGTCTGGGGATTGGTGCTGGGTATGTACGCCTGGGCGCTGACCCGGCTCATCGCAACGTGGGGGCTCGCTCGTTGGCGTCCTCACCCTCGGCTCGCCTCATTCGCCTTGTGGAGAGAACTGGCACGTTTTGGACGGCATATCGTGGGTGGCGAAGTAGTCGCCGCATGTAGCGGCAACCTCGATGCAGTTCTGCTCGGGCGCATCGTGAGCGCGGGAGCGATCGGCCAGTACCGCTACGCGCTGAAGCTCGCCCAGGCGCCCATAGGTGCGTGGGGAAATCTCGCTTTTGTTCTTCTGCCCGCGTTCTCACGAATCTCCCATGACGCCGAGCGTATGCGCGAGGCGTTTTTACGCACTCTGCGCTGGCTCTCGATCGCCTCTATCCCGCTCAGCTTCATCCTCTTCCCACTCGGCATTCCTCTTGCCGTCATCCTGTTCGGATCGCCGTGGCGGCCGGCGGGCGTGGCGCTCATGGCTATGTGCGCGATCGGCGCGGGCCATTCGATCGTCTCGATCTCGAACGAGGTGTTCAAAGCCTCCGGACGGCCCGATTTCCTGCCGCGTCTACAGCTTGTCGCCGCCGTTCTATCTGTTGGACTGATGCTGGCCCTCGTGCCTCTGGGCCTTAAGGGTGTCGCAGCCGCCGGTTCGATCGCAGCGGTCGGTGTCGCGATCTGCGCTCTCCGTTGGCTCACACGAGTTCTCGAAATCACCTGGCGTGTGCTGTTGCAAGTCATCTGGCAACCGCTCGTCGCGTCACTCGTGATGGCGGTCTCGGTACTTCCGGTCGAGCGCTTCCTTGTCCATGCCGAGCGCCACCCCGGACTGCAAGGCCTCGGACTACTCGCCGCCGAAGTCGTACTCGCAGGGGTCATCTACGTCGCGTGTCTCACTATCCTGGCTCCCTCGACGATCAGGGATCTCATCGAGGAGATCCGAACAGCGCGCTCGACTCGGCAAACGAAATCAACACCGTCCACGGACCATGGCTTCTCGATACCCAGCCAGTAGAATCGAACGCTTGCGGCTAGTCCACCTGGCATCTTATGACAGCGCGCATACCGGATCGTTTATCGGCATGCTACGCGCGGTTTTCGCGGCGGCAATAGCGCGTGGTTGGGCCGTTGACGTCGTCCTGGGCAAACAGGCTGCCAACCACGATTGGGTCGATCAGCTCGTCGCCGACGGCATCGGCGTCCATTTCGTTTCTTTCGATTCGCGCCTGAGTGTAGGACGCGAGCTTGCGCGACTTCTCCGAGACGACGATCGGCCAACGATCCTGCACACCCATTTCACGCGCTTCGACGTACCCGCCGTGCTTGCAAGAGAGCTTCAGAGCAAAAGGAGACGCTCTGACCTGGCAGTCGTATGGCACATACACACGACCCCTTCGAGCGGACTCGTCGCCTGGCCTCGAAACGTCCTCAAATTCGGAGTCATAGGCCGACCCGTTGCACGCGTGCTTTGCGTCGGACCTCGAATCGAGCGGCTGATCAGAAACGCCGGTGGCCGCCGATCGGCAGTGACCGTTTTCGGCAACGCGATCGACACGGACCGGTTCCCTCTGGTGAGCTCGGAAGAACGCGCCTCGGCGCGCGGATTCCTGGGCCTTCCGCAAGACGCGCACGTGCTCTTGCACTTCGGATGGGATTGGCACGTAAAGGGCGGGGACTTCTTTTTTGAGGCCACGAAGCGCCTGGTCGGGTACGGGAAGAACGTCGTCGCTGTCACCGTCAGCGAGAGCCCGCTGGCGGTAGCCTCGCTCTCTCGTCTGGAACTTGGACGAAGAGCCGTCATCCATCCCCCGATCGACGAGGTGTGCAAGCTCTATGCCGCCGCGGACGTTCTGGTTTCCTCGAGCCGGAGCGAAGGCTCGCCGTTCCCGTACGCCGTCGCCGAGTCGCTCAGCTGTGGGATCCCAGTCGTTGCGAGCCGCATTCCGGGGCGTCGCGAGCGGTATCCGGAGATCGCCGCCTACCGGCTCTCGGATCTCGATCCCGAGTCGATAGCCGCCGAGATCCGCGCACTACTCGACCGCGGCGCGTCGACCGTTCAGGCGAATGCATCTGAGGCGCATACCTGGGTACAGGCGCACAAGGATCTCTGCTCCTGGACGGAGCGACTGTTCGCACTCTATGACGAACTGCCGCTAGAGCGCTGACTCTCGGGATCTATAACCGACAGTCCTTTAGCGGACTCGATTGGTCGGAAGCCGCTCGAGCAGTCCGGAGACTCCCGATCGGAGGCGCCGACGTGCTCCTTCGGGCAGGTAGCGAACCGCTTGATGTAGCCGGAGATCTGCCGTCACGAGAAGCCGCATCGGATGTAGAGAAGGTACGACTACCACCGTCTGGACCGACCGCTGAGCCGTCGCGAAACGAAACTTGTACGCCTCGTCTCCAAGGAGTAAGTCGTACTCGTCGGCGTGCTCTTCCACTGCCTCTCGAATGGTATGGGCAAGCAGTAGCATCCCGACGCTGAAGCCGGACCACTCGGGATCGAAACCGGCTAGATAGTACGAATAGCGCGATCCCAAGCGCCAGCCGTACCAAGCTGCAACCGGGTCTCCGTCGACCTCAAGAAACCACAATCGCAACCATCCTCGAGTCAGCGCTCGCGCAGCGAAGTCCTCGTGGAAGGCGTGTACGCGGTCGCTGGCCGACGACGAGCCACCACGCGATGCCCAGCGTCGATTGTGCAATTCGAAGAACAAGCCGATATCGCGTTCGACCTCGGCGGGATCTTGCGTACGGCGAAACCGGATCGCGTGATCTTTCTGAAGCCGTTTCAACTTGCGCCTAAGCTGCCCCCGGAGGTTCGCGCTCCGACCGGCTAGGTACTCGTCCCAGCTCAGCCCCTGTAGCTGAACGTACGGAAGCGGGGATCGAGCCCCACCCCGAACTGTCGTCAGCGCCGACGACTTCGAATCCTCCAGCGATCGCGGCCAAGTCGCCTCTGTGTCGATGTTCGACAAGACGATAAAGCCCCACTCCCGCTGGTGCGCGGACAACTCTCTGGCGATCGCAGCAGCAACAAGCTCGTCGCTACCGGGGCGAGCCGCTGGATGGAAGTAGTCGCCGAGATTCGCTCCGGCAAGGCGCAGGCTTCGTAAACAGCCCGACGTCGCGGCCACAAGCGGAAGCACTCCTTCGACTTCGCCTTCACTGCTCCTCAGCACGGCAACGAACGGCTGATGGCCCTCACCGTAGTGCCGATACCAGGCGTAGAACCACTCCGGCGTGATGAACGCGTTTCCCCGAAGCTCCGCCAGCTCGCGCCATTCGCTCTCGATCTCCTTAAGTTTCGAGAGCTCAGTTATGAGAGAGGTGTATTGTGGGCGGTCGACGCTGTTCAACCGTAGACGCCCGATTGGTAGGTTTCTACGCAAAGAGAGGCGCGAACCGAGTCGAAACGTCGAGCGACAACCGGCAGTCGCTCTTCGGCGCCCAACTCCCGATGTATGGTCACGATTCGCCTCTCTGCTGCACGGCAGCACGTAAACGATCAAGCTTGGAGATACGGCTAGCTACAAGGTACCCCAACTCCAGACGAAGCGATATGCGATACGAGACCGAATGGATTCGCGATGAAGAGCGCCTCAGCATGCTCGGCGAAGCCTGGGACGACCTCGCCCGGATCGAGCGCTCGCCGTTTCTCCTACATGCCTGGTTCTCCACATGGTGGCAGGCTTTCGGTGCCGGCTCGACACTCGAGATCTGTGCGCTTTGGAACGAGAACAGACTCGTCGGACTCTTCCCGCTCGGCAGAAAAGGCGATCGTCTCACGGCGCTCGCCAACGTTCATACGCCGGCTTTCCGACCGTTCGCGCGCGACGCTGAAGCGCTTGCGCTCGTCATCGAAGCGGCACTCGGAGCGAGCGCTTCGGAGCTCTGCGTGCCCGTACTTCCACGTGACGATGCGGCAGTCCCTCCATTGCTAGAGCAGGCCCGAAAAGCTGGGAGGCTGGCCCTGGTCGAAACCCAGCACGTCTCTCCCTTCGTCACGACGAACGGAACGTTCTCGGAGTACCGGACCGGCTTACGCAGCAAGACCCGTTCGGAGGTGGAGCGCCTGCGTCGCAAGATGCAGCGCGAGCACGAAGCAGTTTTCAGAGTCGTCATCCCGCCTTCCGAGCTCGAGCACGAGCTCGAAGACGGGTTCGCTCTCGAACGAAGCGGATGGAAGGGTCAGCAAGGAACGGCGATTCTCTCGGACGGAAAGACCTCTCTCTTCTACCGCAGCATCGCACAGGCATTTCACGAGCGGAAAATGCTCCGATTCTCGAGCATCGTACTCGACGGGCGCCTGGCCGCCTTCGACTTCAGCCTCCTCGCCTATAACCGCCTCTTCCCCTTGAAGACCGGTTACGACGAGTCATTCGCAAGACTATCGCCGGGCATCGTACTGCACTACACCGTGATCGAGCGTTGTTTCGAGCTCTCACTCGATACCCTTGAGCTGCTCGGAGACGACGTGGATTGGAAGCGACGATTCGCAACCGATGAGCGTCCGTATTGCGCCTTCCGCGCGTACCGCCGACGACCCATGCCCGTCGCGCGTTACGTGTATCGGAGAGCTGTGCGCCCGTTCCTCAAGAGCGTTCGAAATCGCCTTCGTCGATCGGGCTGAGCTCGCTCCGATACCTGACATCGAGGATCGGGAGCGACGCTAGATCTTGAATCTCTTCGTTACGAGAGTCAGATCGGCCAAGCCGTTCGCGCCCCTCGCCCGCACGCGGAAGACGTGCCTGCCACGCTTGAGGTGCTTGTAGTTCTTGCGGACGCGGCAGGACGAGAATCTCCGCTTGTCCAACCGGCATTCGAATCTGAGCTTTCCCTCGCCGCCGGAGCCCGAGAACCTGAAGAACGCCGCGTGCTTCGCGCGCCGGATTTTCATCCTGACAAGCTTCGTCTGCGGACGTTTGCGCTTTGTGGCGGCGGGGTTGGTTTTACCAACGACGTCGATCGTGACGGTGTCCGAACTCGTCAACCTGCCGTCTGACACCGTCAGCTTGAAGGTGAGCAAAGCGGCGGTGACCGGAGCCGTGAAGGTGGGCCTACTCGAGGTGGCGCCGGAGAAGGCAGCCGCAGGGCCACCCGTCTGCGCCCACTTGTAGCTGAGCGTGTTGCCGCTATCCGAGTCGGAGCTGCCGGAGCCGTCGAGTTGCACTCTCGTGCGGGTATCGACCGTCTGATCCGGGCCGGCGTTCGCAACCGGAGCGTGATTCACGCTGATCGCGACTGTGTCGGTGGCGATCATGTGGTGGCCGTCCATCACTTCCAAGGCGAAGAACAACGCTGTCCCATTCGCCGGAGCCTCGAAGGTGGGCTTGGCGGTGTCGGCGCCGGTGAGCGTGACCGCGGGGGTTCCCGTCTGCGTCCACTCGTAAGTCAGCGCGTCGCCGTCCGGATCGGTGCTGTTTGAGCCATCCAGCCGCACGGTTTCGCCGGCGTTCACAGTTTGGTCGGGCCCGGCATTTGCGACCGGAGCGTGGTTGATGGTGTCTGTGTCGATGGCAGAATTGTCCGCGGCGTACGGGTCGACGGTGCCTCTCGGAGGATAGAGCGTGGCGGTATTGACGACCTTAGTCCCGGTGCCAGCGGTGCCCTTGACCGTGAACGTGGCAGAGGCCCCCTTGGGCAGAGTCGGAATGACGATCCCTGCGCCTTGCATCAGGGTCTTGGTGATATCGAGGCCGGTCGGGCAGACCGCGCCACCGGTTTCGGCGCCGCAGGTGACACTCGTGACGCTCAAGTTGTCGACCGCCGCGTCCTTGAAGACAACGCCCGAGGCGTCGGAGGGGCCAGCGTTTTTGACTTTGATCGCGTAGGTGGTGCCCGAGCCCGCGTTGACCGTGTCGGTGCTATCGCTCTTCGTGATCGAGAGGTTTGAGACCGGGTTGATCGTGACCGTGACCGACGCAGAGTCGCTCAGTGTGCCGTCCGATACCGTCAGCCTGAAGGTCAGAGAGGCGCCCTCGGCCGGAGCGGTGAAGCTCGGGTTGGCAGCGGTGGCATCGGAGAGGGCTACCGTGGGCCCGCCCGTCTGCTCCCAGGTGTAAGTGAGCGTGCCGTCGTCTGGATCACTCGTAGAGCCGTCGAGGGTTACGAGCGAGACCGCGTCCACCGTCTGGTCGAGCCCGGCGTTCGCAACCGGACGTACATAGCTCCGCTCCAACCAGTCCGCGTATTCTGTCCCAAAACACGTTTCCGAGCTATAACAGATCCAATCGTAATATGCATAAGCATAAAAAGCGTCTTGTTTTCCCGTCAAATCAGGCGGATAGACATTCTGCGGATAGTATCGCGATCTATAACCTGCGTAGCCTGTAATTGTGTGAGTTGAGGCGTAAGCTATTTGAGCCTGATACGTGAATCTCCCGGTAGCGTGGTGATCGCTATGATCACCATCGCCGAAGTCACCGCGATAATCTTGAGTCCGGATCCTATCTGGTTGGAACTCAGTCATTAAATCGCCGAGAGCTCCGACAAGATCTGTCTTCGAATATGCCGACGATTCGTCAACGGCATGCACTTGCTCGATATCTCCCTGCCACAGCTTCTGCAAGCTTTCCGACCTGCAGGATACAGTCCCACCATCTTTTTTCTGTTGTATCAGCCGAATCCAAATATTTCGAGGCAAGTTTTGTCAGGTAGTATTGAGCGGCATTAAGAATCTGCAATGGGTTGCGA
>CAZWTK010000036.1:0-20032 GCA_964636655.1 uncultured Gaiellales bacterium
TCCAGTTACCGGCGATCAGCATTCGCCTCTCCTCACGCCTCGGGGATTGCTAGGACGCCCGGTAGTTCCTTACCCTCGAGCAGCTCGAGCGAAGCGCCGCCGCCGGTCGAGACCCAGGAGATCCGGTTCTTGTATCCGAGCTCTTCGAGAGCTCGCACGGAGTCGCCGCCGCCGACCACCGAGTAGGCGTCGGCTTTGGCAACCGCCTCTGCGACCGCCCGCGTGCCCTCGGCGAACTTCGGGAACTCGAACACGCCCATTGGGCCGTTCCAGAAGATCGTCTTGGCTCGAGCGATGATCGAGCAGAAGCGCTCGCGCGTACGTGGGCCGATGTCGTACCGCTCCCAACCTTCGGGAACGTCGAAGTAGCCGACGACCTTGGCCTCCGCGTCGGCCGCGAAGCGATCGCCGATCACGGTGTCATCGGGGAGCTCGACATCTCGGCCAACCGGGTTGTCGGCGTGAACCTGCTCGGCCATCTTGCCGCCGATCAGGAGCTCGTCGGCCCGCTCGCCCAACTTGCGAAGGACGCCGATCTTGTCCTCGACCTTGAGCCCGCCGACGATCACCACGAAGGGCCGCTCGACTTCGCCGAGCAGCTTGCTCAACTCGTTCAGCTCAGCTTCGAGCAGCAGCCCGGCGTAGGACGGCAGCAGATGGGCGACTCCCTCGGTGGAGGAGTGCGCCCGGTGGGCGGAGCCGAAGGCGTCGTTGACATAGACGTCGGCCAGCGACGCCAGCTTCGCGGCGTACCCGGGATCGTTCTTGGTCTCGCCTGCTACGTAGCGGGTGTTCTCGAGCACGCAGACCTCGGCGCTCGGATCGTCGAAGGCCACCTCGCGCCCGAGCAACTCGGCGAGACGAGCTGCGACAGGCTTAAGCGAGAACTTGGGATCGGCGACACCTTTCGGCCGCCCCAAATGCGAGCAGCAGATGACGTTCGAAGCCCCCTTCTCGAGCAGGAGCTGGAGCGTTGGCAGCGCCGCGCGGATGCGCGTGTCGTCGGCGACCTTCCCCCCCTCGAGCGGAACGTTGACGTCAACGCGAACGAGGACGCGCTTGCCGGCAACGTCAGCGTCGCGTACGGAACGTGGCTTGTGCACGGTTTTCGGCCCCCCGGACTAGAGCAGCTTGCCGAACAGGTCGACGAGGCGGCAGCTATAGCCCCACTCGTTGTCGTACCAACCGAACACCTTGGCCATATTGCCGCTGGCCATCGTCAGCGAGCTGTCGAAGATGCACGAGTACGGCCAGTTGACGATGTCGGTCGAGACGATCTGGTCCTCGGTGTATTCGAGGTAGCCGGTGAGCGAGCTGGAGTCGGCCGCCTTCTTGAAGGCCGCGTTGACCTCCTCGGCTGTCGTCTCCTTGCCCAGCTTCACGACCAGGTCGGTGATCGAGCCGGTGGGAACCGGGACGCGCATCGAAATGCCGTCCACCTTGCCCTTCAACTCGGGCAGAACGAGGCCGATCGCACGGGCGGCGCCGGTCGAAGTCGGGATCTGGTTGATCGCGGCCGAGCGGGCGCGGCGCAGGTCCTTGTGTGGGAAGTCGAGGATGCGCTGGTCGTTGGTGTAGGCGTGGATCGTCGTCATGAAGCCCTGCTCGATACCGAAGTTATCGTGCAGCACCTTCGCCATCGGCGCGACGCAGTTGGTCGTGCACGACGCGTTCGAGATGATGTTGTGCTTCTCGGCGTCGTAGAGCTCGTCGTTGACGCCCAGCACAACAGTGATGTCGGGATCGGTTGCAGGCGCCGAGATGACCACTTTCTTGGCTCCGGCGTCGAGGTGTGCCTGAACCTGCTCACGCTTGCGGAAGACACCGGTCGACTCGAGCACTACGTCGACACCGAGCTCCTTCCAGGGCAGCGCCGAGGGATCCTTCTCGGCGAGCACGGCGAACGACTCGTCGCCGGCCTTGATGCTGTCGCCGTCGATCTTGACCTCGCCCGGGAAACGTCCCTGAACCGAGTCGTACTTGAGTAGGTGCGCCATCGTCTTGATGTCGCAGAGATCGTTCACGGCGACGATCTCCAGATCGGCCCCCATCTCTGCCTGTGCGCGGAAAAAGCTGCGCCCGATGCGTCCAAAACCGTTGATACCAACGCGAATTGCCATTCGAATTCCCTTTCTGCGTTTTTCTGTCTTTAAGCTCGCCTGCGAGTGTAGCGACGGTCGCCTGATATCGGTTGACCAGAGCGGTTCCAAGCGTGTTACAAGCGCTCAGACGATCCGTCCGGGCTTTTCCGCGAGATCTTGCAGGCGACGCAGGCGACCATGCAGCGTCGGCTTGGGGATGCCGGCTCGCTCAGCCAGCTCCGCGACCGATCGCTGCGGGTTGCGTAAGCGTAGCCGGGCTGTCTCGCGCAGCGCCGGCGAGAGCTGCTCGAACAGCTCCAGGCGCTGAAGCTGCCGGATGGCTCGAAGTTGAGCCAGAGCCGCCTGGCTGGCCCGGGTGATGTTCGCCTGATCGGCGTTGGCGAGCCTGTTCGCACCCGCGCGCGCCTCGCCGATGACCGAGCGCTCGGCCAGGAAAAGTGCGATATCGGAGGCACCGGTCAACGCGAGCAGGCCGCCGACGGCATCGCCCCCCTTGGCGTAGGCGACGGCGTGCCGGTCGCGCTCGGCCACCTGGAGATCGACTCCATCGCGGGCGGCGATCTCGGCCAGAAAGCCTGCTCCTTCGAGGCTGGTCGTTCGAATCTCGAGATGGAGCGAGGGTGGAGCGCTGAGCGAGCCGGAGCCGAGCAGCGCCCCGCGCAGATACGCCGCGCGGCAGCAAGCGCGAGCGGTCACCCGCGAGGGCGGCGCCTCGATCGGCGCCAAGCCCGCGTCGAGCACGCCCGCCTCGTTCAGCAACTGAAGCGCACGCGGCGAGCCGGAAACGTGAAGCTGGTAGCGGTTTTCACGGTTGAAAGCGCGCTGGCGATAGGTGCGTATCTCGGAGGAGACACCGAAGGCGCGAAGCGATGTAAAGGCGCGCCGTGCCACCGCTGCGCCGGCCAGATCGAGATGGACGGAGATCTTCCCCTTGCCCTCGAGGTGCGCTCGACCGGCGCTGTGGAAGAGAGCCGAGAGCTCGGCCAGGCGATCGCAGTCGCGTCTCAGAGCGACGTGGGCTAGCTCCTCGTGCAGTTCGTCGGAAAGCGGCAACAAGGGAAGAGTACGGCTCGGGTGTGGCGGGTGGAAGAGCGGCTTCGGATAGTCCGCCATTTGAAACGACCCACAAGGACCCTAGAATCCCTAGCCATGTCCAATCACGCCAGCTTCCACGTTCCCTCGCCCGTCAACGAGCCCAATCTCTCCTACGCGCCCGGGACGCCCGAGCGCAGCGAGCTCCGAGCCCGTATCGACGAGCTCTCTTCCGAGGTAATCGACGTTCCCTGCATCATCGGCGGCGGCGAAGTTCGCGGCTCCGATCCCTACCAGGCGGTGATGCCGCACAGGCATGCGCACGTGCTGGCAGACGTTCAGCGCGGCGGCGGCGGCGAGGTGCAGAAGGCGATCGCGGCTGCGGCGACGGCCTGGCCTGGCTGGTCGCGCACGTCGTTCACCGAGCGGGCTGCCATCTTCCTGCGCGCGGCCGAGCTGCTCGCGGGCCCGTGGCGTCAGCGGCTAAATGCGGCCACGATGCTCAACCAGTCGAAGACGGCCCACCAGGCCGAGATCGACTCGACCTGCGAGCTGGCGGACTTCTGGCGCTTCAACGTCCACTTCCTCGAGCGCATCTACGACGATCAGCCACAATCGGCGGCTGGAGTCTGGAACCGGATGGAGTACCGGCCGCTGGAGGGCTTCGTGCTCGCCGTCACGCCCTTCAACTTCACCTCGATCGCGGGCAACCTGCCGACCAGCCCGGCGCTGGCCGGGAATACGGTCGTCTGGAAACCGGCTTCTAGCGCCGCGCTCTCCGCCTACCAGCTCATGCTTTTGCTTCAGGAAGCCGGCCTTCCCGACGGCGTGATCAACCTGGTCTTCGCCGACGGCGCCTCGGTCTCGAAGACGGCGCTCGCCAGTTCCGAGCTCGCCGGCGTGCACTTCACGGGCTCGACCGCGGTCTTCCAGTCCATGTGGCGAACGATCGGCAGCCAGATCGGTAGCTACAAGAACTACCCGCGAATCGTCGGCGAAACGGGCGGCAAGGACTTCGTGATCGCGCACCCCTCCGCCGATCCGGACGCGCTCTTCGCTCAGATCGTGCGCGGATCGTTCGAGTACCAGGGCCAGAAGTGCTCGGCCTCGTCGCGCCTCTACGCTCCCTCGAATCTCTGGCCCGCTCTGCGTGAGCGCCTCAGTGCCGAGGTCCCGAAGATCAAGATGGGCGACGTCAGTGACTTCGAGAACTTCATGGGCGCCGTGATCGACAAGGCCTCCTTCGACTCGCTCTCGAAGGCGATCGAGGAGGCGAAAGCGGCCCCCGAGATGGAGCTTGTGGCCGGTGGCGGCTGCGACGCGAGCGTCGGCTGGTTCATCGAGCCGACGGTGATCGAGACGAGCGATCCCCTCTGCAGACACATACGCGAAGAGCTGTTCGGGCCGATCCTGACGGTCTATCCCTACGACGAGCGGCGCTGGACCGAGACGCTCGAGCTGGTGGACAGCACCTCGCCCTACGCGCTCACCGGCGCGGTCTTCGCCACCGACCGCGCGGCGGCCGCCGAGGCCGAGCAGGCCCTGCGCCACGCGGCGGGCAACTTCTACATCAACGACAAGCCGACCGGGGCGATCGTCGGGCAGCAGCCCTTCGGTGGAGCCCGCGCCTCGGGCACGAACGACAAGGCCGGCTCGATGTGGAACCTGATCCGCTGGCTCAGTCCGCGCGCTGTCAAGGAGACGTTTGTCTCACCGACGGACTACCGCTACCCCTTCATGGACGCCGGCGACTAGATACTGCGGGCGATGACCCGGGCGACACAACAGGCGGGGCGGTAGGGGGCGGTCGTGCTCGTACCGCTCGCATTCTCGCTTCACGCGATCCTTCGCGGTGTCCGCGTCTTCTTCGACCATCTGACGGACGTCGACTGGAAGTACCTGGGCGTCGTCGCTGTTTTGCAGGTGATCAAGATCGGCTGTGCGGCCCGCGCCTGGCAGAACTCGATCGTTGCGTCCTACCCCGAGAAACGCTCTTCTTTTCCGACGGTCTTCGGCGCCCTCTCCGCCGGCGTAGCCGTCGGCACGGTCGTTCCGGCACACGGCGGCGACGCCGTCCGGGTGGTGATCATCAAGCGCCGACTTCCCGGTAGTACCTACACGACCCTCGCCTCGACCCTACTCGTTCGTACTCCCTTCGACACGCTCATGGCGCTTCTGTTCTTCCTCTTTCTCTTCTGGCAGGGAGTGCTACCGGGCCACGCACTTCTCCCCAACCGGCCGGCCTTCGATTTCAGCTGGTTCTTCGGACACCCGAAGGAGACGGTGATCATCCTTGGCACCCTCACCCTGTTTGTGACGGCCGCCGCGCTCTGGGCCTGGGTGGCGGTGCGTGAGTTCAAGCAACGCGTGCGCCAGGGCCTGAACGGCCTGCTCGACTGGCGTTTCTACCTGCGTCACATCTTCCCCTGGCAGCTGGGCGACTGGGTGCTTCGCCTGGTGATCGTCTTCTTCGCCCTGCTCGCCTTCAACATGCCGGCGACCGTGCACAACTCCCTGCTGGCCCAGGGCACCTCGAACCTGGCCACGCTGCTGCCGATCAGTCCGTCGGGGATCGGCACCGAGCAGGCGCTGCTGGTGACCGTCCTGCACGGAGTCGCCCCGGGCACGATGATCGTGGCCTACAGCGTCGGCACGAGGCTGATCACGAGCCTCATAAACATCGTGCTCGGCTTCGCCGCGATCCTCGTTTTCTTCCACACCTTCCGCTTCCAGCGTTACGTAACCGAGGAGCAGGGCCGCGCCGACTCCCGCCCGAGAAATCGCAGGCCGCGCTCTCCCTGAAGCGTCGCGGCAGGGTCAGGCTCCGCCCGTCTTGTGCAACTGCGCATACAACTGACGTGCCGTCTTCTCGGGCAATCCGGGTACTGCTGCCAGCTCTTCGGCGCTCGCGCCGAGAAAGCGCTCGGGCGAGCCGAAGTGCTTGAGGATCGCGCTCCGGCGCGCCGGGCCCACCCCGCGTAGCTCGTCGAAGAGCGAGGCGAACGACTCGTTCGAGCGGCGCTGGCGGTGATAGCCGACGGCAAAACGATGAGCCTCGTCGCGCAGGCGCTGCAGAAGCTGCAGGCCGGCCGAGTGGCGATCGAGACGCACCGGCTTGGAAAGACCCGGAACGAACACCTCCTCCTCGCGCTTGGCCAGCGAAACGACGGCGATGCGCTCGGTCTCGGGCGCCTTGCCCAGCGCCTCGAGAGCCGCGCCCAGCTGGGGCTTGCCGCCGTCGACGACGACAAGATTCGGCAGCGCCGCGAAGCTCTCGTCGAAGTCGCCCTCAGCGGGCAAGCCGAGGTGAGCGAAGCGGCGAGCGAGGGCCTCCTTCATGCCGGCGACGTCGCTCTGACCGGCGAGGGTTCGCAGCGAGAACTTGCGGTAGTGAGCCTTAAGCGGGATCCCGTCGCGGAAGACGACCATCGAGGCGACAGGTGAGGCCTCCTGCAGATTGGAGATATCGAAGCACTCGATCCTGATCGGCAGGCTCTCCAGGTTCAAGGCCTCGCGCAACTCCTCGAGCGCCTCGATTCTGCGCAGGCGCGCCGTCTCGCGGGCGTGCGCCTCCGAAGCGAGAGCCAACCTCGCGTTCTCGCTTGCCAGCTCCTGCAGGCGCCGTTTCTCGCCCCGCGCCGGCACCCGCAGCTCGACTCGCGCGCCGCGTAGGTCGCTCAGGAAGTCGGCCACGGCCTGCAGGCCGCCCGCATGCGCTGGAACTACGATCAGCGGCGGAATCACCGGCGTCGATCCGTAGTACTCGAGGCAAAAAGCTTCGATCAGAGCCGCCTCGTCTTGCCCGGCAACGCCTTCCAGGTGAAAGGCGTAGCGATCGACCATGCGTCCGCCGCGAAGCGGGAAGACCTGAACCGCCGCCCGCTCGCCCTCGAGCGCGAGCCCCAGCACGTCCGCGCTTCCTTCCCCTGGAAGGTCGGCCGCCTGGCGCTCGAGCAGGTGCTGCACCGCCGCAAGCCTGTTGCGATACCTGGCCGCCTCCTCGAAACGCTGCTCGTCGGCCGCCTCCTGCATCGAGCGCTCGAGACTGGCCTGAATCGGCTCGGTACGACCGGAGAGGAACTCGATCACGCCGTCGATCAGCGCCCGGTAATCGGCGGGCGAGATCAGTCCGACGCAGGGCGCGTAACAGCGGTCGATGTGGTAGTCGAGGCACGGGATGCCCGAGCGCCGTCCCGGTTTCGGCCCCTCGCAGGGACGGAAGCGGAAGACCCGATTGAGCACGTCGAGCGTGCTTCGCACCTTCTTGGCGTTCGCGTAAGGACCGAAGTAGAGGACGCCGCGGCGGTGACGCTCGCGGGTAAACATGACGCGCGGGTAATCATCCTCTACCGTTACGGCGACGTATGGAAAGGACTTGTCGTCGCGCAGGCGGATGTTGAAGGGCGGACGCCAGCGCTTGATCAGGTTCTGCTCGAGGTGTAGCGCCTCGACCTCGTTTCGGGTCACGATCGTCTCGATCTCGACTACCCGCTCGACGAGCTGAGGAATGCCCGCGCGCCCGTCGCCGCCGCGGCGGAAGTAGCTAATCACGCGCGAGCGCAGCGACTTCGCCTTGCCCACGTAGAGGACGTGTCCCTCCTTACCGTGGAAGAGGTATACGCCGGGCGCGGTCGGAAGCGACCGCAACTGCTCGCTGAGCGGTCTGGTCATGCTGCTCTCGTCAGCGTAGTCGCGACCCGGGGCCTTTAGTAGTAAGTGCGCTGATCACGCCAGGTGCGCCAGATCGCCAAGCCGCAGAGCGGAAAGACGAGCAGCCAGGCAACGCCCGCCAGGCCGTTGATCTTCAGGCTGTGCGTAGCGAACAGACGCGCCCCGAAATACAGCCCAAGATTCACCAGAACAACCAGCACCGCGCCGTAGAACGCCCATTGCGCGCGGGCGGGCCAAAGCGAGATGTCTCCTCTCCGCTCACGCCAGAGCAGATAGAGAAAGAAGGCAACGGCGAGGAAGAACGCGATCTGAAGCAGGGTGGCGGCGACCACGAGAGTCGCGTAGAGCTGGAAGATCACGACCGCGCAGACGATTGCGAGGATGATCGCGAAGGCGCGAAGGGTGCGATGCTCGTTGCGGCGCGCTCTCACGGGCGCCTCATTTTCGCGCGCCGATGGGACAAACCGACTCGGTTTCTCATCTCGTCCGGAACGGGTAGGAGATTCACGAGGAAAACGCTACCTGGCGAGCGGAGGCTGCGCGAGATGATCGCCGAAGGTCAGACGGCACCGGAGTTCGAGCTCCAGACCGATAGCGGAGAGAGCGTGCGGCTCTCCGACTACAGGGGAAAGCCGGTCGTCCTCTACTTCTATCCGAAGGACAATACGCCCGGCTGCACGAAAGAGGCCTGTGCAATCCGCGACGCCTGGAGCGAGTTCGAGCGCCGCGGAGCGGTCGTTTTGGGCGTCAGCCCCGACAGCGTCGCTTCGCATCAACGCTTCAGGGCCAAGTATCAGCTGCCCTTCACCCTGCTTGCGGATCCCGAGCATCAGGTCGCCGAGAGCTACGGCGTCTGGAAGCCCAAGAAGTTCGCTGGCAAGAGCTTCCTGGGGATCGTTCGCTCTACCTTCCTGATCGACGCCGAGGGCAAGGTGGCCAAGGTCTGGCCCAAGGTCGATCCGGCCAAGCACGCCGACTGGGTGCTCGCCGAGCTAGCGGAGTAGCGGCTGCTACCGGCCTCGGCAGGAATGAATTCGGCCGCCGGAACGAGTATTTCCCGTACCGGTGTGCTCGTCGATTGGGCCACCGATTTCCGTCACCTCGTACCGTCAGGAGCGAAGCCATGAGGCGATAGCACGCGCGAACCGCCGACTGGCCCGGACTTATTGGCACGATTCGAACGCGGGAAACGCCTAGACCCGCTATGCGGATGAGAGGACTTGAACCTCCACGAGCTTTCGCCCACACGGACCTGAACCGTGCGCGTCTACCAATTCCGCCACATCCGCGCGGATAGACATTCTAGCCGCGCTTCCGAGCAGGTCTGCCGAATAGCCCGCAGCGCTCGAGTGCTCTCAACCAGATCGAGTCAAAGGCCGCAGGCCGATTCGACTTACCCGAGCTTTCCACCGACTAGCTGCGTACGTAGGATTCGAGAACTTGAAGACCTCTTTCATATCCCTGTTCTGTTTATTCGCACTCTCCAGCGCGGGCAGCTCGGCGACGATTCCGGCGCCTGTGCCTCAGACCGAGGTTGTGGTGACGCTCTCGGCGCCTTCGCTGGCGACCGCCTTTCGTAGCGGCCGGCTCGGTTCGGCTCGAGCCAAGCGGCTGGATCTCCGCGCCGGCTTCAGTCGCCGCTATATCGCGCGCCTTGCATCCGGCCAGGAGTCGCTCTCGCGCCGGATCGAGACGACGATAGTGGGCGCGAACGTCCGCCGGCACTACAGCATCGTCGCCAACGGACTGGCGGTAACGCTGCCCAGCGACGAGGTCGCGCGCCTGAGTGAGTTGCCGGGTGTCGTGCACGTCTATCCCTCCTATCGCTACCGAGCGCTGGCGACCAGTGTGCCCGGTAACGTCTCGGCGATAGGTGCTCCCTTTCTCTGGAGCCCCGATCTGTCGAACGCGGGTCAGGGAATCAAGATCGGCATCATCGACGACGGCGTCGACCAAACTCATCCCTACTTCGACCCGAGCGGATACGTCTATCCCGGCGGCTACCCGAAGGGCAATCGCGCTTACACGACAGCGAAGGTCATCGTCGCCCGCGCGTTCGCCGCGTCCGGCCTCGATTACGCCGACGCCTCGCTCCCGGTCGATCCCAAGTACACCTCACACGGCACCTACGTAGCAGGCATCGCGGCTGGAAACGCCGACACGGTCGCGAAGCTCGGCGGCACGCCGCGAACTCTCTCCGGCGTAGCGCCCCGCGCCTATCTCGGCAACTACCGGGCCTTGACGATTCCAACCGAGATGTTCGGACTGAACGGAAACTCGCCCGAGATCGTCGCCGCCATCGAAGCCGCTGTCTCCGACGGAATGAACGTGATCAACCTTTCCATCGGCGAACCGGAGATCGCTCCACGTAACGACGTCGTAGCCAGGGCGGTCAACGCGGCAAGCGCCGCGGGCGTGATCGTTGTCGCGGCGGCTGGGAACGAGTACGGCGAGAACGGCCAGGGCTCGGTCGATTCGCCCGGTAGCGCGGCAAGTGCGGTCACGGTTGGCGCCTCCTCGAGCTCGAGCGCGGCCTCGGGGAGAGTTCGGCTCGCGTCCTTCTCCTCGTCCGGTCCAACGCCGTACGGTCTTCTGCTCAAGCCGGATGTGACCGCGCCCGGCCTGGATATTCCTTCCTCGGCGGCCAGGAATGAAGGCTCCTGGGATGTCGCCAGCGGTACCAGCGCGGCCACGCCGCACGTGGCCGGGGCCGCGGCGCTGCTACGCCAGCTCCACCCGAGCTGGACGGTTTCGCAAATCAAGTCGGCGCTCGTCCTCACCGCCACACCCGTGAGGAAGTCGAGTGGGCGCGAGTTTTCGCCGCTCAGGGAAGGCGGCGGGCGAATCGCCCTCGAGAGCGCGAATCAGCCGCTCGTTTTTGCCTCCCCCACCTCGTTTGGGTTCGGCTTGGTCAAGCGCGGTCGCCGCGTGACACGAACGATCAGGCTCGTGGACGCCGGCGTGCCCGTCGGATCATGCTCTGTTCGGGTCCGGCGCTCCGAGTCGGTCTCGGGTGTTTCTCTGCGGGCTCCGGCCGCGGTAGCCGTGCCCGGCACCCTGTCGCTAAGGGTGAGCGCGACCAGCAAGGGCAAGGAGGGCGATCTCGACGGGTGGATAGAGCTGACCTGCAGCGGTCAGAAGCGACGCATTCCCTTCTGGTCGCACGCATTCGTCTCGCACCTCAGCCAGAAGAAGAAGGCCAAACTCGCTCGCCCCGGTATCTATCGAGGCGACACGAAAGGCGAGACAGCGCTGGTCAGTCGCTATCTGTATCCCGAGCGCACCCCCGGCGTTCGCCGGCTGCTGCGGGGGCCGGAGCAGGTATTCCGCCTGTCGCTTCCCCGCGCGCACCGGAACTTCGGCGTGATCGTCACCTCACAGGCCCACGGCGTCTCGGTCTCTCCCCGAATCGTTCGCGGCAACAACGAGAGCAAGCTCGCAGGGATCACGGCCCTGCCGATCAACGTCAACCCGTTCCTCTCGAGCTTCGACACAGCCGAACCGGTCGCAGCCGTTTTGCGTCCAGCGGCGGGCGTCTACTACGTCGTTTTCGACACTACCTCCGCCGCGAGAGCCGGCCGCTATCGCTTCCGTTTCTGGGTCGATGACGTGAAACCACCGCGGTTGCGAGTGCTTTCACGCCACGCCGGCTATTTGACCGTTCAGATCAGAGACAGCGGCTCGGGCGTCGACCCCGGCTCGATCTCGGTGGCCGCCGGGAAGCGCGAGCTTCGCGCCTCGTACCACTCTTGTACGGGCAAAACGGTCATCAACACCAAACCACTCGGGATCGGAAAACACGAGCTGGTGGTAAGCGCATCCGACTACCAGGAATCGAAGAACAACGAGAACGCCGGCCGTTACCTCCCTAACACGGCCGAGCTAAGAGTCTCGATCTCGATCGCCAAGTAGGGCTCGAGCAGTCGGGGCTCAGTCGCGATCGTCGATCGTCGGCAACCGCTCCAGATCCCGGGCCACGCTCTCGGCGAACGCCTCCCGATCCTCGTCGAGCTCATCCGAATCCTCGTCCTCGACGAGCACCAGATGCGCTCGCTCGCGCCTGCGGCGTCGCTTTCGGGCCGAATATCGACCTACAAGCGGAACCCTCGAGAGGCGGCCGAGTAGGCGCGGCCACTCGGCAGCCACGAACACCGCCACGGCTGTGGCGAAAAGGCCGAATACTAACCAACTCACGATTACGATTGTACCGCCGGTGGGTGCTTCGCAAACACCACGATATGCGGCGTTTTTTCTTACTACACCTTAACGTTGGTGGACTAATCTGATTAATCGAGAAACCGATAGTTAAATCATGACCAACTGGCTGCCACTGCTTCCGTACCTCGTCTTCTGGGCCGTCTCCATGCGGGCGATCCTGGTTTGGGCGAGAGTCGTACCGCCTTCGTGCGCGCGTTGCGGCCGACCCTTCGAGCGGCGCTACAGCGGCCAGCGGGTCTGTACCTGCTCGCGTCACTGACCTCGAGCCGCTCCACCGGCTTCACCGCCGGCGTGTTTCTCTCTCTTCACACAGGGACATCGCCACACCGGCGGAAGCCCACTTCGCTCCGTGAGAGCAGAAGCAGAGCTCGCGCCAAAGGCGCGGCTCGGCTTCCTTAATAGAAACGGACGGGAAATCGCCAGATTTCCCGTCCCCGACTCCCCGGGTAGGACTCGAACCTACAACCCTCCGGTTAACAGCCGGATGCTCTACCAATTGAGCTACCGGGGAAGGCACTCAACTTCGGGATTCTAGCCGGAGGCGCCGCGGCGCTTCGAAACGACTAGGCGAACTCGCGAATCGCCGCTCTCACTCGCGCCAGTTGGCGCTGAAGCTCGGGTAGGTGAGCTCCGTCTGCCTCTGAGAGCTCGCGCTGAAGTCGGCGCTCGCGCAGGCGAAGAAGTAGCTGCTCGGCCGTTTGCTTGTCGATCGCGGCAGCGCTCGCGCGGGCGTCGAGCTCGGCCACGAGTCCGACCACCTCGTCGTCGGGTGTTTGGGGCGGCTCGATCAGGTATTCGCGTACCTGACGGTGCAGCTCGTCGTCGAAGTGCTCGGGTGTGAGCTCGACGAGCAGTTGTTTGAGATCGGGGTGCGCCACCACTCCGGCCAGGGCGTCGCGCTCGCGGCGGGCGCCGGCCTCGAGCAGATGTGGGGAGATGCCCGCGACGGCCGTCTTTCCGCCGCCCCTGCGCGCGGCTCGCGGCGCCAGTCCCGACTGCACCTCCTTCGGTAAGTCGAGCTTGTCGGACAGGAAACGAAGGGCCCGCTGCCGCTCGGGCGAGTCCTCGAAACGGGCGAGCAGCTCGCGCACGCGCACGAAGGCCTCCTGACGGTCGGGGGCTCGCTCGATCTCGATGCGAACGCGGTAGGCGAGATAGCTCTCGGCCTCGTCCAGTCGCTGCTCGAATCCGTCGGCGGCGTCGGCGGGGTCGAGCCCCGGCGGAAGGGTGACCACTCGTACGTCGAACCCCTGAGCGGCCGCCAGCTCCATTCCGCGCAGCGTCGCTTCCTGCCCCGCGGCGTCGGCGTCGAAGCAGAGATAGAGGCGACGACAGAGCCGCCCGAGCTCCTTGAGTTGCCGCTCGGTGAGCGCGGTGCCCATCGAGGCGACGACCGGCTCGAGCCCGCTCTGGCGCACGGCGATCACGTCGGTGTTGCCCTCGACGATCACCGCCCGCTCCTGCTTGGCGATCGCGCGCCGCGCCAGATGCAGCCCGTAGAGGATGCTCGACTTGTGGAAGAGCGCTCCCTCGGGTGAGTTGACGTACTTGCCGCGAAGCGGGTCGTCGTCGCGTAGCTTGCGAGCGCTATAGCCGAGCACGCGCCCGCGCGCATCGGCGAGCGGGAACATCAGGCGGAAGGTGAAGTAATCCTTGCCGCGCCGGTTGGCCAGGCCGGCCGCAGCGATCTCCTCCGCCGAAAAGCCCTTCTGCCTGGCCTTGGGAACGAGCCGCGAGCCGCCCGGTGAGAGCCCCAGACGGAACTCCCTGCAGACCTCCTCGCCGAGGTTGCGTGAAGCCAGGTAATCACGCACCTGGGCGCCTGCTTTTGCCTCCCAGAGATTGCGCTCGTAGTAGGTGGTCGCCAGCTCGAGTAGCTCGAGCAGGCGCCCGCGCCGTTCGCGCTCCCGCTCGGCCGCGGGCGAGGACTCCTCCCGCTCGATCTTGACGCCGAAGCGTTCGGCCAGCCACTCCACGGCCTCGTTGAAGTCGAGCTGCTCGGTCTCGCGCACGAAGGTGATCACGTCGCCGCGGGCGCCGCAACCGAAGCAGTAGTAGAGCTTGTCGGCGGCGTTGACCGAAAAAGAGGGAGTGCGTTCCTCGTGGAAGGGGCAGCGCCCGGTGTAGCGGCCGCCCACCTTGCGCAGGGCAGTGCGGGCTGAGACGAGCTCGACCATGTCGGCGGCGGCCTTGACCTCGTTGACGGTTGTGTCCGCGATTCTGGCCATCAGAGGCTCTCGAACAGTGCCAGCGCGAAGCGATCGGTCATTCCGGCAAGGTAGTCGGTGGCGCGCTCGACCGGTTCGCCGCCTTTCTCGGGGATCGCTTCGGGATGTTCGAGCAGGTGGCAGAAAAGGGTTCGCACTACTGCAGTAGCGTGCTCGTTTTGGGCTTCGGTGTGCGACGAGAGGTAGACGCGATCGAACATGAAGCGGCGCAGCGAGAGCATCGCCTCCGAGATCTCATCCGACTGGATGATGTTTCCCGCCTCGCTCGAGCTCTCGACGATGTCGTGCACGAGCCGATCGATCCGGCGCGAGCCCGAGTCGCCGAGGAGGGCGATCGCCTCGTGCGGAAGGTCGCTCGCCTCGACGGCGCCGGCGCGGATCGCGTCGTCGATGTCGTGGTTGATGTAGGCGACCCGGTCAACCAGGCGCACGATCTTCCCCTCCAGCGTCGCGGGCTCGTCGTCGCCGGTGTGGTTGAGGATGCCGTCGCGCACCTCGGCGGTCAGGTTCAGCCCCCGCCCGTCGCGCTCGAGCACGTCCACGACCCTGAGCGAGTGCTCGTTGTGGCGGAACGAGCGGCCGAACTTCTCGCCGAGGATCGTATCGAGCGCGTTCTCGCCGGCGTGGCCGAAGGGCGTGTGACCGAGATCGTGACCGAGACCGATCGCCTCGGTCAGATCCTCGTTCAGGGCCAGCGCTCGCGCGACTGCACGTGAGATGCCCGTCGTCTCGAGCGTGTGCGTGAGCCTGGTTCGGTAGTGGTCGCCCTCGGGGTCGATGAAGACCTGCGTCTTGTGGGCGAGCCGGCGGAACGCCTTGCTGTGGAGAATGCGACTGCGGTCTCGCTGGAAGGGCGTCCTGAGCCGGCAGGGCTCGTCCGGCTCGGCTCTCCCGCGCGTCTCGTAAGAGCGTACGGCCAGCGGCGAAAGCGAGCGCTCCTCCAACTCCCTGACACGGGTTTCGAAGGAGTCGGCAACCTTCCCGGCTGGCTCGGGCATCGTAGGAGCCAGAGTACTGGCAGCGGCGGTCGTGCGTTCTCTAGCGATTCACCGCCGACATATCCGGATAGCGTTCACCGTGCGTGGCGCCAGGCGGGAATGCCGCGTCGATCTGCGTCAGCTCGTCGTCCGTCAGCTCGATCTCCAGTGCCGCGAGGTTCTGCTCCAGATGGGCGATGCGAGTGGTGCCCGGGATAGGGACTATGTCGTCTCCCCTCGTAAGCACCCACGCGAGCGCGAGCTGCGCCGGGGTCGCCTTCTTCTCACGCGCGATCTCGGCGATTCGATCGACCAACTCCAGGTTGCGCTCGATGTTCCCCTCCTGAAACCGTGGATTGCGGACGCGGAAGTCGCCTTCCTCGAGATCGTCGGCGCGGCGGATCTGAGCCGAGAGAAAGCCGCGTCCGAGCGGGCTGTAGGCGACGAAGCCGATCCCGAGCTCGCGCACGGTGAGCAGGATCTCCGTCTCGACGTCACGCGTCCAGAGCGAGAACTCGGTTTGCAGCGCGGCGATCGGGTGAACGGTGTGGGCGCGGCGGATGGTCGCCGGCGCCGCCTCGGAGAGGCCGAGAAAGCGCACCTTGCCGGCCTGGACCAACTCGGCCATCGCGCCGACAGTCTCCTCGATCGGGACGTCCGGGTCGACGCGGTGCTGGTAGTAGAGGTCGATCGTCTCGACGCCGAGGCGCTCGAGCGAGGCGTCGCAAGCCGTCCTAACGTACTCGGGCCGGCCGTTGATGCCGACCCAGCTGCCGTCCTCGCGGCGCTCGTTGCCGAACTTGGTCGCCAGCTGAACCTCGTCGCGACGGGCTGCGATCGCCTTGCCGACCAGGCGCTCGTTCGTGAACGGTCCGTACATATCGGCGGTATCGAGGAAGCTGATGCCGAGATCGAGCGCGCGCTGAATCGTGGCTAATGCTTCCCCTTCGTTGGCTGCGCCGTAGAACTCGGACATGCCCATACAACCGAGCCCGAGCGCCGAAACTTCGAGCCCTTGCTCGCCTAGTCGTCTCTGCTTCATCTTCGCCTCCCGTGGATCGTGTGCCTGGGCACTGAGCGTATCTCTAAGAGTGCGCTCGAAGTCAAGGGCCGCAGCTTTTTTTGGTCGACCGTTTACCGTGGTCGCGCGCCTTGCCCACCCACCCACGGCGCGGAGAACGGTAGCGAGAAAAGCGGCGCGAGAACGCGCCGTTTCTGTGTCGGTTTCGGCGTTCCTATATGGGACAGGGCAATGCCGAAGCTGCGCGAACGCCCGACTCAAACTCGAAACCGCCTCAGCTCCGTCGAGCCTTCAGATGATGATCGGCACCGTGCCGCCGTCCACACTCCAGGCGGCGCCGGTCACGTAACTCGAGCGCTCGGAGCACAGAAACACGATCGCCGCCGCGATCTCCTCCGGCTCGGCCAGGCGCCCGAGCGGACGACCGGCGCCGACAGCGGCGAGTATCTGACCGCGCGAAATCTCCTTGCCCGAGCGCGACTGGTCGGCCAGGCCGCCTTCGCCGAGCCAGGCCTCGGTGGCGGTCGGACCGGGAGCCACCGCATTGCAGCGAATTCCATCCTTGGCGTAGAGGTCGGCGACCAGGCGCGAGAGCGACAGCACCGCCGCCTTCGAGACGGAGTAGTTCGGCATTCCTGGCGAGGGTCGTTTCCCGGCCGTCGATGAGACGTTGACGATCACTCCGCGCCCGCGCGAGCGCATGCCTGGCAGCACGGCCTGAATCGCCCGTACGTAGCTCATCACGTTGAGATTCCAGATCGAGCTCCAGTGCTCTTCGCTCAACTGGTCAAACGAGATCTGGTATGCGACTCCGACGTTGTTGACCAATACGTCCACTCGCCCGAGCTCCCGCTCCGCCTTGCGAATCAGCTCTCCCGGGGCGGCCGGATCGGAGAAGTCGAGGGCCATGGCAAGCTCCGCCCCGGCTTGCTCGCGCGCCTTCTCGGTTCTCCTTTCGTCGCGACCGCAAACGACGACACGGGCGCCTTCCTCGGCGAGCATACGAGCGGTCTCGAAGCCGATCCCCGAGCGCGAGCCGGTGACGACGCAGACGGTGCCCTCAAGGCCCAGATCCATGTCCCTTATCGTAAGACGTTCGCCACGAACCCGCCTCGGCGCCGGCCGGCGGAAGAACCGACCAGGGTAGACTGGATTTCGGTGGACGACTACACCAACAAATACAAGGGTGAGCGAGTCGAGATCGCGCTCTTTGGCGGCGATTACCAAGAAGGAGTCTTGACCGCGTACTGCATCGTCGAAGATGTTCCTCACGCCGAGCTGAACGGTCACATTCTGATTCCGCTCCAGAACATCGCCTCGCTTCACTGCTCGTCGCGGTGCGAGGCTCCTGAAGGCGACTGGCCCCCGCAAAGCCTGCGAGACATCGGCTCCGAGGACGAGCCGTAAGGGGAAGCGGGCTTGAGCGTTCGGCTGTCAACCGCGCGCAACCTCCTCAAGCTCTGGCTTCTGTTCGCGGTTTTCGCGCTTCCTCCGACCGCGATCGGCTATGCCGTCGGCGGTTGGAGAGCGGCCACGCTCTTCCTCTTCGCCGCGCTTCTCACTGCGGCCACTATCTATGCCTACTGCGATCGCTTCGTGCTTTCGATGCTGGCGGCGCGAGAGCTGCTCATCGGCGAGCGGCCGGCTCTCCACTCGGCCGTTGAGGCGCTGGCCGCGAAGGCGGGCGTCGTCAAGCCTCGTCTCTATCTCATCGCCGACGGCTACCCCCGTTCGCTGTCCGTCGGTCGCGGCCCAAGCGCGAGCAGCCTCGTACTCAGCCTCGGTCTGCTCACCGCGGCGTCTCCCGCCGAGCTCGAGGGACTGATCGCGCACGAGCTGGCGCACGTCCGCAATTACGACGTGGCCGTTCAGACCGCCTCGGTGACCGTGGCCGCAACGATTATTGAGTTGACCCGTTTGGCCGGTTTCTTCCAGCGCGGCTTTCTCTTCTTCTTCGCTCCGATCGCCGCCGCCGTCGAGAATCTGCTGCTCTCGCCGAAGCGAGAGTACGAGGCCGACTCGAGCGCCGCCACACTCTGCGGCTCGCCACACGGACTGGCCGACGCGCTGCTGCGCATCGAGCACGCCGGTGAGCTCGTCTCCTTCGCCGCCAGTCCGGCGACGGAGCCGCTCTACCCGATCAATCCGTTCGACCGGATTGATCGCCTCGCCCGTATGTTCGAGACCCATCCGCCGCTGCCCGAGAGAATCAGGCGCCTGCGCGAGCTCGATCCCGACTGGCGCGAGAAGCTACTCGTCGCCTGAGAGCCGCTCGATCTCGCCGGGCAGTAGCGAGTGCATGATCACATCGGCACGCACACCTCGGTTGTCCATCCATCCGCGCAGGATGCCTTCACGCTCAAAGCCGACCTTCTCGGCCAGTCGAGCCGACGCGGCGTTCCCAACCATCACGCCGAGCTGAAGCCGAGCGAGGCCCAGCTCCTCGAGCGCCCAGCAACTGATGAGTCTAAGCGCCCGCTCCCCGATCCCGCGCCGGCGGTAACCAGCAAAGACGAAGTACCCAACCTCGCCGACCGCCCCGTTTATCGAAACCCCGATCGATCCGACCAGCCGGCCGGTCTTACGCTCGGCGACGGCGAAACCGAAGAAGGTGCCTTCTTCCCATCCTCTCTCGGCGTGGGAGAAGAACTCGCGAGCGTCGTTCTCGTCGTACGGATTCAAGATACGCGGCATCCAACGAATCGCTTCGACGTCTCGGCAGGCATCGACGTTCGCCTCGATGTCACCTTCGTTCCAGCGTCGAAGATAGACGACGTCGTTAAAGAGTTCAGGAATCGCGTAACTCATGTGCCGATTCTATTGAGAAAAAAGGGCCGCTTAAGCGGCCCTTTACAGCGAAATGCACGCAGGTGCCAGACTGAAGTCTGGCACCTCGTGTGATGGAAGAAGACTGGCGGCGACCTACTCTCCCAGGAGGTTGCCCCCCAAGTACCATCGGCGCGAACGGGCTTAACTTCTCTGTTCGGAATGGGAAGAGGTGTATCCCCGTCGCTATGACCGCCAAACTGTCAAATCCGGTGCTGCGTGTTCTTTCGCGCGCGACTCGGTCGTTCTTTGAATTGTACGCCGGAGTCAGACTGAAGTCAGACCCCGGAGAGCGTTTTCCGTTTTAAAGGGTGCGCGCAGCGCACCTTCAAAACTCCATAGCGACTCATACGTGTTCAAGTCAAGACCTCGGGCAATTAGTACGGGTCCGCTGAACACATTGCTGTGCTTACACGTCCCGCCTATCAACGTGGTGGTCTCCCACGGCCCTTACTCCTTCTAGAGGATGGGGAGCCTCATCTCGAGGTGGGCTTCCCGCTTAGATGCTTTCAGCGGTTATCCCTTCCAGACGTGGCTAATCAGCAACGCCGTTGGCACGACGACTGATACACCAGAGGTCTGTTCATCTCGGTCCTCTCGTACTAGAGACGACTCCTCTCAAGCTCCCAACGCCCATGGCGGATAGGGACCGAACTGTCTCACGACGTTCTGAACCCAGCTCGCGTACCGCTTTAATGGGCGAACAGCCCAACCCTTGGGACCTTCTCCAGCCCCAGGATGCGATGAGCCGACATCGAGGTGCCAAACCTCCCCGTCGATATGGACTCTCGGAGGAGATAAGCCTGTTATCCCCGGAGTACCTTTTATCCGTTGAGCGACGGCAATTCCACTCTCTACCGCCGGATCACTAAGGCCTGCTTTCGCACCTGCTCGACTTGTCAGTCTCGCAGTCAAGCTCCCTTATGCCTTTGCACTCTACGCACGATTTCCAACCGT
>CAZWTK010000037.1:0-19966 GCA_964636655.1 uncultured Gaiellales bacterium
AGGACGGAGTCGTCCGACTCCCGGGCTTCGAGGTCAGGCAGACGACCGAGGACCGCTCGGGACGGATCGTCGCGGTAGGGCTCTACAAGGGGCGTGTCGCCGAGGTCGCGCGCCTGCTGCCGGACGGCTCGCTCGATCCCTCCTTCGGCAAGGACGGCATCGTCCGCTGGCCCTTCCACATGTTCCAGGGGCGCTATCCGCGTGGAGGGGACTACCTAGGCTGGGACGAGGTTGCGCTGCTTCGAAACGGCAGGATCGTCCTGGCCGGGACGAACATCGTGGGCCACGTGGACGAGGAGTCGACCCTGATCGTCTCGGAGATCGACCAGAGCGGCAGGGTGATCAAGAGCTTCGGAGACAACGGCTACTTCCTCGCTGACAAGCGGCTGTACGACTGCTCGGCCTCGCTGACCGCCAAGGCCTGCAAGCGTCAGTTCTTCTACTTGGCTCGCACGAAGACGACCTGCACGCGAGGGCCCGAGAGCCTCGCCGTCCAAGGAGAGAAGATCGTCGTCTCGGCCGCTCGCTTCTGCAACGGGTCCGAGCCGCACCACATCGTCGTCCTGCGCCTGAATGCGAACGGGCTGCTCGACAAGTCCTTCGGCAAGAATGGAGAGGTTGCCTTCGGAACTGCCCCCCTGACGGACCACGCCCCGCTACTCGCGCTGCCAAAGCGCCTGGTCGTAGCGGGAACGACGCCGAAGGGCGGGAAGGTGCGACTGACCGGTCTGCTCCCCAACGGAGCGCTCGACCCAGGCTTCGGCCGAAGGGGAGTCGTCTTCACCCGGGTGGTAGGAGGTACGCTGGGCGGGGTCACCGCGCTCATGAGCGACGGGCGCGGAGTGCTCTCGGTCACGGGTAACAACTTCACGGGCGAAAACGACGGTGGCCCCTTCCTCGTCCGCTTCACAAGCTCAGGACAGCCGCTCGACTTCCGGTCCGGCTCCCGCCGGTCGTCCACGATCCACGGGAAGGGCAACTGCGAGAACTTCGGCAAAGCTCTTGGCGTTCGCTACGCCGTCTTCGCCCAGCTCGAGAACCGCGAGCTTGCGATCGCCAGCGGCTCGCTCGCGAGAATCACGCCGGAGGGTGCTATCGATCCCTCCTACCCGCCGCAGCAACTGTATGGCGGCGGCAAGTTAACCGATGGACTCCTCGCCGCCTCCGATGGCACGGTGCTCGTGACGTTACGTAAGTACCACGTGAAGCCGGGTACCTACACGACGTACCTGGCTCGGTATCGCTGAATCGAGTCACGATCGTAGATCTGCAAGGTAGGGGCTCGATTGGCGCTCTGGGCCCTGTTCATAAGACGAAGGTTTGAACAAGAGCGATTTCTTCATCTAGCGGCCGGGCCTTGGAAGGCGCTCCTGAGCAGCGATATCGTTGTTTTCGTTACAACAAGTGGGGGAGGGAGGATTCGAACCTCCGTAGGCTGAGCCGACGGGTTTACAGCCCGCTCCCTTTGGCCGCTCGGGCACTCCCCCGGGAGAAACGCCATTCTACCCACGAAAGTCTGGCGACTTACGTGGGAGACGGAGAGAGCGCTGAGCGCGGCTTGGGTGCTAGTCCCCTGGTTGCCTTCGTCCCCCACGCAGAGCCGTTGTATCCGGGTTCGAGTCGACTGCACCCGTGTGTGACATCTACGGATGGCGCGCACTCGCGTACGAGAACGAGCGGGTGAAGAGGGGGTCTAAAGAGCAGGCGGGAAAGTGCCGATGCAACGGCGGATGGAACTTGATGACCTTCTCACCCGTGTTGTCGAGATCGGGGGCTCCGACCTTCACCTCAAACTGGGTCAGCCGCCGATCGTAAGGCGTGATGGTGAGCTCGGCGCGCTCGACGGCTTTCCGCCGCTCGGGCCGAAAGAGCTGAACTCCATCCTCGAGACGCTGACCAGGCATCTTCCCAGCAAGTTGCAGGAGTTCCGTCAGACGGGCGAGCTCGATATGGCCTTCACGCATCCGAGCCTGCCGCGCTTCCGGGTCAACGGCTTCAGGCAGCGTGGTGCCATCTCGTTTGCCTTCCGCGTCATCCCGCGCGAGATTCCGACCTTCGAGCAGCTCGAATTACCGCCCGGCGTGGCCAGCCTCGCCAGCTACCACCGCGGCCTCGTGCTCGTCACCGGTGCGACCGGAGCGGGTAAGTCGACCACCCTTGCGGCGATGGTCGACCACATCAACCGCACGCGGCGGCAACACATCCTCACGATCGAGGATCCGATCGAGATCCTTCATGCCGATCGCGGCTGCATCGTCAACCAGCGCGAGATCGGCCTGGATTCCGCGTCCTTCGGCCAGGCGCTGCGACGCGCCCTGCGCCAGGACCCCGACGTGATCCTGATCGGTGAGCTGCGTGATCGCGAGACCGCCGAGACGGCGCTGCAAGCCGCCGAATCGGGTCACCTGGTCATGTCGACGATGCACACGATCGACGCCGCCGAGACTGTCTCGCGCCTGGTGGAGCTGTTCCAGGAGTCCAAGCAGGCACAGATCCGCTCGATTCTGGCGGGCGTGCTGCGCGGAGTCGTCAGTCAGCGCCTGCTGCCGCGTATCGGTGGCGGTCGCGTTGCGGCGGTCGAGGTCATGGTCACGAACGCTCGCATCGCCGATCTGATCCGCGACGGCAAGGGCGAGGAGATTCCCGACGCGATCGCCGACGGCGCCTTCTTCCAGATGCAGACCTTTGCCCAGTCACTCATCTCGCTGGTGCTCGAGGGGAAGGTCGATCGGGAGATCGCAGCCAACGCGGCTTCGAACCGCCACGATTTCCTCGTTCAGATCGAGCACGCGACGAAGAGCCAGGCGGCCGGGGAGCAAGGAAAGGACACGGCCGGCGGCGCCCCGGATGGACTCGGACCTGCGCTCGCAGGGAGTGCGTCGCCCGACACCGGATCTCTCAGGGTCGCCGGTCCGGACGGATGAGGCGGGCGCTCGCGGGCGCGTTGCTGGCGTTCGCGCTTTGTGCCGGAACCGCGAGCGGCGATACCTTCACGGTCGTTCCCTCGCCGAGCTCCGGCTCGGGCTTCAATCTCGCCGGCGGCGGGCTGCCGAGCGCCCAGATACCGAACAGCATGGGCTCGCTGGTTCTCCCGCTGGCCTGGACCGAGCACGCCGGTGAAGAGACGGTGGTCGGCTCGGCCCAGCTGCATGGAATCTGGCAATCGGCCGGCGCAGCCTATGGCATCCCCTGGTCGGTGCTGGCGGCGATCAACAAGGTCGAGTCGAACTTCGGCCGCAACATGGGCCCGAGCTCGGCCGGCGCCGTCGGCTGGATGCAGTTCATGCCCGACACCTGGCTACGCTGGGGCGCCGACTTCGACGGCGACGGAGTTGCCGATCCCTGGAATGCCAGGGACGCCGTCTTCTCGGCCGCGCGCTACCTGGCCGCCGCGGGCGGCGTGAGTGACATCTCGCGAGGGGTCTTCGCCTACAACCATGCTCAGTGGTACGTGGACGAGGTACTCTCGCTGGCCGGCCTGCTGGCCAACGACAGCTCGCTCAGCTTCTCGCTCGACGAGCTTCAGGTGAATCTGGAGAAGGCCGAGCGGCGGGTCGCCTCCCTCAGCCAGACGATCGCCCGGACCCGCGCCCGAGCCGACGCGATCGAGCGCCGCGCGCAGCGAATGCTCGCCGCCGCCGAGAAGATCGAGCTGATCGACGCGCGCTCCACCGCGCGCGAGCGGGCGGCTCGAGTGCAGGTGGAGGCCAACTCGCTCGAGGCGCGCCTTCCGGGTTTGAACGCCGCGCTCGAGAAGGCCAGGAAGAGCCTGGCGCGAGTACGCGCCAGCTCGCAGCCGCAGTCGTTCAGCTCCGGCACCTCTGTCTACCTCGCCAGCGCTCTCTACCAGAACGGTTACGTCTTCCCGGTCGGCGGCGGACCGAGCCGAGTCTCGGTTGGACACACCCACCACGACTATCCGGCAGCGGACATCGCCGCGCCCGCCGGCTCGCCGGTATACGCGCTCGCCGACGGCATCGTCGCAAAGGCCTGGCGCAGCATCGACCCTCTCTGCGGAATCGGCCTGCGCTATCGCACGGACGACGGCCGTACCTGGGCCTACTGCCACCTCTCCTACATCGAGCCCGCGGTCGTGACCGGCACCCCGCTTACGGCCGGCGCGCTGATCGGTCTGGTCGGCTCGACGGGACACTCGACCGGGCCACACCTGCATCTCGGGCTGATTCCCTCTAGTGAAGGCTATCCGCAGGACCAGCCCTGGTTCCAGAGCTTCGCCGACGTTGCCTTCCGCTGGCAGGACGCGAGCACGCAGCCCGTCTCGATTGTTTCTTCGGCGCTTGCCTCGCCGACAGTATTCGCCGTCGTGAACGGCGCGGTCGGCGAGCCGGTGGCGAGCACCTGGACGGTCTCCTCCCAGACGACCTTGCCGACTACGGTCTCGGAGTCGAGCTTTAGCCCTAGTGGAAGCTCCCTCTTTGCGGCGGCACCGGATAGCGGCGCTGTACCGAGGTCGTCGGCGAGCGCTGTCTCCAGCGGGCAGGGTTCAGCGATTCCGTTCCGTAAATAGGCCCAGGCTCAACTCGAGCTGGCATCCTGTCGAAATGAGGCTCATGCGAGTTCGGATAACGCTTGGCCGTGTTGTGGCGTTCATCGTCCTCTGCGCGCTCGCCTCGATGGCGTTGACCATCGTCTTCACTCACAGCGATTCTTCGGAGTCCGATCGCAAGGGGAAGGTCACGGCGCCTCCGAGCAAGGTGGTGCCTGGCGTGGTCGGTCAGCTCTACGTCTTTGCCGAGAGCACGCTGGAGGGGCACGGATTCGGTTGGAAGGTCGTTGGCCCGGTTGACGGCTGGGCGGGGGTGACCGTCGCGAGCCAGGACCCGCCTGTCGGCACGACGGTCGTGGACACGGGCGCCCCGCTCGTGACCTTGCGCCTGGCGAAGCCGAAGGGCTACGTCCCAAAGGGTACGCCGGTGAACTCCTCGCCGTATGCGGGCACGGAGATACTGCTACCGGGCGCCTCGACAGGAACGAGTCGATCAACGACTACCGCCCAGACGACGACCACGAGAGCGTTCTCGATCTCGACCGCGACTTCGGGCTCGACGACGTCAACGAAGCCAAAGCCGTCGCAAACTCGCCCGCCCGCCTTCACGGTTGCGGGCGCGAAGCCCGAGCCGCTCGATGAGATACCTCTTCCACAGCGAGCGAAGAACCTGAGTACCTGGCTCGAGAAGCATCGCGAAGCCAGTGCGGCGAACCAGCGCTACTGGCTGTTCCAGCACGCCTGGATCGTCACGGGTGCCAAGTTCGGCTGGTGGCACGGAGCGCAAGCACTAGAGACGCTGATCGCCGTTGACAAGCGCGTCGAGAAGCTCTGGGGCCTCGGCTCCAAAAGCGAGGCCGAGGCTCGCGCCGCGCTCAAGTACGTGCGAGCGCACGGCGGCTGAGCGAAAGCCGAGCGGGCCAGAGTTAGGAGGCGGGAACCGGCTGCGGTACGTAGTTCGGCGGCACCTCTCGGAAGAGCACGGTCTCTATCCCGTTGAGCGGTGGGAACCAGGGCGGGATCAGGTATCTCAGCGCATTGAAGTTCTGGCACCCCGGTGCGGTACTCGGGCACGATGGTGCCGTTCCGTCGTCTGTGATGCGGTAGGTGTGGCTGATGTTGTAACCGCCGGAACCGTGAATACAACCCGCGTTGCTGCCATAGGTGCTCGTTCCGACGAACGTCAGGTAGCTGTCGGTACCTCTGTCCGGACCGTTTTTACAGGCGTAGTCGCCCCACAATCCGTCTACGGCCATCGTTGCCGCTCGCCACCAGAGAACGTTGGGCGCATATCTCGCCAACCAGAGGTCGCCCTGGGCGATCAGGCCCAGAACGTCGTCGTTGTCTCCGCCGACGCCATTCGAGCTGGGCTCGGAGGCGTAGTGAACATCGCCGGCGACGATGATGTCCTGACCCGAGGCGACGGTCACGCGGCCGTTGACCTTGCTCGTGGGGGAGCCGTCCGCACTCGTCTCGTTGAACCCGTTGATCGCGCTCGGCCAGGAGATGATCGCGCTTTGCCCGGTGTAGATCGCGCCGTTGGCCGGGATGGGCCCGTTGTAGGCAGGAGTGGGACCGGGCAATCCCCCGGAGTAGAGAGAGACGGTCTCGCCGGCGACATGCGTTACGCCCCCCGAGCCGCACGAAGAGCACGTTACGCCGGTGAAAGAGGTGCCGTTGCTCCCCTTGCCCGAGTACGTCACCGCGACCATGCTGCCGGAGCTCGAGCCGACGTAGATCGTTTGTCGGTGCATCGAGGAAGCGTCCGGGAAGGACGCCACGCTCTCGTTCACAGACATGGTCGCCGATGTCGTGCTTTTAAGCAGCACGTTGCTGCTGAGCTTGACGTCGTTGCAGTAAGGCTGGCTTGCTTCCGGCGTGCTGCTGTTGACGCACTTCCACACCTGAACGTTCCCGTTCGAGGAGAGGTTGATACGCCAGGCGCTGGCGGTTGCATCGTCGAAAGACGTTCCGAAACCCGTCGCTTCCGAGCCGGCCCTCAAGTTCGTGTTCAACACGGCGTTGCTTTGGACCTGAGTGACCGAGGCGAGCAAGTCGCTGAAAGACAAGGGGTTCTTCAATACAGTGCGGATATCGAGATGATTATCGTCGTAAATTTCACCCGGGGGCACGACGGTAATCGAGTAACCGCTTCTCACGAGTACCAAATCCTCGGCCATTACGTTGCCGTAGAAAGTCGCGCCGCACACATAGATATCGCCGGTGCTGTACATCTTGCCGTAGATCGTGCTTGCCCAGCACACATCGGACGAGCTGTGCCCCATGCTGGTCATCATGTACTGAAAATCGGCCGGGGTCGTGCGCCGAGCACGCACCTCGATGGTTCGCCGCGGAACGCTCGGATCGCACTGTAGCGGCGTCGCATCCGGGTTGACCACCTTGCAGCCGGTCGAGACGATATCTATGTAGTTGGTCCCGAGCGCGGTTGAGGGTGGAGTGATCATCAAGTTGTAGGCGTAGCCGCGCACCGCGGTCGTATCGACAGACCCGTCGCCGGTCCCGGCGTACCACCAGTCTTTTCCGCTCGGGTAGGTCCAGTTGACACCGGACGTCCAGGCCGACTGCTCGCCCGGTTCGCACGAGGTCGTGTCGACGCTGTGAGAGACGAGAGTCCCGCTGGCGCTGAGCCGGGTCGATTCGCCCTTGGCCACGCAGTGGTCGTAGTACTGAGAATCGTCGGTCAGCTTGGCGATATAGTCGTTTATGCCCGCTTCGGCCGCCTGGAAGACAGCGTCGGAAGTTATGGATCTGGCGGCGCGACCCGATTCGTTTGTCACCTGATCTATCAGAGCGACCGAAAGTACGGTCAAAACCACAATCATTCCCACCGCGGCTGCCATGGCGATGCCGTCCTCATTTGCCAGAAACCGTGCCAGTCTTTTCATGACGCATTCCACCTCACTGTCGCAACGGCTCCGTAGCTGAACTGCTCGCTCCTCGAGACTGGGGACACGACCGCCCGCATGACGATCGTCTTGACCTCCGCCGCACTGGCGGGAGTCTCACACGACCAGGTGATGAGCTCGGGCGAGGTCGCATTGCTCGGGTCGATCGTCATGTTTGGAGGCGACTGAACGCAGTACTTGAAGATCGTCCCCTGGGCCCAGCCACCGTTGTCTGGATCGCCTGTCAGCGGTGCCTTGACGGTGGCGATGGTCTCGATCGGCCCCGTGTCACCGGGGTCGATTGGGTTTCCGTCGCTGTCGTATGACACGACTATCGTGATCTGCCGTTGCAAGAGGTTGCTGCCATTCAGCCAGTACCTGACCTTGCGCAGGTCGTTCGGATCCAGGCGATCAGGGGAGTAGAAAACAACAGAGCTTGGGCCGTAGCTGATGATCGGAGGGGTTTTGGTACCCGTGGTCGCGTTACGCAGGTCGGAGACGAGCTGATTGAGCGAGGCTCGGACCTCGGTCTGTGCGATGTTCTGAGCCTGTAGCTGCGAGCTTCGATCTACCGTGGTGCCGTAGATCGTGGCGAACATCGCGGTGGTGACGCCGAGCAGAGAGATGACGACCAGGAGCTCGATCAGCGTAACGCCACGCGCGTCGCGGAGGATGTGGCCCCATCGCTCCAGGCGGCTACCGGGCGGCGAGAAAGCAGTCAGTTTTCCTAATGGCCTCAACATCGCCTCGTTACGAGATCGGGACGCAATAGCTCGCATTCCCCGTCACCTGCTGGTCAGGAAGAGCCCCGTACAACGTGCTGTGCCACGAAGACCTTTGCGCTCTGATGTCGTAGGTGTCGAGTGGTACGCCGGTGATGACAACCCGTCCCTGCCAGTTGGTTGTCGCGGTGAAGTTGTGCGTAGGATCGCTCGGGTTGATCAGCCAGACGATCCTCACCGTCGCGTGGGAGACCGTGTTTCCGTAGCAGGAGTATCGGCGCACGGTAATCGTGAGGGTCGCGGGCTCCGGGGGCACGACGCCTCCCAGCCACACGTCGAAAGATGACGAGAGATCGTTCGGGTAGCTGTCAGGCACAGCAAGTCCCGTTGCTTGTCCGTGGCGATAGTCAGGGGTATCGACGTCTATCGCGTAGTCGTCTCCGGGGACGATCGGGTCGCCGTCGATGGTGTCCGTCGATACGTGGCCGGCCGAATCGGCTGAGAACTGCTCTGAGCCACGCGGCGAAGAAATGGTCACCGTCGCCGTTCCCGTGTAGTCCTCTCCCGTGTTCTCGTCCTTGACCTGTACGTCGATGGTGCAGGGCCGGTAGAGGCGGATGGTGGTGTTCGTCGTACCGTTCCGAGCGAGCGCGAGGTGGGCCGCGCTGGCCGGATCGGTCGGGTCGTCCGGCGGCTGGTCGTCTCTCAGGACCACATAGTTGGCCAGCGACGCTTCGACGTCGTAGTAACCGGGAGTGGCGTCGGTCGGAGTTTCCTCCAGTCCAGCGAAGGTGACTTGGCCGAAGGCGGGTGTGCCGGTCGCGGTGTCGGTGATATCACCCGCGCTGAACGAGGCGTCCCAGGTTTTCGATAGGTGGATCTGCGCCCCACCGAGCGGCTCGAGGGTCACGTAGTCCTGGGTCGTGACGTTTATGAGGCCGTTGTTCAGGCCGCCGGAATAGAGGCGGGTCGGGGACGAGAGGTAGGTGCTGACCCTCGCCAGCTCCTTGCCGTCCGACGCCCGCGCGACCACGACTCGCACCTGCTTGTAGTTGGCGGAGGCGATGTAGCTCGCCGGTATCGGGTCGTTCACATACTTGATACGGGTGGTCAGCGTGTAGCGGAGCCCGGTCACCCACTTCGTCTGAGTCGCCTGTACGACCCCGCCCGGGTTTCCTTCTGCGATACCGGCGTCCCTGTAGTTGAGCTGGCGGATGTACTCGATCTGCTGCTGCGCCAACTCGAGCGCGATCGAGCGCTGGCGCGCGAGGCCGTCGGCCGCAGTGGCCGAGGTCAGGACGCCGATCAGCGCGGTCGAGACCATGCCGAAGATGGCGATTGCGAAGACCGTCTCGATCAGCGTGACGCCAGCCTCGCGCCGAGCGGCGCGAAGCAGCCGATTCCTGATGCACTTGATCCAGTCCACCTAAGTGAACTTTCGGCATATACGAGCGATACCTCGTCCCCCAATATCGCTATACGGGGTACCGATTTCGGCGCTCGGTTTTCGGGCGCGAAACGCGAGTTCGAGACTGCCTGGAAGGGGTGGGAGCGGCGCGAGCGAAAAAACAGGCGCTAGCCTTGGCGCGAAAGCGCCCTAGAGAACAGGAGCCGGCGATACCCCGTCAACCATCCGATTCGCTGAAGCGCGAGCGATGAACGTAGCGTTCGCGCTCCTCGTGCTTCTGCCCGGGCTCGCGCTCGGCAGCTTCCTCAACGTCGTTGCCGCACGAGTACCGCGGCACGAGTCGATCGCCTCCCCGGGCTCGCACTGCATGACCTGCGGCCACGCGATCGCCTGGTACGACAACATCCCGCTCGTCTCCTACATCGTTCTGCGCGGTCGCTGTCGCAACTGCGGCTCCTCGATCGGGATGCGCTATCCCGCCGTCGAGCTCGTGACGGCGCTGCTCGTATCGGGTTGCGTCTGGAAGTTCGGGTTTCACCCGGAGACGCTGCTCGCCGTTTTCTTCAGCGCCGTGCTGGTCGCCATCTCGGCCGCCGACCTCGAGCATCGCATCGTCCCGAACGTGATCGTGCTTCCGGCGGCCGTGATCACGCTCGCCGCCCAGACCGCTCTCCATCTCTCGTTCGAGTGGACGATCGCCGCCTTTGCGGCGTCGGGCTTCCTGCTGCTTACGGCGCTGCTCTATCCGGGCGGCATGGGCGCGGGCGACGTGAAGCTGGCCTTTCTGCTCGGTGCGATGCTTGGCCGCACGGTCGTCGTTGCGCTCGCCGCCGGCATGGTGAGTGCGCTTGTGCCCTCGATCTGGCTGTTCATCCGGCACGGCTCGAAGGCGCGCAAGATGAAGATTCCCTTCGCTCCGTTCCTGGCGCTCGGTGCCGTTCTGGCGCTCTTCGCCGGCAAGGCGCTTCTCGACGCTTACCTGTCGCTCTTTTGATCGCCGCCGGCTCAGGCTTTTCGCGCATGCGAAAAGCCTGCAATCGCCCGTCGAATGGGTGACCGAATCGCCCAGCTGCATCACTCGTGGCGGTGTCAAGTAGTCGCCTCGCGCTGCCGATAGCTCGTTCGAGGGATAGATGGCCGAAGAACGCCAATCCACGAAAAGTGGGGGAAAAGCGGGCGCGCGCAGTAGCGCACGTCCGTTGGCCGGCGCGCGGCAGATCAACGAGCTCGTAGAGCTTCTCGGAGATCTACTCGAGGCAACCGGCCTAGTCTCGCCCGACAAGCTTGCCGAAGCGCGCAGCGATGCCGGAGCGTCCGGCTCGCTTGTAGCCGCGCTCACCGAGAAAGGCGTGATCCCCGCAGAGCGGGTGGCCGAGGTTCGGGCGGAGCACTTCCACTTGCCCCTGATCTCGCTGCCCGACGAGAAGATCTCCCCCGACGCGATCGCCTCGATCCCGGTTCACGTTCTCGAGCGGGTTGTCGCACTTCCCTACAAGCTTTCCGGCGAGCGCCTGCAGGTTGCGATCGCCGATCCGTCCGACGTGAGTGGCGTTGACGAGCTGAAGCTGGCAACGCGCTATCAGATCGAGCTGGGCGTCGCGTCGCGCGACGAGATCTTGGCCGAGTTACAGGGGCTGCTGCGCCAGAACGAGACCCTCCACGCTCAATCGGCGGCGCTGGAAGACGTCGAGGTGGTCGAGGAGGGCGCGGAGCTCGACGACCTCGAGGCCGACGACGGCATCTCGGATGCGCCACTCGTGCGGCTCGTGAACGCGATCATCTTCCAGGGCGCCGAGGACGGGGCATCGGACATCCACTTCATGCCCGAAGAGGACGCGCTCGTCATCCGCTACCGAGTCGACGGCGTGCTGCAGGAGGTCCAGCGCGTACCCCGGCGCATGGCTTCGGGTGTCACGACGCGCCTCAAGGTGCTGGCCAAGCTCGACATCGCCGAGCGGCGCAAGCCCCAGGATGGTCGCATCTCGCTGAACGCCAAGGCGGCGGGCCGAATGCTCGATATCCGTGTCGCGGTGCTGCCGACGGTCGAGGGCGAGTGCGTCGTGATGCGCCTGATCGACAAGTCCAAGAAGGCGCCGACGCTGGAGGGCCTCGGCCTGGCCGAGGAGATGCGCGAAGAGCTGGAGCACGTGGTCAAGAAGCCGACCGGCACGCTACTCGTCACCGGGCCGACCGGCTCCGGTAAGTCGACCACGCTGTATGCGGCGTTGCACATCGTCGCCAAGCCCGAGATCAACGTCATCACCGTCGAGGATCCGGTCGAGTACCGGCTCCAGGGCATCAACCAGGTTCAGATCAACACCAAGGCCGGATTGACCTTCGCGGCTGTCCTGCGCTCGATCTTGCGTGCCGACCCCGACGTCTTGATGGTGGGAGAGATCCGCGACCCCGAGACGGCGAAGATCTCGATCGAGGCGGCACTCACCGGGCACATGGTGCTCTCGTCGCTGCACACCAACGACGCTCCCAGCGCGCTCACGCGCCTGAACGAGATGGGCGTCGAGCCCTTCCTCACCAGCGCCGCCGTCTCGGGGGTTCTGGCTCAGCGCCTAGCTCGGCGTCTCTGTACGAACTGCGCCGAGATGTACACCCCTTCGGTCGACGAGATGGTCGCGGCAAACGTCTCGCCCAGCGTTGCCGCCCAGCTCGACGGGATGGCCTTCTATCGCAAGGTCGGCTGCCCGCGCTGTAACCAGACCGGCTTCAAGGGCCGGGTCGGCGTCTTCGAGTTCCTGAACATGAGCGACGAGCTGGCGGCATACTCGGCGACGAAGCCGTCACACGAGGAACTGCGGACACGCGCGATCGATTTAGGCATGCGCACGATGTGGGACGAAGGTATGAGCAAGGTCGCCCAGGGGTTGACGTCGATAGAGGAGTTGGCACGTGTCGTTGCGACCTAGACCTCAGCGCTACAGTGTGCGTGTCAACGCGCTCGAGGTCGGGCGCCGGTGGTTGCGGAGGCGTGAGTAGTGCCTTTTCTACGTCGCAGACAAGAGAGTGAGCCCGATCTCCCGGCTCCGGCGGCCCCGGCGACGCCCGAACCGGCCGCTCCAGCGCCCGCACCGGTCCCCGTGCCGGACGGAGCGCCGTCGAGCGAGCCTCCACGGGCGCCCGAGACTCAGAGCGAGGCACCGGTCGAATCGCAGTTTCAACCCGTAGAGGGTGCCGACGAGATGCTCGACATGCCGCTTGGGACGCTCATCTTTCGCGCGGGCCTGATCGCTCCGCAGCAGCTCGAGGACGCGCTCGCCGAGGGGCTTCGCTCGGGCAAGCGGCTGGGCGAGGTACTGCTTTCGCGCGGCTGGTTGAGCGAGGAGGATCTGAGCCGACTGCTTGCGGGGCAGAAGGGATTGCCGTACGCAGATCTCGAGAAGATCGCAATCGATCGCGAACTGGCGCAGGCCATGAACTACGACGACGCTCGCAGCGAGATGGCGCTGCCGGTTGTAACCGAGTTCGGTTTGCCGGTGGTCGCCATGGCCGACCCGGATGAGGCCGCCATGGAACGATTGCGCGCCCAGCTCGGCCCCGAGGTTCGATTCGTCGTCGGCGCGCCGAGCGTACTCGCGCATCTGATCGACGAGGTGCTTGGCGGCGCTCCGGCTCCGGGGCTACTGGTCACGCCGGTTGCAGACGAGCAGTACGCGTCAACCGAGTCGATCGCCGCCGATCAGTACCCCTCCGATGAACCTCCTCCGGCCGAGCCTGTTCCGTTGGAGACAGCTGTGGAGCCGGAACCCTCCCCGCCCGAGCCGAAGGTGCTCGACGTGAGCGATCAGGAGGCCCCCGCGCCCGCTCCCGACGTCGCGGGGCAGGAGGTTCGCCCGATCATCGCCGAAGGTGAGGTCGACTATCCGACCTTCTCGGAGTATCAGCCCATTCCGGAGGCCGAGACCATCGGGGGGCCCGACGAGCAACTTCCCGCCGAGGTGCAGTCGGGCGAATACGGCTATTACGACGATCCCTCGTTGTTGGAAGGAAACGCTTGGCAGGCCGGAGAGACGGGGCCGCCGGCAGCGGACACCAATCCCGGCGCCGATCAGTACGACACCGGGCAGCCGCTCGAAGAGACCGAGCAGCCGTTTGCCGAGGCCGAAGCGCCGCCCGAACAGGCCCGGGAAGAGCCGATTCAGGAGCCGCCTCCGGAGGGCGTTTCTGAGACGGTTGTCCCCGATGTAGAGGAGCCCGCGCTCGAGCAGGCGCCCGAGCTACCGGAAGAGGTCGCGGGCGCGCCTTCGGGCGAAGAGGACCCAACGGCCACGACGCCCGCCTGGATGCGAGGCGAAGTGAACGTGATCACGGCCGATGTGGTCGACTTCATCGAGTCCGGTGCTCCGGACGCTCCCGAAACCTCATCGGTCGGGAACAGTGAAACTGCCGAGGGCGAGACGGGTCCTGTTACCGGCGAAGACGAATCGCCGGTCGAGGTCGCCCCGCCGCTCGAAGACGCGACCGACGCGGAAGCCGTCGAGTCCGCCCCGAGCGAGCCGACTGCGGAGGAACTCGGTGTCGAGCCTCCGAGCTGGGCGAGTGAGCCCAACGAGGTCGCCGAGGAGGTCGCGGCCGAAGCCACCGCCGACGTCCCGCCCGAGTCGGCCGCCGCAGAGGAAGTATCCGCTCCGCAGTCCAATCGCGGCGAGTTCGAGTTGGTGTTGCGCCTGGTAGACGGTGATCGGGTGCCGATCGGATCCTTCACCTCCGTCGACGAGGCGCAGGTAAAGGCCGCCGAGGTCGTCAAGCAGTTCGCCGAGATAGAGGAAGGCAGCTGGCCCTTCGTCGGCGGACGCTTCCTGCGCCCGGAGACGATCGTCTCGATCGACGTCGAGCAGCAGCAGCAAGGCTCCGACTGGGGCGGCTCCAACTCGCGCGGGCGTATGTTCTCCGGGGACGAGAGCGAATAGAGCTCATTCCAGACCAGGCACCCCACCGCTCGTCGATTCTTCGAGACGCCGTGCAGCGCCGTCCGCACTGTTAGACACTCGAGAGAGCCGAGCTCGAGACGGAACTAGCTGACCTCGCAACCGAGGTACTCGAGCGCGAGCAGCGCTTCTTCGATGTAAGCGGCCGCTTCGTCCTTGCTACCGAAGTGGTAGGGACCCGGATGCAGTGGCTCGACGCGCAGGCTGTTCGTGGGGTACACATCGCACTCGACCACGAACTGCTCGTCGCGCTCGAAGAGGCGCAGTATCACGACGCGACGCCCGTCTTTCTTGGCGTGCCGATGGAAGCTCTCCTTGGCCTTGGAAGCTTTGCCGCCCTTCTTTGAGCTTCCCTTGGCTCCCGAGCGGAGCCCGTATTCGTCCGCCAGATCGCTCACGATGCGCAGGTGGTGATCTGGAGGCTCGCCGCGAGGCCGCTCACATTTTCGATCAGCGCCGCATTCTTCTGCTCGATCGTCGCCGCTGTGGTCCGATCGTTACTACGCAACGCTCCCGCCTCGGAGCCGAAGTTGGTCGCGACCTGCCGTAGGTCGGCGACTAGCTGGGCGTAATCTTTAGTGGCGCTCACGTTGGTCCTGACCGCACTGAGCGATTTAGCCTCCTTGGAAAGCACGGCTGCAGCTTCGTCCAGCGCCGCGGCGGCCTGTTCTCGGCCCGCTTTGGTGTTTGGATCGGCGCTCTTGGCTTTTCCCTGAGCCGTAGCTAGTGGAGCCGAGAAGCGTCCGCATATCTTGTTCGCGTCGCTCACCCAGGGCTCGCTGTGCGGATAGACGTTCTTGGCCGCCTGGGCAACGACCTGGCTGTCGGCGAATCCCTGCAGCTTGAAGACGACCTTGCGATCCCGCTTGAAGAAGAGCACCTCCGGGCTGGAGGTTGCGTTGTCGCCGAGCAGGGTCGCCAGCTGTCGCGCGATCTTCTCGTCGAAGACGTTGAAAGCGACGAAGCCGGCACCCGCCCTGGTCGCACCCGCCCTGGCTTCTTTCATGGCCTGGTCGTCTGTGGCGACGTTGTGGGCGTAGACCGAGACGACGACGAGAGGGTGGGCCACTAGTGCGGCGTCAAGTGCGTTGACTCCTTCGACAGGTGCCTTGTGCGAGCTCTTCTTGCTCGTCTTCGGCTTGACGTTCTGTTTCGCGGTTGTCTGAGTCTGTGTTGTCTCGGTTAGCGTAGCCCCTGTGCCGGCCGCGTCGCTCGTCGAGTTCGATCCGTTGATGAGCAGGTAGGCGCCGCCGCCGGCGAGGAGAATCAACGCCAAAACTGCCAGCAAACGCGCGCGAGGACTAGGGGTCGACTTCATCGGTTTTTCTATCGGTTCGCAGCGGGTGGGGCATTAGCGTTTACTGCGCGCCTTCAACAAGGCGGAATCGCGCTTTTGCGATCACGAAGCGCCCATCGTCGAGGTGGCCGATACGATCGGAGTTCACGACGATATTCGCAGGCCGGTTTCCACGCAGGTGTATCGAGGCCTTGATCGAGCGTCCCGAGGCGAGCGTGACGCGATACGTGCCCCACGGCGTTTTGACATTGATTCGCTCCGATCTGAACCCGGACTGAGAGATGAGCTCGATCTCGAGCGTTCCGTGTAGGCGCCCGCTGGCGCCGGGCCAAACGGTTGTCGAGTTTTTCGGCACCAGCCAGTCGTCAAAGAAGAGACCCTCGGTCATGAACGCGAAGCGAGCTTCGGACCGCGGCTGCCAGAGATTGGATGTGAGCCCTTGGAACAACTGGTGAGCGTCCTGGAGCCGTGCCCGCGAGGCATAGTGGCTAACGAGAAGTGGCTCTCGCCAGGGCCTCCCTTCTACCAGTAGCCGGCCGTCTGGGGCGATCGTTCCGTTGCGTTGCCCGAAGCTGTCGACGCGTTCCGAGCCGGGAAGGTTTATCGGGTCGCCGATCGACCGGTTCCAGAACATGAGCTCGATGGCGAGTTCGCGTGGGGTTCCGGCCGTGACGACCAGTCCGACCGGTTTCGATACGAGGGCATCGACGCGATCGAAGTCCTTGGGAAGGTATACGCGCGCCGCTGCTCTGCTTCGGTCGTTCGCCTGCAATGTGGCCAGCACCGAGAAGCTACCGGCGAAAGCAATCGCGCCGATAAACGCGATTGGCATCAAGAGCCGCGGTCGGACAAACGCGAGCACTCCGAGCAGCATCAGAGCGATCGCGGTCGTAGTTAGGAATAGCGCAGCACCCCCGGCTCCGTGCCTTTGCTGTAATCGGAGCACTCCTTGCAGGAACGGCGAACCCGTTAACTTTTCGGACTGGTCGTACGCCGTGAGCGGGAAGCGGAGGAAGGCAACCAGAGCAACCGCCGCCACACCAGACACCGCCAGCGCGAGGCGGCGTCCCCGCTCGACTGCGAGTGCGAAAGAGACGCCGAGCGCCGGCAAGATCGCAAACAAGTATCGCTCCTCGACCTCCTTGGTGAGGTTGCTTGCAAAGAGTCCGGCCTCGACGAGAAGCGATGCGAATAGCAGCAATACGAATAGCGAGAAGGCACGTTCGAGGCGCCGCCGAGGTCGCACCAGAGTGACGGCCAGGCCGACAGCAGCCCCCGGAACCACCGCCGCGCCTACAGCAAAGGAGAGAACGAGTAAATCGATGGAGATCCAGCGAGCGGTATCGAGAGGCCGGATTCCGAAGTTGAGCACGTCCCCGTAGCCGCCTAATAAGCTTCGAAGCCCCACGAGGGCAGGTATCGCGGCCAGCGCTGCGATGATCGTCGCGCTAGCCACGAGATGACGACGCACTAGTCCATAGATTCCGCGCGGGTCGAGAAGAGCCCAGGTCAAGAGAAAGACAGGGACAAGCACGACGTACTGTGTGCGAGCGAAGCTGGTAAGCGCTGCGGCGGCGAAGAAAAGCGCGAGCCTGCGAGGAGTCGGCCGGTCGAGTGCGCGCACCGCGGTGAGTAGCGCGCATATACAGAGCGTGTAGCCGAGAACGTCCGTGCTGATGTACGAAGCGAAGAGGAGCCCGGGCAGCGCCAAAGTGAGCGCGGCGACGCCGAAGCGGGCGGCTGAGCTCAAACGAAGCGTGCGTGCGAGAAGGAAAGCCGGAATGGCGGCGAGCGACGCGATGAGGGCGTTCAGCGCCTGAGTGAGCTTGTACACCGACTCGGCGTCGCCGAGCGCCCAGAGGGGGGCGCTAAGGAGCGGGAAGGCGAGCGAGAAGTAGTGCGCTAGGTGCCCGCGGATCAGAGGCTCGTGACTGAAAGCGAGAGAGCGAGAGAGCTCGGAGTAGATGTACTCGTCGGGGATCATGTTTATGGTCGGTCGTCCGAGCCCGCCCAATAAACGAAGCGCGAAGCTCACCCCGATAAGGCCTACCAGGGCCAGCACTTCTCTTCGCTGGATCCACCACTTCAACAAGGGGCTTTTCTCTCTGTCTATTCGTCTTCCCCCTTCAGTAGGGAAAACAAAGGAGCGCCGATCGGCGCTCCTTTGACAGTCGATTCGAGATTTCGGTCAGGCTAGCAAGCGGCCGTTGTCATATCGGCGGCGGGCCCAGCCTTGTAGTAGGTGAAGCTTCCGACCGTGGCGTGGATGCAGTAAGTGGTAGCCGTCCCTGACATGACGCTACTGATCTTGATACCACCGTCGATCGACACCAGGGAGGCGAGGTTCACGCCCGTGTAACCACCGGTGTCCTGGTAATAAGTCTCAACGGCCGCGATAGCCGAACGAACGTTCGCCTGAGCGGCGGCCCTGTTCGCGCGATCCTTGAAACCCATATATGAAGGCACTGCGATCGCCATCAGAATACCCAGGATGACGATTACGACCAGGAGCTCGATGAGGGTGAATCCCTCTTCCTTCCCGGTCAAGCGCTTGCGAATGAGATCTGCCATGTGAGCTGGCTCCTTATAGATGCTGCAATGACTTTGACTGTGGAGCGATCGGCAGAGCCGTCGGCAAGCAGTAGCCCCAAATGGGTGAAGTACACCTGCCCGTAGCGGGCTACCTACGAGCGAACTCGAGTCTGCATAGAAGCATTCAAGAAACGCTCGGAGCTTGCCGATACGTCGGCCGTGGCTGTGAATCCGCACCCCTCTGGACCGTCTATCGACCGGCTGCTCCAGCACGTCGTGGCACACGGCGCCTCCGACCTGCACTTGACCGTCGGCTCCAAGCCGACCGTGCGTATTCACGGCACGTTGAAAAGGATCGACGAAGAGCCGGTGATGACTCCCGAGATGACGCGCGAGATGTTCTACCGCATCCTCTCGACCGAGCAACAGAAGCATCTGGAGATCAAGCGCCAGCTCGATCTCGCTTACTCGGTGCCCGGTATGGCTCGCTTCCGCGTCAACATCTACTCCCAGCGCGAGAGCCTGGCCGGAGCCTTCCGCCTCATCCCGACCGAGCTCAAGACGCTCGAGGAGCTTGGGCTGCCGTCGCACCTGCACGAGCTGACGAAACGACCTCGCGGGATCATTCTCGTCACCGGACCGACCGGCTCGGGCAAGTCGACGACGCTCGCGGCGTTTATCGACGAGATCAATCGCACTCGCTACGACCACATCATCACGATCGAGGACCCGATCGAGTTCCTGCACAGGCACAAGAACTGCATCGTCAACCAGCGCGAGATCGGAGCCGACGCGCTCAGCTTCGGTGACGCGCTCCGTGCGGCCCTGCGCCAGGACCCGGACGTGATCCTCGTCGGCGAGATGCGCGACCAGGAGACGATCGGCATCGCGCTGACCGCGGCCGAAACCGGCCACCTGGTCTTCGCCACCCTGCACACGCAGAGCGCGCCCAGCACGATCGATCGCATCATCGACGTCTTCCCCGGCGAGCAGCAAGATCAGGTGCGCATGCAGCTTGCTCTCTCACTCGAGGGTGTGATCACGCAAACCCTGATGAAGACTGTGGACGAGCAGGGGCGAGTGCCCGCACTCGAGGTTCTGATTCCCGATGATGCAGTTCGAAACCTGATTCGCCAGGGGAAGATCGAGCAGGTCTACTCCTTCATGCAAACGGGCGCGAAGCGCGGCATGCAGACGCTGGAGCAGTCACTCGGCGAGCTGGTATCGAAGCACCTGATCACAGTCGAGCAGGCAATCTCGCGCTCGACCCGTCCCGAGCAGCTACTCGGGCAACTGGAACGAAGCGGAATTCAGACCGGGCAATCGCCCGCTGGTTTCGACGGTGCACCGGGATCTGGCCTGCGCGTTGCAGGAACTTAGGTCTAGGTGGAGGAACGTGAGGAGATGACGGGGAGCGAAGGAAAGCAAGAGGGCGAGCGACCACCCGAGCAGGCGGCTCCTCCGAGCGGCCCGCCGCCCGCGGCGCAGCCTCCCCGACCACCCGCGACTCCGCCCGGAGCACCCGGAGCAGCCCGACCGGCGGCTCCGCCTCCCGGCCCGCCCGCGGCAGCCCGTCCCACGACCCCGCCTCCCGGCCCGCCTCCAGCGGCGCAGCCTCCCCGACCACCAGCGGCACCGCCCGGAGCAGCCCGCC
>CAZWTK010000038.1:0-19148 GCA_964636655.1 uncultured Gaiellales bacterium
GAGTTCTTGACTGATGACCGAAACACCGGTTCAGCGAGCGTTCGCTCGATGCATGCATGGATATCTCTGACCCTCATACCGCCAGGATGACTGCGCAGGACAGCCAGCACCAGCTCACTGACCTGGCCGAACTTACGCCGGCCATCAGGCGCCACATCGTGGACTTCAAACCGCTTTCGGGCTACTTGCTTCCAATATCGAGCCGTGAGAAGCTGTAAAAGGCCTGCAAACTGAGTGTTTGAAAGAACCTCGGTCAGGACCATCTCGCTTGCTCGGCGTACGGATCCGGTGCGGTCGGTCACGCGCCTGAGCTCGATGCAACGCGTCGATCATCTTCAGACGTGTAATGCTTGAAAGGACGTGGCGAACCGAGCAGTACTAAACCTGGCACCTCATCCGGACGACGAGCTCCTAGGGGCTCCCGCCACTCTGATGGCACTCCACAACGCCGGTATGCGTGTTGTGAACCTCACCTGTAGCTTGGGCAGGCCGGGCGAGCGAACACAACGCAAAGCAGAGGTGAAGAAAGCTTGTCGTCTTGCACACTTCGACAAGCTCCTTATCCCGAAGGGGGCCGAATCGCTTTCGTCACGTGGCGACGCAGTCGCAACCCGCGCGACGTTGAAGCGGATAATCGAGGATGCGATCGAAGATGAACAGCCGTCGATCGTTATCTCCCCGAGTCCTCACGATCGACATCGGTTCCATGAGGCTGTAGCGCGCGCCGCGCGCGATGTGCTCACCTCTCTTGGTGAAGGTGCACCGAGATGGTGGATGTGGTCGATATGGGGGTATCTCCCGTTCCCTACGATCGCAACTCCTTTCGACGAGCGCAGACTCGCCGAAATCGAGCACGCCCTATCGGCGCACGACAGTCAGCTCAAGCGCAATGACTACCGCCGATTCCTTCGAGGGAGGGCGCAGATGAACTCTTCGCTGGGGCAGGAGTTGCTGTTCGGCTTTGGACTGGATGGCGAGACGAATCCGAACGTCAAGCGCATTAGGGAGGAACCGTACGTCGAGCTTCTGAGTGAGGTCGCGCTTGTGTCTAGGAGCTGGATGCTTGGCAAGCCGCGTCTGCTCAACCCTGAAGCTCTGCTGGATCCGCAAAGTGAGACGGCGTTCGACGAGTGGCTCGATGCCCCGAGCGAGACGCTGATCGACAATTGGCTCGATGCCCCGAGTGTGACCGATCAGTATGGGTTGCCGGGGTCGCAATGCAGTGAGGGGGTGCAGAGATGAACGAAGAACGAGCGGCCAATGAAGAGCAGCGCAGTCGCCTGTGGAGCCACAGGCTCCACGAGGACGGCATCTTCAACGCGCGGCAGAACTACTTTCTCGTAGCGCAGTCAATGATGAGCGTCGCCTACGCGACAGCGCTAAGCGGAGAAGAAGCGCGAGTGTTGGTAGCCCGAGCGATCGCGGTCATAGGACTACTGCTCACCGTTGCCTGGCTCGACGTGAACTGGCGACAGTGCTCGATTGTCCACGTCGTGCACGATCGGGCGGCTAGAGAGCTGCCCGAGTTCAACAAGACATGGGAGCGTAGGAAGATAGTGCGCGGGTTGAGCTCGACACACATTCTCGCTTTTGTCATCCCGCCGCTTATCGGCGTCATGTGGGGATTTCTACTTCTCACTGCTTAGTACTCTTCTTCCGCGAGCTCGTTGACCCCAGGTCGGAGGCCATCGCGCTCGGCCGTATTCGCAGAGCGATTGGCTTTCCGTACGTTAGGAGAACGCCGGCCTGTCACGCCCGAGCTCGCCCGTTCTGCTTGACGAACGACCCCGGGGCGCGCAATCATCGCGGTAGACCCGCGAGGGCGCCGCACCCATCAGCTCGCGAAGAGCTCACCAGTGCGCCGAGCGCGGGTCTTCTCTTGCGCCGTCAAGGATCGATCTCGAGAGCGAAGCGGCGATTCTCGCACTGCGGTGGCCCCGTAAGGGTTTACGCACCCTCGCATTTGGCGAGTGAACACTTACGCGATCGCTGTGAGGTTGCGGAGAGACGGGGTATCCGGTGAACGTCCGTGCTGGATATGTGGTGGCCAGAGGTTCGAACCAGGCCAAAAGAACTTGGATTGTCGAGACCCAGAGAAGGGAGAGGCTGTGAAGAAGATATTCGCCTACGGAGGCATCGGGGCCAGCATCATCCTGATCGCGTTCGGAATCGGCGCGACATGGGTGGGTGTCAGCGGTCGCGACCAGGTGCGCAGCAATCTGAAGCTAGAGCGCATCACGGGCACCGCGGACATGACACCGACCGCGATCAAGGCCGAAGCGGCCAAGGCGGGTCTGAAGGATGTCGGCTTCCCGAGCTGCAGCGTTGCCAACAAGGCGATCAACACGGGCGCGCGCGCCCACTGCTTCGCCGACTACATGCGGATTCACGCGCTCGAGGCGAGCGGCGGGAAGGTGTATTCGCAGCTGGATCGCTACCTCGACAAGAGCGGTAACCCGACGAGCGACACGGCGATGGCTGCCAAGAATCCGACGACGGGCGCTCCGGTCGACAACCCCGTCCGCAGCACCTGGGTCACCGAAACGGCACTCTCGACGGCGCTGAACCAGGCTTACTTCGCCGAGCAGGTCTCCTACTTCGGGATCATCACCGGCATCGCTCTACTGCTGACCGGGATCGGCTTCCTGGTGCTCACCCTCGGCGTGCTCCTGCCCATCAGCGAGGGGAAGAAGCCGGAAGAGAGCTAGAGCAGTAACCGTGTACTGAGCAAGGTGGCACTCCGCCGAGCGCGGCCGGTGGCGGAGTGCCTCGCTCGAGGCGAGTTGCGCGACTTCGCCACGACCGGTTAACGGGTCGTGGTTGCGATCGCGACGGAGAACCGCGATTCTCTGCCGATGGCAGCGGCGGGCGGACAGGTGGCAGCGGCACCAGGCGGGCTCTCCCAGGCCGAGGCCGCCCGGCGGCTGGCCGAGCGCGGGCCGCGGCGGCCTCCGGCCTCCAGCCGCTCTTACTCGAGCATCGTCATCGCCAACGTCTTCACGGTCTTCAACCTGATCCTGGCTGTGTTCGGCGCTCTGACGCTTGCGTTTGGTGCCTGGCAGGACGCTCTCTTCCTCGGTGTTCTCGTCGGAAACACGCTGATCGGTGTCACCCAGGAGGTGCGGGCCAAGAAGGCGCTCGACCGGCTATCGGCGCTCGTCGCCCCCACGGCCACCGTGGTCCGCGACGGCAAGCCGCTACCGCTCGCGCCCGAGCAGCTCGTACCGGGCGATCTCGTACAGGTGCAGCCGGGCGACCAGCTCGTCGCCGACGGGCAGCTCGAGTCGAGCCAGGGGCTGATGCTCGACGAGTCGATCCTCACCGGCGAGTCGAGGCTCGTTGCGCGGGAGCCGGGAGAGGAGCTTCACTCCGGGGCGTTTGCCGTCGAGGGAAACGGCCGCTACACGGTCACGGCGGTTGGACTCGACAGCTACGCCGGTCGTATCACCGGCGAGGCGCGCCGGTTCCGCCACCCTCGCTCGCCGCTCGAGCGGGCGATGAACCGGCTCCTCTACGGGCTGGTCGCGGCAATGGTGCCGCTTGGCTCCGTGCTCGGATACGCGCTCTGGGAGCGGCACGAGCCGATATCGAACGCGGTCACGACGGCGGTTGCGGCGGTCGTTGCAATGGTTCCCGAGGGGTTGATCCTGCTCGTCAGTCTCACCTTCGCGGTCGCCGCGATTCGCATGGCTCGGCGCGGCGCGCTCGTACAACAGCTGAACGCGATCGAGTCGCTCGCTTCGGTCGACGTCGTCTGCCTCGACAAGACCGGAACGCTGACCGAGCCGAAGCTGCGCGTCGTCGAGTTGATACCGGCGGCAGAGCTCGATGAAGCGGAGCTCGCCGCGACCCTCGCTCGTCTTGCCGCGAGCGCTACGACGAAGAACGCGACCACTACGGCGATCGCGGAGGACTACCCGGGAGAACGTGAGCCGGTTGAGGGAGAGGTCCCGTTCTCGTCGCGCCGGCGCTGGAGCGGCCTGCGCCTGGACGGCAAGACGTACGTGCTCGGAGCCCCCGAGCTGTTTCCGCTCGGGCCGCTCGGCGAGCGCGCTGAGCAGGAGGCCCGAGCGGGGCGGCGCGTGCTCGCGCTCGCTCGCGGCGACAAGCCGTTCGGTGAGATCGAGCCGGAGTCGAAGCCGCCGAAGAAGCTGGAGGCTCTCGGCCTGGTCGTGCTCGGCGAGCGCCTGCGGCTGCAGGCGAGGGAGACGGTCGCCTTCTTCCTCTCTCAGGATGTGACTCTCAAGATCATCTCGGGCGATCGCCCCGAGACGGTCGGTGCGATTTCGGCCGACGTCGGCGTTCCCGTCATCGGGCCGCCTGTCGACGGCAACGCGCTGCCGGACGACCCCGGGGCGCTGAGCGAGCTGCTTCGCAAGACCAACGTCGTCGGTCGCATCTCTCCGGAGGGAAAGCGGCGGGTGGTCGAGGCGCTGAGTGCCGACGGCCACTACGTGGCGATGGTCGGAGACGGCGTCAACGACGTGCCGGGCTTGAAGGCGGCGCGGCTCGCCATCGCACAGGGAAGCGGCGTGCAGATGGCGCGCAGCGTCGCCGACATCGTGCTCGTTAAAAGCGACTTTTCCACCGTGCCGCAGTTGGTCGCCGAGGGGCGGCGAATCCTGCGCAACCTACAGCGGGTGGCGAAGCTGTTCGTGTCGAAGTCCGCCTTCGCGGCTTTTCTCATCCTCTCGATCGGCATCACCCCGACCGCTTATCCGCTGCTGCCTCGCCACCTGACGCTAGGCGCCTCGCTGGCGGTCGGGATTCCCTCGTTCTTCCTCGCGCTCGCGCCGAGCGCCGGTCCGTTCCGCCTCAAGGGCTTCCTCCGCGACGTCTTCAACTTCGCGATTCCGGCGGGCACGGCGGTTGGCCTCGGGGTGCTCTCCAGTTACCTGGGGGCGCTCGAGGTCGCGAACCTCCCGCTCGTCGAGGCGCGCACGGTCGCCACCGCCGTGATGATCGTCGTCGGCCTCTATCTCATCGTCGCGCTCGAAGCGACGGGGCGCCTTCGCGGTACGGCGGTGGGCGCGATCTGTCTGGCGCTCCTGACGACGTTCGTGATCGTGCTGCTCGTCCCCTTCAGCCGCGACTTCTTCGCGCTCGCCGCACCGACCGTCGCGATCGTCCTGATCGCCGCCGCCGGCTCGCTGATCGCGATCTTCGGCCTCGTGCTGACCGACGACCGCTTCGTGCCCGGCCGCGCGCGACGAACCGCGGCGGCCGAGAGCTAGACAGGCAGGCGGCGTTGTCTGCCGATCGCGCACGGCGGCTCAGCTCGAAGCGGATACTCGCGCGCGCCGCCAAGACGCTTTCACCCGAACAGGGCTAGCTCGACGCCGGCTCCCATCCGATAGCTAGGTTGGGTGATGCTTATCGCTATGCGGCCAAGAGTCTGTGTTCTCGCACTGGCGGCGTTCGTCGCGCTTCCGATACTGCCTCAAACCGCCTCGGCGGCGAAGACGGCACGCATTCTCGTTCACTTCGACGAGCAGACCAGCGCGGCCGGGCAGAGGGCGTTGATCGGGCGCGTCGGAGGTCGCAGGGTGGCGACCGTGCCACGGCTCGGGACGGCGGTCGTCCGCGTGCCGGCCGCCGAGAAGGCGCAGGCCCTGTCGCTGCTTCGGCGCCAGCCCGGAGTCGCTTACGCCGAGCCGGATCGAGTCGTTCACGCCTATGCCGTGACGATCGACGATCCGTACTCCAACTCCTACCTCTGGCCGCTCGCCAACCCCTATTTCCCGGACGCCTGGTCGCTAACGACCGGCGACCCGGGCGTCGTCGTGGCGGTTCTCGACAGCGGTGTCCAGGCCGACCACCCCGATCTGGGGACGCTCGTTCCCGGCTACGACTTCGTCAACAACGACAACGACCCCGCAGACGACGAGGGGCACGGTACAGAAGTAACGGGGGTCATCGCCGCGCAGGGAAACAACGGCATCGGCATCGCGGGAGCCTGCTGGAGGTGCAAGATCATGCCGGTGAAGGTGCTCGACTCGAGCGGCGCGGGCACGGACGCCGGCGTGGCCGAGGGCATCGTCTGGGCGGCCAACAACGGAGCCGACGTGATCAACCTGTCGCTCGGCGGCGCGGGCGCGTCGCAGACCCTGGCAAACGCCGTCAGCTACGCGCAAGGGAAAGACGTGGTCGTGGTGGCAGCAGCCGGTAACGACGGCGAGAACGCTCTCAACTACCCGGCCGCCTATAGCGGCGTGATCTCGGTCGGAGCCGTCAACTCGAGCAACTCCAGATACGACTGGTCGAACTATGGCTCCTGGGTGATGGTCGATGCACCCGGTTGTACGTACTCGACCAGCCCGATCAGTACCTACGTGGGGTTCTGCGGCACTTCGACCGCCACACCCTTTGTCTCCGGTCTCGCCGCTCTCGCTCGTTCGTACAACCCCTCAGCCTCGGCTTCGAGCGTTGTGAGCGCGATCGAGCAGTCGGCTCATCTCCTCACCGCCGGGAACTCGGTTCACGGCCTGATCGACGCCGCATGCACGCTTCAGTCGATCACGTCCGTTTCCAGCTGTGTGGTCGCTTCCTTCAGCGCGAGCGCCCTCTCGGGCACCGCGCCGCTGAACGTCGGCTTTACCAACAGTTCGACGAATGCGACCTCCTACACGTGGTCGTTCGGCGACGGAACGAGCTCGACCGCCTACTCGCCCACTCACACCTTCACGACGCCGGGTAGCTACACCGTCACACTCGTGGCGAGCAACGGGTCGAGCAGCCGGCTGGCCAGCGCGGCGGTCAACGTGACGGCGGCCCCGCCGCTGGCGTCTTTCGCCAGGAGCAAGAGCTCCGGTCGCGCGCCCCTCAGAGTGAGCTTCAAGAACAACTCGAGCAATGCCAGCTCCTACCTCTGGTCGTTCGGCGACAGTAGCGCCGGCTCGATCGAGGCCTCTCCCACGCACACCTTCACCAAAGCGGGGACGTACACGATCACGCTGACCGCCACCGGCCCCGGCGGGCAGGCGACGGCGAGCAGGACGATCAAGGTTGCCAAGCCGCTGCCTGATCTGGCGCTGCGCCTGGCCCGAAAGGCGAGCAAGAAGAGGAGAGGCCATCGACTCAGCTCGTTCGTGCTCACGCTCGGGAACCGCGGCGGAATTGCCGACCGGGGCGTGAAGCTCACGATCAGGCTGCCGTCTGGAGCGAGCTTCAAGAGCGTTTCGAGTCGCGGTCGCAAGTGTAGGCGGGCGAAGCGCCGGATGACCTGCTCGATCGGGACGATCTCGGCCGGGAAGATCGTAAAGCTGTCGTTCGTCGCCAGAGTGACGAAGCGAGCGAATGTGAGAGCCAGCGTCTCGGGGAAGACAGCCGAGATCTCGCGCGCTAACAACGTGGCGCGCACCAAGACTCGCTAGCCGCGCCGCGACCGGAAGCACAACGTCGGCGCTGCTGGTGTATTCAGCAATCACGGAGTACAGGTGAACGCGCCCAATCTCGTCGACGAGGCGTAATAGGTCCCGGGACGGCGTGAGTCTCGCCGCGCCCGGGTGATCGCTTCAATCTGCCCGTTACTCCGATCTGGAGACGTGTGCGCGCGCTTGGCCGGCCGAGCGGGCGACGCCTCGAGCGATTCTCCGGCGACGGGAGGGCGTTCGCGGCTTGTCATATTCGGTAACCGATAGTCACTTCGATTTGACAGTGACTACCAAGTGGGAGTTACTATCGGTAAATTAAGCGGCAATGACCGGACTCGGGAACAAGCGCTGGTGGATTTTGGTGGCCCTCGTGCCCGCCACACTCGCGCTCGGGCTCGACGCCACGGTGTTGAGCGTGGCGCTGCCGACGCTGGCTGCACGGCTGCACGCCACGACCGGTCAGCTGCAGTGGTTCTTCGCCGCCTACACGCTCGTCTTCGCGGCGGCGATGGTTCCGGGCGGAATGCTGGGCGATCGCTTCGGGCGCAAGAAGATGCTCCTGATCGCGCTCGGCATCTTCGGACTCGGCTCGCTTGCCTGCGCCTACTCCGACTCGCTCGCGTCGCCCCTTGGCCTGTCGGCGGCCGGCGCCTTCATCGGCGCCCGGATCGTGCTCGGGCTCGGGGCGGCGATTGCGACGCCGGTCATCCTCGGCACGCTGCCGGTGCTCTTCTCCGACGAGGAAAGACCGAAGGCGATCGCCGCGATCATGGCCGCCACCATGCTCGGCTACCCGATCGGTCCGATCCTCGGCGGCTGGCTGCTGAGCCACTACTGGTGGGGTTGGGTCTTTCTGATGAACCTGCCGGTCGTCGTGCTCGCGCTGGTCGCCGTGGCGGCATTCGTTCCGGAGTCTCGCAGCGAGAAGGCCCAGCGCTTCGATCCGCTCGGTATCGCGACCTGTGTCGCGGGGCTCGCCGTTTTGACCTACGGCATGATCGAAGCCGGGCAGCAGGGATGGGGCAACGCGGGCGCGCTCGCCGAGATGATCGGCGGGCTGCTTCTGCTCGTCGTCTTCGTCCTCGTCGAGCGTCGCGTGCGCGAGCCGCTCGTCGACCTCGGGCTCTTTCACTCACCCGGCTACCGCTGGGGCACGACTCTGGCCGTTGTGATGTCCTTCGCCATGTTCGGGCTCCTCTTCGCGGTGCCGGCCTTCTTCCAGGAGATCTTTGGGGCGGACGCCATGGGTAGCGGCCTGCGCCTGCTGCCGATGATCGGCGGGCTGGTGGTTGCGGCAGCGATCGGCACGCGGCTGGCGACATGGATCGGCGCCAAGATCACGGTCTCGCTCGGTTTCGCGCTGTTCACCGTCGCCATGGGCATGGGCGCAACCTCCGGCGCCTCTAGCGGCGAGCTGTTCATGGCCGGCTGGATCGCACTGTGCGGCGCCGGTATCGGCCTGGCGATGCCCACGGCCATGGACGCGGCGCTGGCCGCGCTCTCGCCCGACCGGGCCGGAGCGGGCTCCGGGATGATGCAGGCGCTGCGCATGGTTGGCGGCACGTTCGGCTCGGCGGTGCTCGGCTCGGTCTTGAACTCGATCTATCGCGGCGGGCTGGATCTGACCGGGCTTCCCGCACCGGCTGCGCAAAGCGCACGCCAGAGCGTCGTCGCCGGCGTCGCCGTCGCGCAGAAGCTCGGCTCGGCTTCGCTACTCGATTCCGTCCGGCAGTCGTTCGTGCACGGGATGGACATCATGCTCGTGGTCTGCGCCGCTGCAGCGGCGCTGGGGCTAGTGCTGGCACTCGCCTACCTTCCGGGCAGGGCGAAGCGGACTTCTCACGAGCCTGCGACTCAATCAGAATTGGGCAATGAGCTCGCCGGCTGACAACGCGCGGCCTCCATTAGGCCTGCGCGAGCGCAAGAAGGCGAAGACGCTGGCCGCGATTCAATCCTCGGCGCTTCGACTCTTCCGGGAGCAGGGCTACAACGAGACGACGATCGAGCAGATCGCCGCGGCGGCCGAGGTCTCGCCGAGTACCTTCTTCCGCTACTTCCCGACCAAGGAGGACGTCGTTCTGCTCGATCTGACCGATCCTCTGGTCATCGACGCCTTCCGTGCTCAGCCGGCCGAGCTCAGCTCGGTCCAGGCGCTTCGGAAAGCGGTGCGCAGCGTCTTCGACCAACTCTCCGAGGACGAGTTCGAGGTTGTTCGGCAGCGCGAGGAGCTGATCACGGCCAACCCCGAGCTGCAGGCCCGCATGCTGGGTGAGATCGCCGGCATGGTGAAGCTGGTCGCCGACGTCGTCGCGGAACGCACGGGCCGGAGCGCGGACGAGTTCGAGCTGCGAGTGGCCGCCGGTGCGATGATGGGAGTCGTGTTCGGTCTTTGGCTGAGCGAGCCGGACAGATCGCCGCAAGACCTGATCGGCCTTTTCGACGCCGGTCTCGAGCAACTGGAGAAGGGGATCGACCTCTAAGTGTTTTCGGGGCTCAGTCCTCGGCGCCGGGCGGGCGGCGCAGGCGCTTGGTGAAGGAGCGGCGCCGTTTCGTGGTCAGGCGGTTCAGGGTCGCCGAGCGCGGCGGTCTCGTGGCGGTGCGCTCCGGCTTGGGCTCGAGCGCGAGGCGGATCTTCTCCAGCAGCCGCTCCAGCGCCAGCTCGCGGTTACGCAGCTGGCTGCGCTCGTCCTGCGAAACGGCGCGCACCGTGTGGCCGAAGCGTTCGTACAGGCGCTCCTTCATCGCACTGTCGAGCGAGCAGGAGTCGAGCTCGAGAAAGGCCTCGATTCGCGTCTCGTTCTTCTGGGCATGCTGCCCGCCGGGCCCGCTCGAGCGTGAGGCGCGGTAGCCGGCCTCGGCCCGCGCCGTCTCGAGCGCCTGCCGAAGCGCGTCCTCGCTCGCTTCCCGTTCGCCGGGCTTTCGCGACCCCATTCCCCTGATGATCGCAGGGCGGCGCGTGCCTCGCACAGGCGCTTGAGGCGCTCAAATAGCAATGACTTACCTGGGGGATATATTCGAGCCCATTTCGGCCGATCAATGGGTCACCACCGGCCGCCGTAGCTCATCCATCGTGCCGGCCCGTTGAACTCAAGTCGTGGGATCCGATATCCGTGTGATTCTCAAGGAGGGAGAGCGTGTCCCGCATCGAGAACCAGACCGCAACTGGTAGCCGTAGTCACTCAGACAGCCTTCAATCCACGCTTACACAGTTACGGGCACAGAGGTCCGATCCGGCGCTCGCCATGCCGCCGGGCTCCGTTTGCGACGGAGCGCTGCTCAAGGCGCGTGACGCCGTGCGTCTGAAGAAAGATTCCAACGGAGCTCCCAGTGGAGCGGAGGGTGTGATCCTCGGCTGGTATGCCAACGAGCCCGAGCACGTGATCGTCAGCCTCAGCGAGGGTGGAGTCGAGAAACTGCCGCGCGAGGCGCTCGAGCTGATCGAAGTCCAATCGGCTGCGTAGGCTCCGTCACGCGCTCCGCCCGGCGCGATCGAGATACGAAGCCGGAGAGCCGGTGGGCCGGCTCTCCGGCTTCTATACGTCTACTCGGTGTCGTTGCCGATCAGCCCGGAGGCGCCACGCGAGAAGTCGGCGGCGATTGCCAAGTAGACCTTGCTCAGATCGCCCGAGCTGGGCTCGACATAGAACTGGTCGAGCGAGCTGGCGATCTGCTGCAGGGCCGAGTAGGCGCTGATCGACGGTACTTCGAGCGGTCCGGTGTAGCCGTTGTAACGGCAGGTGTTGGCGCCGCCGTCCAGGGCGTTCAGGTCGTAGCCGATCGAGTACACGATCGTTCCACCCGATTTGACGCCTCCGGCCGAGGTGACGCCCTGATGGCAGGGCTGCCTGCGGTACGGAGAGCTCGATGGGAAGTAGCGCGGGCCAGTGTTTGCCGCGCCGTCCGAGAAGAAGACGATCACCTGCTGGACGCCACTTCGTCCGTGGGCATTCAGCTCGGCCTGCGCCTTCTCGATCGCGACCGCATAGGACGTGTTTCCCGCCGCCTTCAGGCAGTTGATCGTCGAGACGAGTTGCGACGACGTGTTGAGCACGCCCGTCTTTGACGCGTAGTCGCTCGACAGCGGCACGACGACGTACGGGCTCGAAGTCGAGTTGTAGTTCGAGTCGCTGGGTGTGTTGCAGCGTCCCGCGACGCTCGTCGCCGGTGGGAAGACGGCCAGTCCGACTCGCTGCCGCGCGGGCTCGAGGAAGCTCAAGAACTCCTTCAGCGCGGCCTTCTCCTTGTTCATGTCGGTGCAGGCCGGGTCGCTTCGCCCCTCGTGATCCATGCACATCGAGCCGGTGCGGTCGACGACGACCATGATGTCCAGTGGCTTGACACCACAGTACGAGCAGGCGGTCGCCTTGGCCTTGATGTTGAACGAGCGGACGCCGAGCACGCGGGCGAAGAACGTCGGCACCTGTGCCGATTCCTCGGCGACGACGGCATTCGCCGGATCGCAGCCGGGCAGGCTGGTCAGGCACTTGGTGGTGATGGTCTCGGAGATAACCCCGATATTGCTGAGCTGGTTCTTGCCTCCCGCGCTCGTTCCGTACTCCTGAGCCGTGGCCTTGGCCTCACCGGCGTCGGGCAGTTTCTGTGCCCCCGCCAGCGCCGCGGCGTCGGCCGAGGCCTGTAGCGAGCGGTGGGCGTAGTAGGCATAACCGACGTCGATTGCGAATGCGGCAAGAGCGAGTAGCGCCACCATCGCGATTAACGCGAGCACTATCGTTTGCCCGTCCTCGCCCGATCGGCGCCGGAGGCGAGTGTGCAGGTGCATCTCGTTACCTCCTTTCGGGAACCTGAATCGAGTAGGCGAGCTGCGCCATGCCGATTCGAGTTCTGGGGTCGGCGGAGCCTGTGGGCTCCGTCTGGCTGTCGTTTCGAGGGGGCAAATCAAGCTCGCTCTCCCGGCAGATGGCGTCGCGGGGAGAGATGAATCGCAGCCTGTCGCCGGGCTCGATCCCCCCCGCGCGCGCGGCGCCGGCGGAAAGCTCCAGCACCGATGCGGCGCCGCGCTTGGACGCCGCTCGCCAGGGGGCCAGATCGTGCGCGATGTGCAGCACGAAGCCGTCCGGACCGAGGAAGAGAGCATCGATCGAGAAGTTCATGAAGGCCGTGTGGATCGCGCCGGCCGGACGCAGGAGCAGCGCCTCGCCGGCGCTCAGGTAGCGTCGCCCGAGCAGTCCGCGCATGCGCGCGAGCGGTCGGTCGGCGACACGACAGCGATCACAGAGCATGCGGCCGGCCGCGTCGCAGACGATCAGGACGCGGCCTCTGTCGGGTGTCATGGTTCTAGTAGCCAATGTGAATGTGGTCGTCGTGGTCGGCAAGTGGGAAGGACGGGCCTCCGAATCCGAGCAGCGAGATGACCTGGCGCGGCAGCATCTCGGCCGGCAGCAGCAGGATCTGTCTGACCGCCCGCGCGGTCACGCTTCTGGCCTGCTGGTGCCCGTAGATCGATACGCTGTCGAGCGCGCCGATGTCGAGGCCTCGACCGTAGATATGGGCCGAGATCACTCCGGGCCGCGCGTACAGTCGGTGTCCGCTGATCAGGCAGGAGACTCGGACGTCTCCGAAGGACTCGGCCAGGAAGGCGATCATCGCCAGCACGCGTACGTCCACCCGCCCGGCGGAGACATCCTCACGGCCGCCCGGGTAGATCTCGATCCGCTGATCGGCCAGGATCTGGGCCGCGAGGCTGTCTCGACTGTCGGCCAAGCCGTCGACGAGCGCCCGCAACCCCAGCGCCTTGTAGTAGTGCTCCAGCACCAACACGCGGCGGGTAAACAGTGCGTCGTGCTTGTAGGCGAGCACCGTTTTCCGGTCACCGGCGCGAACGTGAAGCGGGCCGAGAACGGCGGCCTTCTTCTGCAACACGGACAACGAGACCTCGCCTGAGCCGTTCAGCCGCTCGGTACGTAGAACGGCGAGCAGGAAGGCCCAGTGCAGGCCCTTGGCCGAGCTGGCGGCGCGGAGCTGCTGTGCGAACTCGCTCGACAGCCGGAGCGAAGCCGGGGTCGGATCGGGCAGAGGCTGGTCGATCCAGTGCACGTTGCCCGTGGGCGTGCTCAAGTCGCCCTCCGGCTCGATCTCGCTCGGCTTGGGCGCCTTGTGTAGCGAGGCGTAGGCGGCCGTCGCCTGCTTCAGGTGCTTGTGTCCCGACGACTTCGTCGCCGCTTGCGGCTTCAGTAGCGGCGCCGGCTTAACCTCGGGCGGAGTGGGCTCGCCCACGGCGGGAGCCGCGGCGGGAGCGCTCTGGGGAACATCCGAGACCGCGCCCGTGGCCGGGGCGCTCGCCGGTAGCGGCGCCGGCGAGGTGGATACGACCGTTGTCGTGGTTTGCGGCGTCTCGACTCCGCCGGACGGCTGATCGCCGCTCGGCGCGTCCGTCGTCGTCGTGTCGGTAGTTGCCGTCTCGTCGCCGCTCGGCGGCGGTGTGCTTGGCTCCGGCTCGCTCGGGCTCGTCGTCGTGGTACCGGGCTCGTCGGTCGCGGTCGTAGTGGTCGTCTCGGTCTCGGTCGTAGTCGTGCTCTCGGTCGTAGCCGTGGTCTCGGTCGTGTCCGTAGCGGCCGCGTCGGTCGTCTGCGTCTCGGCCGCAATCGTCTCGGAAGGCGAGGAGACGATCGTGGCGACCTCGTTTCCGGCCGCCGCGGTCAGGGCGGCTCCGGCGAAGAAGAGCAATGCGAACAGGACGGTGGTCGCCCTGCGCCTGCGCGGCGGGCTTGCCTTTTCGGGCTCTCGCGGGGGGCGGCGCTCGACCTGTACGAGGCGCGGTCCCGCCGGCTCGCCCAGGCTGGTCGGCCAGAAGACGAACCCGTCGTCCTCGAGCGCGGCTTCCCGTTCCGGTGTTTCGTCGCGCTCGGTCTGTGCGGCGGGCACGGACCGGTCTTCGTCCTCCCGCTCATGCACGGGCTTTCGTCTCTTCCTCATCTACGGCTCCCCCTCATTCAAATCGGCGCCGAGATCACGCTCGGCACGGATAGCTATCTGCTCCCAGCCGCGATGGGACTTTTCACACTATGCAATCACTCGAGCCATTAGCGGTTCCCCCAATCAGGTGAATTACTGCCGACGATCGCTAGAAAGAGTGAAGAAACGCGCAAATCACTGCGATGAGGGATTTTGAGTCGGTGTCGGTTTCTCGATTCTGACCTCGACCAAACACGGCGGCGCGGCCACGCCACAGACCACTAGGGGGAGGTTTTGCGGCGTGATGTATTCAAGCGCACCGCACGTGTTGAGCGATGAGACGGATCTGGGGGCTATATCCCGTCTCTCGTTCTGCGCTGAAGCCTCTGCCTGCCGTGTAAATAAAAGGGGGGTGCACTACACATGCGCATGATCGCACGTTTGCATTTGTTCCTGATGCGTGAGGAGGGGCAGACGATGGCCGAGTACGGCGTCGTTCTGGCAGTGATCACCGTTCTCACAGTCGGAGTGTTTATCGCGCTGTCGGATGGAATTAGAAGCGCAATCCAAAACGTCATTGGGAACCTGACGCCGTAGTAAAGCGACGAAGTATAGGACTGTAAAAAGATCCGCCGGGGGGGATGAGGGGGAACACGAATGAAGTCGAACTCGAAGACCTGTTCGTCTGGTCGCTCAAGCCGCAAGCGCGAGGCTGGACGAACGGCATCCGAGAAAGCGGTCGTTTTCCACGTGATTACGATCGGTCTCACGGCGACTTTCGTGATCCTCTCCGGCGGTGTAACCAGAGCTGTTGAAAGGGCGGCGGGGTCTATGACGACCTAGTCGCTCGAAGTGTGGGCGGGCCTTCTGGTGCGGAAGGCCCGCCCCGATAGTTTCGGGGGGATGAGATGAGGGGGAGCGTGAGAATCCGGGACAGAATCGGCCACCAGCATGGTCAAGCGATGGCCGAGTTCGTCATCGTGCTGCCCATCCTCTGCGTGCTGCTCTTCGGGATCGTGCAGTTCGGAATCACCTTCAACCACTACCTGACTTTGACCGACTCGGTACGCGCCGGCGCTCGCAAGGCGGCGGTCTCACGCGAGGCGAGCGATCCCGTTGGCGCGGCTGTCTCACAGGTGCGCGCTTCCGCCGCAGATCTCAAGCAAAGCGACCTCACGGTCAATGTGACGTCGAGCTGGACGCCCGGCAGCGACGTCACGGTCACCGCGGAGTATCCCTACTCGATAAACATCATGGGCGTCGTCGTCCATACCGGGCAGTTGTCGAGTACCACTACCGAGCGAGTCGAATGAGAGAAGGCGCTGCCTCTCCAGGAGGAGCAAGGCGCGCAACTAGCACCAATAACGCATCGCCAATCAGGCACGAGATGAACATGAACATGGGAACTGAGAGACAAAGCGAGGTTCGAGCGATACGAGTCGATCGAGGCTTGCGTTAAAAAGGACAAAAAAGGACGCACCAACAATGACATACCGACTCCGAAACATTCTGATTGCGCTCGGGCTGGCAATTGCCGCTGCCATCCTCGTGAGCGTTTACGTGACGCAGTACAAGAACCATGTCGATAACGGCCAATCGGGTGCCGAGGTGTACGTGGCGGCTCGCGACATATCGAGCGGAACGCCGGGCGACGAGCTGATCGACGGCAAGTACCTGCACAAGGAGTCGGTCAAGCGCGTCAACGTCGTTCGCGGTGCGATTACCGACCCAAAGCAAATCGCCTCGCGCTACGTTACCGAGCCGATCTACGAAGGCGACCAGCTCTCGGTCAGGCGTTTCGGCGACGCAGGCGCCGAGGGTGCGCGAGGGCAGCTGACCGGAGCGCAGCGCGCTCTCGAGATCGATGCGAAGCCCGCTCAGGTCCTGGCCGGTTCGCTCAAGGTGGGCGACCACGTCGACGTGGTCGCAACGTGGCCGTCGCCCGAGGACGCCTCGCACCACGTGAGCAAGATCGTGCTCAGAAACATCCTGGTGCTCGGCGCGCCCGACGCGGTATCGTCCCGCGCCAGCGTGACGAGCAGCGCGAGTGGGACGACCACGGTGCAGCTTCGAGTAACCGACACCCAGGCGACCAAGCTCTTCTACCTGGTCAAAAACGGTGAGTGGTCGTTGGCCCTACGCCCGCCCGTGCGAGCCGGAGACGGCGCCGAGATACTCGCGGACGCCAAGACGATCGCTGCCGAGGGCGTGGGCGGATCGGTCTATCAGCGAGCGATGCAGGGGACGAACCGATGAGTGAGCAAGCGCACGAGACCACGCGTATCTTCGTAACCGGCTCCTGCGACGGCCTGCAGCCGCTGCTCGAGGCGCTGGCGGAGAGCGAAGAGCTCGAGCTGCTGGGCGCCAGCGATCACATCGCTGCCGCCGCTCCGGTCCTGGCCGGAGGCCATCTCCAGGTTGTCTTGCACGCCACGCGCAGCTCGGTTCTGCCGATCAACGAGCTGGCTGCGATTCGCGAGCTGACACGCGCCCCGGTGATCCTGGTCGCCTCGAGCGAAGCTTCGGCCCTGCTCGAGGAGGCACTGGAGGCGAATGTGGCCGACGTCCTGGTGCTGCCGCAGTTCATCGAGAACGTCGTCTTCTCGATCCGTAAGGCCTGTCACGCGGGGCACCGAGTCGAAGTTCCGCAGGGCAGCGAAGGCAGGATCGTCACCGTCTTCTCGCCCAAGGGCGGGACCGGAAAGACGGTGCTCGCGGCCAACCTCGCCGCCTCGCTGGCTCACGACGAGGGCAAGCGGGCGCTTTTGCTCGATCTCGACCTGCAGTTCGGCGACGCGGCGATCATGCTCGGGCTGGAGCCCGACAAGACGATCTTCGATCTGGTCGTCGCGCCGGGCGAGCTCGACGCCGACAAGCTGGCGGGCTACACGGTCAAGCACTCCTGCGGGCTCGACATCCTGCCGGCGCCGCTTCGGCCCGAGGACGCCGAGCTGGTGACCGAGACGAAGGTCGGGCGCCTGCTCGAGGTTGCTCGCTACTCCTACGAGGTGATCGTCGTCGACACCTCGCCCTTCTTCCACGGGCCGATGCTCTCGACGCTCGATCGCACCGACCAACTGTTGCTCGTAGCCAGCCTCGACATCCCGACGCTCAAGAACGTGCGCCTGGGGATGCAGACGCTCGAGCTCCTCTCCTTCCCGCGCGAGCGCGTGCGGGTGGTGTTGAATCGTGCCAACGACAAGGTAGGCATCAAGCAGCGCCAGGTCGAGGAGGCGCTGGAGACCGAGGTCTGGAAGTCGGTTCCGGTCGATCGCGCCGTGCCGCTGTCGGTGAACCGGGGCGTGCCGGTCGTGGTCGCCGACTCGGGCTGCGACTTCTCGCGCGGAGTGCGCGAGCTGGCCAAGGCGCTCTTTCCCAACAAAGAACGCGAGCGGCGCGTGCTGAACCCGCTCAGGGCGTGACGGGCTGATGGGCCTTCACGATCGCATCGCCACGCAGAGGGGCCCGGCGGGCGAGTCCGAGGCGAACGCCGGTAGCGACGCGGAGCCGCGGCGCGTCGATCCCTACGCCGAGCTGAAGACGAGCATTCACAACGCCTGCATCCAGCAGCTCGGCGTCGAGCTGCTGAAACGCGAGGGCGAGGAAGACCTATCCGAGCGGGTGCTGAGAGCCGTGACCGAGCAGCTCGCGCTCGACCGCACGCCGCTGACCCGTGAGGAGCGCCACCGCCTGGTGCGCGAGATCGCCGACGACATTCTCGGCTACGGCCCGATCGAGCCGCTGCTCCAGGACGACTCCGTGACCGAGGTGATGGTCAACGCCTCGGACCGCGTCTACATCGAGCGCGCCGGCAAGATCGAGCGCGCCGACATCGGCTTCGTCGACGACGCCCACCTGCTCAGGATCATCGACAAGATCGTCTCGCAGGTGGGGCGACGCATCGACGAGGCCTCGCCCATGGTCGACGCCCGCCTGCCGGACGGAAGCCGCGTCAACGCCATCATCCCCCCGCTGGCGCTCAAGGGGCCGTCGCTGACGATCCGCAAGTTCTCGCGCGACCCATACACCATCGACGACCTGATCAGCTTCGGCACGCTGACGCCCAAGACGGCCCAGTTCCTGGCCGCCTGTGTGCGCGGCAAGCTGAACATCCTCATCTCGGGCGGAACGGGTACCGGCAAGACGACGACGCTGAACGCGATGAGCGCCTACATCCCCGGCGACGAGCGCATCGTCACTATCGAGGACGCCGCCGAGCTGCAGCTGCAGCAGGAGCACATCGTTTCGCTGGAGTCGAGGCCGCCGAACATCGAGGGCAAGGGCGAGGTGAGGATTCGCGAGCTGGTGCGAAACGCTCTGCGCATGCGCCCCGACCGGATCATCGTGGGCGAGGTGCGCGGCGCCGAGACGGTCGACATGTTGCAGGCCATGAACACCGGCCATGAGGGCTCCTTGACGACCATCCACGCCAACTCGCCGCGCGACGCCCTGGCCCGTCTGGAGACGCTGGTCATGACCGCCGGGGTGGAGTTGCCGCTGCGCGCGATCCGCGAGCAGATCGCCAGCGCCTTCGACCTGCTGATTCAAATCGCCCGCCTGGTCGATGGCTCGCGCCGGGTCACCCAAATCACCGAAGTCCTGCACCTGGAGGGCGACCTGATCACGCTCCAGGACATCTTCGTCGCGCGGCCGCCCGATGAGGACGCGGGCGGCGCCCGCCGCGGAGGTACGCTGCTCGAGCCGCTTCTGTGCACGGGGCTCAAGCCGCACTTCCTCGAGAAGCTGGCCACCAACAACGTGCTCGTGGCCCCGAACTTCTTCGAGAGCGAACAGAAGCTACCGGCCGGAGTTCGCCCGGGCTTCGCGGCGCTGCGGACCCAAACGGGCGCGGGTGCCAAGGCG
>CAZWTK010000039.1:0-18525 GCA_964636655.1 uncultured Gaiellales bacterium
CAAGCAGCGGACGGTCGTCCGCACGGCCTTCTGGTTCACGATCGTGAGCTCGACCGTCGGACTCGTGCTGGGGCTCGCCTTCGCGCCCGAGATCGCACGCATCCTCGGCTGGGAATCGAGCCGGGCCGGACTCGTTCGCGCCGCCACGGTGATGTTCTGGGCGGACATGAACTACCAGCAGCAGGCCGCTCTCTTCCGCGCCGAGCAGCGGGCGACCTCGTACGCCATCGCCAGCGTCAGCAACGTGGTCATCACCATCGCCGCGACGGTGACACTCGTCGTCGTCGCGCAGCTGGGGCCGATGGGCCTGATCGTCGGAAACTTCACCGGCACGCTGTGCGTGTTCGTCGTTCTCCTCGCCTATCGCGCCAGGCTGCTCGGCTTCGAGTTCGACCTGCGCCTCTACCGCGCCATGGAGCACTTCGGGCTGCCCCTTCTTCCCTCGGCGCTCGCCCTCTGGGCGACCAAGTTCTCGGACCGCTTCTTCATCAACCACTTCCTAGGCAAGGGGGACGTCGGTGTCTACTCCTTCGGCGTCCAGATCTCCTCGGCCCTCGTTCTCATCATCACCGCCTTCCAGCTCGCCTGGCCCGCCTTCGCCTACTCGATCGAGGATGACGGAGAGGCCCGCCACACCTACTCTTTCGTGCTCACCTACTACCTCTTCTTCATGACCTGGGTGGCGGTCGCGCTGTCGCTGCTCGCACCCTTCCTGGCCAGCGTTCTCGGAAGTCGAGTCGAATACCACCCGGGAGCTCGCTTCGTTCCGCTGCTCGCCTTCGGCAACGTGATCTTCGCCGGATATATGGTGGTGGTGATCGGCATCGGGCGCGTGCGAAAGACCGGCGCCAACTGGATCATCACCGGCACAGGGGCGCTCGCCAACGTGGCACTCAACCTCTTGCTCATCCCGCGCTACGGGGCAATCGGGGCGGCGATCTCTCTGGTCGTCGCCTACTCGGCGATGTTCCTGGCCATGAGCTGGCGCTCGCACCAGGTCTTTCCCGTTCCCTATCAGTGGCGGCGGCTGGCGACCCTGCTTGGAGTCGGAGTGGGCCTCGTCGTCGTTGGCAAGGAGCTCTCGCTCGGAGCTCCGCTCGCCCTGCTTCTCGCGCTCGCATTCCCGATCGCGCTGTTCGTGTTCGGCTTCTACTCATCCTCCGAGCGCGCTCTGCTGCTGAGGCTCGCGCGCCGTTTCCGGCGCGCGCAGACCGCTTGAGATCGGCTCTCAGCTCACGATGATGCGTGCGCCTGCCACGTACGGCCCGGAGCGAACGATCACCCGGTAGCTCCCGGGGGCAGCCGGGGCTCGCAGTACCAGCGAACGGCTTGCCGCTAAGCCGGACCGCCCGGCAAAACGCCAGCGCACGACATCGCGATCGGTCGAGATGGCGAGCCTGAACATCTTTCGAGCAGGGATGTGGACGGTCCCCGGTCGCAGGCGAAGAATGCGCAGACGCACGGGAATCGGCGTGGTCGGAGCCGATTCGTTGCCGGCCCGATCGACCGCTCTCAAGGTCAGGTCGTGCCAACCCAGGCGAAGGCGGCCGTCGACCCTTCCCCCCCAGTCGAACTTGCTCGACTTGCTCGCTCGGAGTTTCGTCGTCTCGGTCAGCTTCCCATCCACGAAGAGCAGGATGCGAGCCCGCTCGTTTACCCGGTAGCGGATGTGAAGGAAGTCTTTGTGACGGTCGCCGTCCGGCGAGATCGTGCGCGGGTTGACCGCGACAGAGATGATCTCGGGCGCCTGCGTGTCGAGCCGGATGACGTTGGGGAGCCAGATCGTTCGCCGCTCGTTGGCAAGATAGACACGCACGCGGTAGTTGCCGTTCGGAGCAAGCCGACCTAGTTCGTCGCGCCCGTTCCAGGTCGCTTTCAGCCGGCCCGCCGGCTTGTCCGCGCCGTCGAGCAGCCGCCGGATCTCCCGGTCGCGGTCGTGTGAATCGACGATCGAGAGAGTGACCTGCTCGCCGCGGCGCAGCGTGAACACGACCCAGGCCCTCGACGTGTTGCAGCCGCAGGTCGGTGAGAACAGCTTCGTGACGTGAGTGCTCTTGATCGGTGCCGGCTCGAGCTTCAGACGCTCGGTAACCACAAAGGCGATACCGGTTGCCACCATTAGAAGCGTGACGAGAACGGGTGGGCCAAAACGCTTGAACACGGGCACGCTGAGTTTACGTGCCACCCGGAGTCGCGTGGCCGAAGAGCCTCTCGCAGAGTGACGGCCTACCGGCCGGGTGTGATGCGGTTAGTGCGAGTCCGAGGCGCGGGGAAAGCTCGGACCCTCGACAGGAGAGTTGCCTCGTGGTAAACTGAGGCTCGCTTTCGAGCTGCCGCCATAGTGACTCCAACCGCCGCAACCGTTCTTGTCTGCGAAGACGATCCGAGTCTTCGTCTTCTGTTTCGGCTTACGATCGAGCCACATGGCTACTCGGTGGTCGAAGCCGGCGACGGCCGATCGGCAATCGAGCTGGCACGGAGCATCGGGCCCGATCTCATCATCGTCGACATGGGCCTGCCGGACTGCAGCGGCATCGAGGTCGTGCGGGCCATCAAGGGTGAGCCCGAGCTCGAGAAGACGCCCATATTGATGGCGACCGGAAGCATGCAGCCCGGCGATCGGTTGAGCGCAGAGGACGCCGGCGTGGACGCCTTCCTCTATAAGCCGTTCAACATGATCAGGCTGATCACGGAAGTCCAGCGACTGTTGGGAGAGCGCGAGACCAGCGATCCCGGCCTCTCGCTACGTCGTCTGCACTGACAGCCGTCGTCTGTCTCGACGCCGGTGTGCCCGCTCAGTCGGGTGGCGCTATGGCGTTGCACTGCTCGCAGTGCTGCTCGAACGGCATCCCGTGAATGCAGCACGGTATCGGGATCGACCAGGCATGGAGACGAGTCGCCGTGTCGACCATTCGCGTTGTGACTGCGACTTGGGACCGCTTGACCGGAGCGGCGCACTTCGGCGGTTCATTCATGAGGAGGCTCATGCGGGGAGCTTCTCCTTGGGGGCGTAGGTTTTTCTCAGAGCCAAAGCGACTTGGCTCACTACAAAAGCTATCCGCTCTGAAAACGTTTTCCTAGCGCCAAACAGGGGATTGATATCACTCGAATGGGGGTCAAGTTCGAAATCGCCTCTTCATAAACCGGTTTCCCGTCAGGCATTCGAAAACCCGCGAGCCAGGACCCTCTTTTTCTGGTCGCCGCTGCCGAAGAAGAGAGGGCGGTTCATTTCGACCGACATGGATGTGGGAGGGGTTGGCAGATGATTATCTGGATAGTGGCGGCGATAACGTCTTTTGTTGCTCTTGGCTTCATTGCGGTCGAGTTCATGCCGCACCACCACTGACCGCAGACTCTTCCTTTGGAAGCGTGAGCGGCGCGGCGACCGCGATGGCGAGGAACCCCCAGGTCATCGGGTCTTCGAAGAAGTCCGCGTAGAAGAGGCTCTGCACGGCGATCGCCGTCAACGCAAGCGCACAGACGAGCTGAACGCGTCCCGAAAACGTCGGCCCGGCGCGCCGGAACGTCACGAGTAACGACGTCCCGAGAAGCCAGAGAAAGAGCGCAAACCCGATCACCCCCTCCTCTGCGGCGATGGTCACGGGCGTGGTGTGCGAGGCGGCCTTGCGCAGGTTCCGCCCGGACATTCCGGTGATCTCGGCGTAGGCACGCCTGAAGCCCCCGATACCGACCCCGATAACCGGGTGATGGACGGCGATTCGTATCCCGTGCGCGACGAGAGTCGAGCGCGCCGAGGTGATGCTGTTCAGATCTCTCTTCGACCCGTCGAGCATCTTTGCGCGGGCTTGCGGCGTCATCACCACGGCGGGAACGATCAGCATCGACACGACCAGCAGAGGGACCGCTGCGCGCCGGCGCCAGGCGACGAGGGCCGCGGCGACCACCCCCACGACGAGAGCCGCAAAGCTCGACTGCGAGAATGAAAGCGCAAGCCCGACCCAGAGCGCTCCGATCACACAGGTCGTAACGGCGAGCCAGGGGCGACCGGCGCGCGTAACCACGAGCGCAAGGCAGGCCAGTATGGCGAGCACGAGGAAGCGTCCGTAGATCGACGGGTCCCAGAACACCGAGTTGACCCGAAAGAAGGGCGCGTAGGCGTTCGAGTTGATCACCTTCGGATTCCAAAAGATCTCGCGCGTCTGGTACTGATAGGCGCCGACGAGCGCGAAGACGAGCGCCATCGCGACGAGCTGCAGGAGCAGTCCCTGGAGCAAGCGCCGCGACCAGCGCAGCCGGGCCAGCGCCAGTGCGAGAAACGTGAACGGCAGCAGGGCCGCATCGAGCTGGGTCGATCCTCTCCGAACGTCGATGCTCCAGACGAGCGATACCGCGCTCCAGACGACGAAGCCCGCCAGCGGCCAGGCGATTGGGCCCAATTCCCGCGACCGCTTGTCGCCTCGGTAGATCTCGAGCGCAACTACGAAAGTCGCCGCCGTGATGAGCACATAAAGAGGAACGAAGGAGTTGTAGATGGAGCCACTCAACCTGAATGGAAGGCGGGCCGGGACACAGGCCAACGCGAGGATCGGGAGCAGCGCGGGCTGGCGTCGAAGCGCGACGACGAGGATCGCAGCGCCCGCCAGCACGATCAGGGCGACGATCGCTACCGATACCAGGCCGGTATGCGGTGTGAACGCCGCAGCCGCGAGCCCGCCTCCGCAGGCCGTGAGCGCGAGCCCGATCAGGCGCACCGCCCGTCCTCTTCCCAGCAGCAGTCCGATTACTCCCAGTGCCGCAAGCGGGCCGCCGATTTGCGCGAGCGCGTCCATTATCTTCCTGTCAGCTTCTAGCGCTCGGCGCCGAGCGAGATCGCCACCACTGCATATTGCAGGGTAAAACCTTCAAAGCCGAGCAAGTTTACAGCTGTAGCTTGGCACAACGGCGAAGCGGCCCGCCGAACCCTCCGGGAGTAAGGGTCACTACGGTGAGAGCTCTTCGGCCGGTCGTGCTCCGGAGCGCCGCGAAAGAAGGTGAGCGCCGCCCCAGGTCGCGAAGGCGAGAACGCCCAGCCCGAGCCCGACGAAAACGGCGATGTCCGTCCAGCTGCCCGGTAGTGGCTCGAACATCTTGAAACCGCTCAACAGCAGTACGACCGAGAAGGCGATCCGAAGCACGCGGTCGGGAATGCCCACGCTCACCTGACTACCGATCATGATGCCGGGAATCGAACCGGGGAGCATCCAGAGAAGTGCGTGCCAGGCGACGTTACCGCTGACGACATGGCCTAGCCCCGCCACCCAGCAGAGAGCGGCGGCGTGGAAGATGTCGGTACCGACGATACGCCGGGCCGTTAGTGGGAAGACGAGCAGCATCACCAGCCCGAAGAAGGTGCCGCTTCCAACCGAGGTCAGACCGACGACGAAGCCGCCGGTCGATCCCAGAACGAAGGCGATCACGCGATCGCGAGGGCGAAGTCGGAACCCCTTCTCGCTCGCCTTGACGCCTCCCTTGACGAACGTCTTGATCAGAAAGCCGATCCCGCCCAGAATCAGCGCCGCTGCGATGATCCGCTTCTGCAAGTCGGCCGCACCATCGCCCAGCCGGTGAGAGAACCAGACTCCGAGCAGCGACATCGGCACCGAGCCGCAGAGCATCCAGAGGACGAGTCGCTTGTGGATCGTCCCGAGCACGTGGTGGCGGGCGGCGCCGAACGACTTGAAGATCGCGCCGTGCATCAGATCGGTGCCGACGGCCTTGCCTGGATCGAAGCCGAAGGCGAGGATGAGGAGCGGCGTCATCAGCGAGCCGCCCCCCATACCGGTCATGCCGACCAGCGTGCCTACGCCGAGCCCCAGCAGAACGAACTGCCAGGTGCCTCCGCTCACGGGCGATAAGCCTCTATGAGTACGTCGGCGACCTCGGGCCGTGTGAACTCGATCGGAGGCTCTTCGCCCGCGGCGAGCATCTCACGCACCTTGGTGCCCGAGAGCACGACCCTGTCGGAGGCGCCGTGCGGACAGGTCTTGGTCGAGGCCATCGAGCCGCAGACCCGGCACCAGAACGAGTGCTCGAACATCATCGGCTCGATGTCGAGCTCGTGCGGCGCGAACTCGTCGAAGATCAACTGAGCGTCGTAGGTGCCGTAGTAGCTCCCGACTCCCGCATGGTCACGGCCGACGATGAAGTGCGAGCAACCGTAGTTCTTGCGGCAGATGGCGTGCCAGATAGCTTCGCGCGGTCCCGCGTAGCGCATCGCGGCGGGGAAGGCGGAGACGACGACGCGATCGGCCGGGTAGTAGCCCTCGATCAGCTTGTGGTAGCACTCTACGCGCACGTCCGGCGGGATGTCGCCCGCCTTGGTGTCACCCACGAGCGGGTGGATGAGCAGGCCGTCGACCGTCTCGAGCGCGACCTTTGTCAGATACTCGTGCGCCCGGTGAATCGGGTTGCGTGTCTGGAAGCCCACCACGCGACGCCAGCCCCGCTCGGCGAAGAGCGCACGCGTGGCCGCCGGGTCGAGCGCCAGCTCGGGGAAGAGCGATGCCTGGCGTTCGAAGACGGTGACCTCGCCGGCTAGGTAGAGAGGCTTCTGCGCAAGCAGGACGGCAACCCCCGGATGCGCCTCGTCGGTTGTTCGGTAGCAGAGCTCGGCCTCGCGTTTGACGTCGTAGTCGTACACCTCGGCGACGTCGAGCACGGCGTAAAGCGTTCCGTCTTCGCCGGCCAGGGCGACTCGCTCGCCCTTCGGCGCCTCGTCCACCGCCAGGCAAACGGGCAGTGACCAGGCGAGCCCGTTCGTCAGCCGCATGCTCTCCAGCACCGACTCATAGTCGCTGCGGCCCATGAATCCGGATAGCGGCGAGAGGGCGCCCGAGGCGATCATGTCCAGGTCGGCGAGCTCGCGCGAGCTGAGAACGACCCGCTCGAGCGAGTCGACGCCGTCGGGGCGCGGGCCGGTGCGATCGACCAGCTCGCCGCCGTGCGGCTTGATCAGCCTGTCCAGAGCGGAGCTCACGCTCTCACCTCGCTTTCGATCAACCCGAGTTGCTCGAGCTTGGCGACCACTTCTTGCGCGGCTTGCTCGGGTGACAGCTGCTCGGTGTCGAGAGCGATATCCGGGTTGACCGGAACCTCGTATGGATCGTCGACGCCGGTGAAGCCCTTGATCTCTCCGGCGAAGGCCTTCGCATACAAACCCTTGACGTCGCGGCGAGCGCACTCCTCGACCGAGGCGCCGACGTAGACCTCGACGTAGCGGCCGAACTCCTCGACCAGCGCGCGGTTTTTCTGCCGGATCGCCTCGTACGGGGAGATCGCGGCCGCGATCACGGCAGCGCCATGGCGCGTGAGGCGCGAGGCGACCCAGCCGATGCGCTCGATGTTGGTGTCTCGATCTTCCTTCGAGAAGCCGAGGCCCTTGGACAGATGAGTGCGCACCGTGTCGCCGTCCAGGTACTCGACGATGCAGCCACGCTCGTCGAGAGCCGGGCCGACCAGGTGCGCGATCGTCGTCTTACCCGAGCCGGAGAGTCCGGTGAACCAGAGAGTGAAGCCGCCGCCGCGCACGCGGTCCGACTCCGGGTGCTCGTGAGGGTAGATGTGCTCCACGGTCCGTGCCCCCTCGTTGTCCGCGCCGGAGCCCGGCGTAACGTCTTTGCTGTTCATCAGTCCCTTTCTGTGGTCGAGCTGTCGAGGTGTATGCCGCATTCCAGCTTGTCGGAATCCGACCAACGTCCCGCCCGCTCTTCCTCGTCGGGACGCGTCGGGCGCGTGCATGGGATGCAACCGATCGAACGGTAGCCGATGTCGTGAAGCGGGTTGTAGGGGATCTCGTTGACTGTGAGATAGGCCCAGACCCCTTTCTCGCTCCAGTCGGCGAAGGGGTGGATCCTCCAGACGCCGTAGCGCTCCGACCACTGAATCTTCTTCAGGCCGGCCCGGCTCGGCGCCTGGTCGCGACGAACACCCGAAATCCAGGCGTCGTACGGCGCGAGCGCGCGCTCGAGCGGCTCGACCTTGCGAATGTGACAGCAGTGGTCGGGATCGCGCTCCCAGAGGTTCGGGCCCTCCTGCAGATGCTGCTCTGCGACCGAGATGATCTCCGGCCGGATCAGGTTCAGGCCGTAGCGTTCGACCAGGAGGTCGCGCAAGGCGTACGTCTCGCGGAAGAAGAGCTGGGTGTCGAGCTCGATCACGTCGATCTTCAGGTCGAGCGCCGAGAGCATGTGAACGAGCGCCGAGGAGTGCTTCTGCCAGGAGCAAGTGAGGCAGAGCCGCTCTCCGAACTGCTCGGCGGCCCAGCTCAGAAGCTCTTCTGCCGACAGCGGCTCGACTTCGTGCACGAGCTGCTCCGCGAGCTCCGACGAGTACTCGAGCCCCGGGCGCGAATCACTCATTTTCATTGCCGAGTATCGCCCTGAGCGTGTCGGAGCGAAGCCCGAGCCGTAGCGCCTCGAGGCCCAGCGCCTCTTCGGGCGGGATGTTACCCAGGTTCACTTCCGGGCCATACTGGGCGATGAGCCAGGCCTGAGCAGTTTTCACCGGCGCTTCGAAGACGAGATCGTTGATCGGAACTTCATGCGCGATCTCCTCCACGAGCCCCGAGCGCATCTCGCCCGAGGGACGGAAAATTCCGGCGGTACCGCCCTCTCTTCCCTCCGTGATTACCTTCCAGGAGCCGGCGGCAAGCTCTTCTTTGATCCACCTCACCCACTCGTAGGGCGCGAATATGACCTCCGCATCCTTCGAGCCGACTTCGGACAGAACGGTGAAGTCGCGCGCGAAGTCGGCGATCAACTCGAGCTTGCGCTCGCGCGGGAGGTCGATCGTGCCGTCCGAGATCTCGACGTGCGTCAAGCCGTTGGCCGACATCCAGCGCTTGTACCCGTCGAGCTTGTTCAGCGTGTAGGAAACCTCGAAAAGCGTTCCGCCACAGACAACCGGTGTATCCAGCGAGCGGTAGAGGGCGATCTTCTCGGCGAGGTTGCAGGTTATGTACGAGGAGCCCCACCCGAACTTCACGACGTCGATGTAGTCGCCGGCAACCTCGTAGAGGCCCTCGACGGCGGCGAGAGTCAAGCCCTTGTCGAAGATGTGCGTGATTCCCTGAGAACGCGGCTTGCAGCAGCGGACCGGGAGATCGAGGAATCCGTCAGAGGCGGGCATAGATGTTCTCCAATCGTTTACGGGGAGTTTCCTGAAGATCGTGATTAGGCGGAGTTTCCATGACTGTCGATCCCGACGGCGAGAGAACCCAGATCTTCGACGCGTCTCCCCCGGAGGCGCTCGGGCATCGTCTCTTCCCAGGCGACCTGTTCGATCTCCTCGACTCGTGTCGTCTCGAACGCTCCCGCGCCGTCAACGATAGCGAGCCAGACCGTCCCCGAGCGCCACATCGGCTCGATCGCAACGTTCGAGAGAGCCTCCCGACGTCAATCGCTCGCGCGCCGCTCGCCGGCATCTACCGTTCCTCCTCCCGGGCGGCGTCGGCGGCACGCGCGAGCCTGAGCGCCAGCTCCTCGACCGTGCGCGGATCCATGTACAGCTCCAGGTCGCCATCCATCTCGTGCGAGATGAAAAGCGAGACCTGCCCCTCGCCGGTCGCACTGGCGTAGACGAGAACCTCGTCACCGGTGTCGAGGCTCTCGAAGCGGAACGCGCCGTCGCTCAACCCGTTTCCGTTCTCGTTCAATTCGATGTCGTCCACGATCGTCTCCGCCGAAGAAGGATCGCTGAAAAGCATAGCTGCCCGAGTGCTGATCGAGTTAATTTGGTTTATTACACGAATACGGTCTTCTAATTGTATGAGCTGTGAGCGGTTTCAGAGCCGCGACGCCCCCAAGATCGTCGCGGCTCTGTAGGTGGTGTCCCCTCAATCGAGGGCGGGAGCCAACTCGCCCCTGAGGGCAGACTGCTCATGCCGCCCGAAGCGGGTCGTCGGCAACCATTCCAACCAGCGTGGCAGGTACCAGTTCCAGCGGCCGAGCAGTTTCATCGCCGAGGGCAGCAGGACGGCGCGGATGATCGTGGCATCGATCAGAATCGCTATCGCCAGTCCGAAGCCGGTTTCCTTCATCTCGATCAGGCGCAGACCGGCAAAGATCCCGAACACCGCCACCATCACCACAGCAGCCGCAGTCACCGTCCCGGCGGTGGAAAGGATCGAGCGCTCGACCGCCGTCTCGGTATCGACACCGCGGTCAACCTGCTCCTTGATCCGACTCAGAATGAAGACGTGATAGTCCATCGAAAGCCCGAACAGGATCACGAAGAGAAACAGCGGCAGCCAGGAGACGATGCTCCCGGATGCCTCGAAACCGAGCAGCGAGTCGCCCCAGCCCCACTGGAAGACCGCCACCAGCACGCCGTAGCTGGCCGCCACCGAGAGCAGATTGAGGATCAGCGCCTTGATCGGGACGACGATCGAGCGGAAGGTCACGAGCAGGAGCAGGAAGGCCAGTCCCAGCACGAAGGTGAAGACGACCGGCATTCGCGACGCGATCATCGTGTTGAAGTCCTTCGTGCCGGCCGCCTCGCCGGTGACGGCGACCTCGGCGCCCGGGATCTTTGCCACCGTTGCCGGGATCAGATCCTTGCGCAGGGTCGAGAGAGCGGCCATGGACGCATCGTTGGTTCCGTCTCCCGCCAGCGGGACGTCGATCGAAGCGAGCCTGCCGTCGGCGCTGATCCTGACGTCGATCGGCTCGAACATCTTTCCGCTCGCAACCGCCTGCCGGCGCAGGCTCTCGATCGCCGTGGTCGCTTGCGCCGAGCGGAGATTCGGCGCTTCGACGACGACGCTCGCCGGTACCTGGGCGCCGGGGAAAGTGGCGTTGATCGCCTTATAGGCCTTGACCGTTTGGAAGCTCGCAGGCATATCGACCATGCTCGGGATCGCCGTTCGCATGCTCAGCGCCGGGAATGCCAGGCAAAGCAGCACGGCGACGGAGCAGAGCACCGACGCGAACGGGTGCCCGAGCACGGGACGCAGGATCGCCGACCAGAGGCGCGAGTCGCCGCTTCGTTTTCCGTTGCGGCGAAGGAGACGAATCCCTCCCTTTTCGACCTTGTCTCCGAGCCGCGACAGCAGCGCCGGGAGAACCGTCAGCGAGCCGATCATGGCGCCCGCGACCACGACCATCGTGGCGACACCCATCGAGCTGAAGGTCGAGTCGTTGGCGAGCAGCAGCCCGGCCATGGCGATCAGCACGGTCAACCCGGAGATCAGTACGGCCTGGCCGGAGGTGGCCGCCGTTCGCTTGAGCGCGGCGCGCGGCTCGAGCCCAGCGGCGCGCTCCTCGCGCTCGCGGCGAAGGTAGAAGAGCGAGTAGTCGACACCCACCGCCATCCCGATCAGCAGGACCATCGGCGCCGTGATGTCCGAGGCGGGCAGCACGTGGCTGATCATCGCGCTCAGACCGATCGCCGCCAGCACCGCCGAGAAGGCGAGCACAACCGGAAGGCTGGCGGCAACAAGCGCCCCGAAGGCGACCAGCATGATCGCCAGGGTAATCGGCAGCGACAGAACCTCGGCGCGGCGGAAGTCTTCGGCCACAGCCTTGTCGGCCTCTCGATTGGCGCTCAGCCAGCCGAACTCGAACACTCTCAATCTCGGGTGCGCCTTTTTCACCTGCGCTACCGCCGACTCGACACCGGCGATGTTAGTCTCGGCGTCCTTCTCGACGAACTCGACGTCGACGAGCAGCGAGTGCCCGTCCTCGGCGACGACTCCTCCCGCCTGGCCCAGTCCGACCGGCGTGCGCACACGGCTAACACCGTTGCTGCTCTCGAGCCGTCGAACCAGGTCTTTCACGGTCGCCCGAAAGGCCGCGTCCGAGACCGTCAACTCGGAGCTTTGAATCAGCAGATTCTCGACCGGGGGCCCCTCGAAGTCGGCCTTGCTTAGCATCTTCTCGGCACGGCCGGCCTCGCCCGGGCTGTTCTCGTTATCCGCCATCCGCGTGCCGACGGCGCTTCCGACGACGATCGCGATGAGCGCGAAGGCAAGCCAGCCGAAAAGTGCCTTCTTCCAGTTTCGTGCGCTCCAGCCGCCGACGCGCTCTACGAGATTCGCCCTCTTCATCGTCCTCAACCCCCGGGTCGCTTGTAGTCAGCCCAAGCCTCACTCCGCCAGGTGTAGAGCGGAATGAGGCAGGCCCGCAGACGGCGGTTCGGGAAGCAGGCATCCTCGGGGTGCGGATAACCGCACCCGTTCTTTGAGCGACGAGCGATCAGTCGCGGGAGAGCAGTCGCGGCGGGCGAAAGACCTACTCGGCGCGCAGAAAGGCCAAGACCGCGAGTACGCGACGATGCTGCTCGCGCGAAGCGGGTAGGCGCAGCTTGGCGAAGATGCTGGTCACGTGTTTCTCGACCGCGCGCTCGGTGACCACGAGGCGAGCGGCGATCGCGGCGTTCGACAGGCCCTCGGCCATCAGTGAGAGCACCTCGCGCTCGCGCGGCGTCAGTTCCGCGACCGGGTCCTCGCGCCGGCGCCTACCGACCAGGCGAGAGACGATCTCCGGATCGAGCGCGGAACCTCCTTCGCCGACGCGGCGCACGGCCGAGAGGAACTGCTCGACGTCGGAGACGCGGTCCTTGAGCAGATAGCCCACACCCTCGGCGCTTTCGGAAAGTAGCTCCAGCGCGTACTCCGACTCGAGATAGGCGGATAGAACGAGTACCCCGGTTTTCGGAAGCTCCTGGCGAATCTGCTTGGCGGCGCGTAGGCCCTCGTCGGTTTGAGTGGGCGGCATGCGGATGTCGACCACCGCAACGTCCGGGTGATAGCTGCGCACCTTCAGGATCAGCTCCTCGGCGGTTCCGGCCTGGCCCACCACCTCGAAGCCCGCGTCCTCCAGGAGATGGGCGATCCCCTCTCTCAGGAGAACCGAGTCCTCGGCTACCACGACGCGCACGGAGTCACCATCCCGGGTTGGAAGTTCCTCAACTGCCGAGCAGCCTCTAGCCTAGCGAGACCACGGCTCAGTATCGATCTCTCATTTCGCAAGGGCGGCGATCGCCGCGCCCGAGAGATCGCCCTTGGGCACGAAGCCTTTTGCGCCGCTCTCGGCGATGGACGCGCCGTAATCGCCCGCGTCACGCGAAGAGGTGAGGACGATCGTCGCTCTCTCCCCCCGTCGCCGTAGCTCTTCGGTGACCACGAAGCCGTCGATATCAGGGAGCTGAATATCGAGCAGCACGAGGTCGGGAGAAAGCTCCCCGGCGAGCTCGATCGCGTCACGACCGTTCGCCGCCTCGCCCACGACGACGAAGCCCTCGGCCTCGAGCAGCTGCCGGGCGCTGGTGCGAAAGGCCTTGTGATCGTCGACTATCAGAACTGTGGTCACAGGCTCATCGTGGCACATCGGCCCGCCCTCGCCGGTACGGGCATCCACACAGTTGGGGGGCGGTTGCGCCTATGCGATCTCGGGAGGCTCAGGATAGGCGCTCGCGTGCGAAGGCGAGAAACGCCTCCGCGACCCGAGTCAGCGAACGGCCGCTGGCTCGCACCAGCGATATCTCGCGGGCCGGATCTACACCTTCCACGCGTACGCAGGCGAGCTGTCCCGCTGCCAGCTCGGTCTCGAGCGCGGAGCGCGCGATGAAGCCGATTCCGTAGCCGCCCATCACCGCCGAGCGCACCGACTCCTGGAGCCCGAGCTCCAGACGGATATCGAGATCTCGCATGCGTACGCCGTGCTGGCGCAGCTCGTCTTCCAGCAGCTGCCGCACTCCGCCGCCCTCCTGCATCACGATCAAAGACTCGCCGCGCAACTCCTCGAGCGAGATGGTGCGATCGGCGAAGTGGTGATCGGGCGGGCAGGCGAGAACGACCTCATCGCGGAAGAACGGCTCGAAGACGACGCCGCGGTGCTTGCGGGCGGCGCCGACGACGCCGAGCTCGATCTCCCGTTCGGCGACGCGTTCGACCACCCTCTGGGTGTCGAAGACCGACAGGGAGATCGTCACCGCCGGCGAGCGGCGCTGGAATTCACAGAGCAAGAGAGGTAGAACCCGGTCGCCCGGCCCCGTCGAGGAGCCGATCTCGAGCCGACCGTGCAGCTCGCCCTCCTCGACGCTGGCAACCTCGTTCTGCAGCTGTTCCTCGAGCGCCATCAGCCGCTGCGCGCCGCGATAGAGACGTTGCCCGGCCTCTGTCGGCTCGACTCGCCGGCCGGAGCGATCGAGCAACCGCTGCCCGAACCGCTCCTCGAGCGCCCTTATCTGCATGCTGACGGCGGGCTGAGTCACACCCAACCGCTCGGCGGCGTGCGAGAAAGAATGCAACTCGACGACGGCGCAGAAGGCTGCAAGCTGCCGCGTATCCATAAGCACATATTATGACTTCGAGCAGATTGAGTCTGCGACGTCGATAACTCGCCTCGGAACGAAGACCCGCCGCCCGGGTGCGATCGGTTGAATGCGATGCCAGGGAGCCCGGCCGGGACGGAGAGACTCGGACGGGTGCGATATGGGCGAGGTACTTCGTTCTGAATGGAGTTCGATCCGCCTGCGGCGCGTTCGGGCCACGGGAGGGTTATCCTCGGGCCGTGCAGCAAGAAACCCTCGCGACGCGCTACTCCAGAATGGCGGAGGAGTACCCGGACCGGCGCGCAGTCGACCTGACGCTGCGCATTCTCGACTTTCTCTTCTCGGCGTCGTTCCTGCTGATCGCGCTCCCGCTCGTCGTTCTGATCGTCCCCGCCATCCTGATCTCGAGCGGCAGGCCCGTCTTCTACCGCGGTAGGAGAGTCGGGCGCTCCGGTCGAGTGTTCTCGATGCTCAAGTTCCGCACGCTCAGACGCGACGCGGAGAGCCGGCTCGGGCCCTACCTCGGCCCCGAGCTGGTCGAGCGCACGCGGGCCGAGTTCACGCCGATCGGCCGCTGGCTCAGAGCCACGCAGCTCGACGAGATCCCACAACTCTGGAACGTGCTCCGCGGTGACATGAGCCTGGTCGGACCGCGGCCGATCAGGCCGCGCTTCTTCGAGGAGCTCGCCGCGGACATTCCCGCCTACTGGCAGCGCCTGGTCGTGCGACCGGGGCTGACGGGCTTCGCCCAGGTTCGCAAGGGCTACGAGACCTCCTGGGCCGAGAAGCTCGCCCACGACCTCGAGTACATCGCCGATCGCTCGGTCGCGCTCTACCTGCGCACGCTCGCGGCGACCGGCTGGCGCGTGCTGCGGCAGTCGCTGCGCGGCCTGGTCCGACCACGCGAGTAGAGATCCAAACTAGACTCCCTCACCGTGTGCGGGATCTGTGGGATCGCCTCGGTAACGCGAGGCGTCGATCCGAGCGAGCTGGCGGCAATGAACGCCAAGCTCGTGCACCGAGGCCCCGATAGCGAGGGAACCTTCCTGGACGGCGGCGTAGGTATCGCGGCGAGGCGCCTTTCGATCATCGACCTCCAGACGGGCGATCAGCCGCTGGCGAATGAGGACGGCAGCGTGCGGGTCGCGCAGAACGGCGAGATCTACAACTACCGCGAGCTGCGCTCGGAGCTTGCGGCCAAGGGCCACCGCTTCGCCAGCCACGGCGACACCGAGGTGATAGCCCACCTCTACGAGGAGTACGGGCTCGATTTCGCCGCGCGCCTGCGCGGGATGTTCGCCCTGGCGATTTGGGATGCCCGCGAGCGCCGACTCGTTCTGGCCCGCGATCGCTTCGGCATCAAGCCGCTCTACTACCAAGGCGAAGCCGATGAGTTGCGCTTCGCCTCCGAGCTGCGCGCGCTACCGCGGGGCGAGATCGACCCCGAGGCGCTGGAGGCCTACCTGGCCTTCAACTTCGTGCCCGCGCCCTACTCGATCTTCCGGGGAATTCGCAAGCTGCCACCCGGACATCTGTTGGTCTGGAAAGAAGGCAAGGCGCGCCTCGATCGCTTTGCCCGTCCACGCCCGGTGGACGCGAGCGAGCTGCGCAAGGAATCGGTCGAGACGCTGGCCGAGGAGCTGCGCGCGCGCATGCGCGACTCGGTTCGGGCTCACCTCGTCAGCGACGTGCCGGTCGGTGTCTTCCTCTCCGGCGGCGTCGACTCCTCGTTGCTGGCGGCGCTCGCCGCCGAAGAATCAGGGGAGCCGCTGCGCACCTTCACGATCGGCTTCGAGGAGCGCTCGTTCGACGAGACCGCCGGCGCGCGCAAGGTCGCCGAGCGCTACGCGACCAGCCACCGCGAGCTCGTTCTGCGACCCGAGCCGGAGCTGCTCCTGCGTGCCCTGGCGGAGGCCTTCGACGAGCCCTTCGCCGACTCCTCGGCGCTGCCCACCTACCTCGTCTCGCAGCTTGCGGCCGAGGACGTGAAGGTCTGCCTCTCGGGCGAAGGTGGGGACGAGCTCTTCGCCGGCTACTACACCTACGCCGCCGATCTGCTCGCCTCGCGGCTCGGCCCGCTTGCCCGTCTCGCGCGCCCCTTCGCCGAGCTGCTGCCCAGCTCGAGCGCCCGCATCAGCTTCGATTACAAGGCCAAGCGCTTCACCCGTGCCGCCCACCTGCCGCCGCTCGAGCGCCATCACGGCTGGAAGGAGATCTTCGCGCCCGAGCTGCGCGCCGAGCTGCGCGCCGGCCGAAGCGGCTTCGACCCGGTCGACCTGCTGCGCGCCCGCTACGCCGAGACCGAGAACGCCGAACCGCTCGCGCGCTTGCAGGATGTCGATCTCGGCATACCGCTGGTCGACGACCTGCTCACCAAGACCGATCGCTCCTCGATGGCCCACTCGCTCGAGGCGCGCGTTCCCTTCCTCGACTCGGTCGTCACCAACCTGGCACTGGCGCTGCCGCGCCGGCTCAAGGTCTCGGGCCTGAACAAGAAGATCCTGCTCAGGCGCGCCGCCGAGCCGCTGCTACCGCACGAGGTGGTGCACGGAAAGAAGCGCGGTTTCTCGATACCAGCCGCGGCCTGGTTGCGCGGCGAGCTCGAGCCGTTCGCCCGTGAAGTGCTCGCCCCAGGTGTGCTACGCCGGCAGGGGTTCTTCTCGCCAGACGTCGTCGCCTGCCTGCTCGACCGCCACGTTGCGCGAAAGGAAGACCTCTCGCGCCAGCTCTGGGGCCTGCTCGCCTTCACGCTCTGGTACGAAGGGCATGTCGAGACCGAGCCCGGGCCGCCGCATTCGGCGCGGCTCGGGGCGGCGGAAGCCTGATGCGACCTGGACTCGTCAAATCCAGCCATGTCCCGGTGCCAGGCACGGGGACATGTCCGCGTGCGACGATAGGCTGACGGTGAGAGTCTGGATCGACATGACGGCGCCGGCGCATGTGCTCGTGTTCCGGCCCTTGATCGGGCTGCTGCGCGAGCAGGGAGCCGAGATCGAGCTGACCGCGCGCGACTACGCGCAAACGCTGCAGCTGCTCGAGCTGCACGGCATCGAGGCCGAGGTGGTCGGGCACCACGGCGGACGCTCGCGGCTCGGCAAGGCGCGCTCGCTCGTCTCGCGCCTGGGCGCGCTGCGGCGCTGGGCCAAGGGCCGCAACTTCGACCTCGCGTTGGCGCACGGCTCGCACGAGCTGACGATCAACGCGCGCCGGCTCGGAATCCCGAGCTCGACCACCTTCGACTATGAGTGGGCCACCCTCCAGCACCAGCTCGGTTGTCGCGCCGCAACACGAGTCGTCGTTCCCGAGTCGATTCCGCCCGAGCGGCTGAAGCGATACGGCGTCCGGCCGCCCAAGCTTCGGCGCTATCCAGGCCTGAAGGAGGAGTACTACCTGTCCGATTTCCGACCCGACCGCTCGATCGTGGGCGAGATCGGAATCGACGAGGCGCGCGTAATCGCCGTCGTGCGCACGCCGCCGGACGTCTCGCTTTACCACCGCGCCTCGAACCCGCTTTTCCCGCGCGTGCTCGACCACCTCGGTAGGCATCCCGACGTGCAGGCGATCGTGATTCCGCGCACCGAGGAGCAACGCGACTACGTCCAGAGCCTCGAGCTGCCCTCTCTGATCGTCCCTTCCGGCGCCGTGGACGCGCAGAGCCTGATCGCCCTCTCCGACTTCGTCGTCTCGGCCGGCGGAACGATGAACCGCGAGGCGGCGGCGCTCGGCGTGCCCGTCTACACGACCTTCGGCGGCAGGCTCGGCGGCGTGGACGAGTGGCTGATGCGGGAGGGAAGGCTCGTCCCGCTGACCGACCCGCGCGCCCTCGACCTGAGCAAGCGCAAGCCCGACGAGAGCAAGCGAGTCCGGCGCGACCCGAAGTTGGTGCTCGAGCTGCTGCTGTCGGCGCTGGAGGAGCCAGCCTAGGCGCTCGCATAGGCTGACGAGCGATCCAAAGACTCCGGACCGCCGCGCAGACGCAGGATCCAGGCTCGTCTGCGGCTACTCGGTTCCGCGCGGCCGCTCGAGTCCCGTCCCAGTCCCAGGCACGGTCTGGCTTCAAGCGGCATGTGCGCCGTAATCGTGCCGAAAGTGAATCCGATCACCTCTCGGTGTCTGACACCGTTCGGAGAAGGCGCTCAATGTCAAGGGAGCACTCGTATCGAGAGTGCGACATTCGGCGCACAGATCCGACGAGGAGCCGCTTCGTGATCCGCCTCGGACGCAGCAGCGCGCCGCCGAGCGCGGCCGGGCTAG
>CAZWTK010000040.1:0-17805 GCA_964636655.1 uncultured Gaiellales bacterium
GCCGAAGAGCTCCTTGTCGATGCGCACCGTGTCGCCGTCGAGCTCGGCGTAGACCGTGTAGCAGCCGCCGCCGAAGTTGACGAGGTTGAGCATCGAGAGATGGTCTTCGAGATCGTCGAGCGGAATGCGTAGGTTTCTGACGATTTCGTCGGCGGGAATCTCCGCCTCGTTTTCGTCGCCGCAAGCGGTCAGCAGATGGGCGAGCAGGGCCTGTAAGAGTGCGAAACGCTCGGGAGCAACCGGGCCCGACGAGTGATCGGACGCCTCTGCGCTCGTCACTTCCTCGCGCTCTCGCGCGGGCTCCAGTGGCGCGGCGGAGTGGTACTCCTCGACCAGGCGTAGTGCAGCACTGACTTCCTCGCGCAGCTCCGGCGGCTCCAGCGCTACTGCGCGTCCATCCTGACGCAACACCCAGGCTGCGAGCAGACCGAGCGAGGAGTATGCCGTCGTGAAGACTCCGTCTTCGACGTGGCCTGCGCCTCCGTAGGCGCGTTCGACCCACCAGGCCGTCTCACGTCCGACGCGGATCCGAGCCCCGCCCACGAGTGGGCCTATTTGCCAGGGAGCTCGCCCGCGATACGTGTCGATGTCGAAGTCGGGCGGGATGCGGAAGTCGCGCTCTTTCCGAGTAGCGAAACGAATATCCGAGCGGATGCGCGAGACGCGGAAGGTGCGCATCGCCTGGCGCTGGAGATCGAAGCCGATCACGTACCAGAGCCCGTTGTCGGAGAGCAGTCCAAAGGGGTTGACGATGCGCTCGGAGCGCTTGTCGTGCGAGATCGACCAGTAGTCGAAGCGGACCGTGCGCTGCTTGGAGATGGCCGCCTCGAGCTTGCCCAGGCGCCCGGGCGTCTCGGGCGTGTAGTCGGGATCGAGCACCTCGACGCGGACGGCCGTTGCGCTAGGAGGCTCGCTGAAACCGGGGCGGCCCAGCGCCAGATTCTGCAGCGCCAGCCTGAACGGCTCGGCGTAGGCGAATTTCCCCTCGAGCAGGTAGAAAGAGGTCTGTAGCGCCGCGAGTTCGTCGTCGGTCAGCTCGAGCGGCGGCAGGAAGTACTGCTCGGAGCGAAGCGTGTAGAGCTCCTCTCCGGTGAATTCGTCTCTCTGCGAGCGAAGCGGTACACCAAGCGAGGTGAGCTCGGAGCGGTCGGCGTAGTAGCGACGGGCGAAGGCCTCGTCAGACATCTCCGAGTATCCCTCGACGTTGGATTTCACGTCGCGGGCCGTCACCGGACGGCGCTCGGCCATCAGAAAGGCGACCAGAGAAAGCTGGCGGATCAGCTTGTCGGCGTCGTGAGACATCGCCCTGCGAGCTTACCCTTCGTGCTGACCCTGTGGGGCGAGAGTTTTTCCGTCCCGCGCCGGCGGTCGGAAACCTCGGAAATGCGAAAGCCGCGAGCGGGGCGGGGAGCCACCCGAGCCCTTGCTAAACGCCGAAATCAGATTGTCAGGCCGCGACTTTGGCCCGCTCGAGGTGCTGATGAGACGGGCAGTAGTCACGGTCGGGAAGCGGTGTGCGCTGACAGGCCTTGCCCTTTCGGGTCGTCGCCTTGCAACGCGCTATACCACCATCGAGAGCACCGGCCTCGATCTGCTTCTGAATGAACTCGCCGGCCGCGCCGATTCCCTTCTGTACCGCCCAACCAACCTGCGCCTGCACAGTGATCGGGTAGTAGCGACGAATGTCCTGGAAGAGGGCGCGATCGGGCTTGGCGAAGTAGTGCGGGTCGGTGGCCAAGCGAACCATCGTCTGCTCACATGCTGTGAGCACGGATCGCCTGAACTCGAGCTGCTGCTCGGGGTCGGCATAGGGATCGACTAGATCCTTGATCGAGCGGTAGATCGCTCGCGAGTACTGATACATGCAGCTCACTAGCTGCGTGCGTTGATCATCCATTGCGATTCGAATGTTCTCCTCTGATTCGGAGCGAGGCCCCACGCCAGGCGGCGAACTGGCCAAAGCCCTACTCGGCTTCCGCGGCGTGAACGTAGTCTAACGGCATTTCCGGCCCATGACAAAAAAAACGTCAAATCGAGTGAGAGTAAGACCGTTTGAGGACGCATGTCCGGCGCTTTGGGCAGAGCCCGCTGATCCGAACCCCTTAGTTCCCGGCCGCAACCGGACCGATTCAAGCTCTCAGGAGGCGACCCGCTTCACGTACGGCGAGTCGAAACCGGCTCGTTGGGCGGCAGCGCGGTGTTTTTGCGCCTCGCTCTGACTCCCGTACACGCCGCTGAAGATGACGTAATAGCCTGGGTGCAGGCTCGAGTAGTCCGATGAGGCGAGAACGCCGACGTCCGGGCCGAGCCCGGAGTGCAGAGCCTCGAGCGCCCTTTGACGCGCGGCCGCCTTCCCACCCGAGACGGGCAATGAGGCGAGCACGATCGTGTAGGCCGACGGGCCCGGCCAGACGATCAGACCGCCGCCGGAGCGAATGGGCGAGGTGGACGTTCTGCCCCTGGTGCCGCTTTTGGTCGCCGTCCCCGTGTTCGTGCTCGCGCTGCTCGAAGTCGTTTGCGAAGCGCCGGTCGTGGTCGTGTGGGTCGTTTGCTTGACGCTTGGCCCGAGCGCCTGCAGAGTGCTCGTCTTGTCGCTCTGTACAGCCAGGATCGCGAAGACAGAAGCCAGGACCGCGATGGACAGAGCGACCAAGACGGGCCAGCCCCAGTCTTTGTCGGCGAGCGGGAGGGCGTGTCGCCAGCGCTCGGCGAGGCCTGCGCCTCCGCTCTCGCCGAGGCGCGCGCCACAAACAAGGCAGTATTCCTGGAAGGGCTCGACTACCGCGCCGCAGTCGGGGCAAACGCCCCTTGCGTCTGAAGAAGCGCTCTCGCTCGTGGGCTCCCCCTCCGCGGAGGTCAAGCCTCACCGTCCTCGGCTCGTTCGACATTCTCGAGCTCGGCCGGCGGAGTGTGCTCCATGGTCTGCTCGTTCCCGTCGCTCGAGTTCTCGGCCTCGCCGACCGCTGCGCCGCAGCTCGCGCAGAAACTGGCGCCGACGGCGAGTGGTTGCAGGCAGCTGGCGCAGCGCTCGCCTGCGGCCGCAAGCTCGGTTGGTCTTCCACAACTGGCGCAGAAGCGGGCCCCGAAAAGCAACGGGGCTCCGCAGCTGCACTGCGGTCCGGGCGTCGTTCGCCCGGAGCCGGAGCGCGCGAGAATCGATTCCAGCTCGTGGATGCGGTTCTCGACTCCCATCGCCTGGGCGCAGTGCTCCACGATCAAGTCTTCTCGGAACTGATCGCGCCGGTACATCTCGAGCATCAGGCCGCCGAGGTCGCGGATGCGGCGCTCGCGCTCGCGCATGAGCGCTCGACGCTCGCGGCGAACGCGCGAGAGATTGGCCATGGGCGGGCGCGCGTGACGGGCCTTGGCTCCTCCGCGCAGGCTGCGTCGTTGCTTAGCCTCGGCCTGCTCTTCCGCCTGCGGCTCTTCGCCCGTCGCGTCACCAGGCGCCGGCTCTTCAGAGGCAAGCTCGGTCGGTGGCAACTCAGGCTCCGGGGCGGCCTGTTCGTCGCCGGAAAGCTGCATGGCGCGCTCCGGCTCGGAGCCGGTGGATGGATCTACGTCGCCTGAGCGACGCGTACGTTTAAACGGGCGAAGGCGCGCCATCTCGAACGGCGCGAGTCTAGCGCAGCCGCCGCGTCTCGGGATGGTGGCATGCTTCCTGCATGAGCAGGTCTTTAAGAGTCTTGTTCGTCGAAGACGACGAGGCGGTCAGGAACGCTCTCGCCCTCGAGTTGAGCGCGGCCGGCTACCTCGTACAGGCAGAGGCCGACGGGAGCGCCCTGGAGGAGATCGTCGAGAGCTTCCGCCCCGATGTCGCCATTCTCGACGTGATGCTGCCCGGACGCAGCGGTTTTGAGCTCGCACGCGAGCTTCGCAACAAGAGCGACCTGCCAATTCTCTTTCTCACTGCCAAGGACGCTGTCAGCTCTCGTCTGGCCGGCTTCTCGGCGGGGGCCGACGATTACGTGATCAAGCCGGTGGTGGTAGAGGAGTTGCTGGCTCGTCTGCGGGCTCTGCTCAGGCGCAGCGGCCGCCTGGAGGCGGAGGTCCTGGAGGTGGAAGATCTGATCCTCGACGAGCCGGCCCGCATCGTCAGGCGCGGCGATACGGTACTCGAGCTCACTCCGATCGAGTTCCAACTCCTCGCTTTCTTGATGAGAAACCGCGGCGTCGTGCTGTCACGGCTGCAGATAATGAGTCAGGTCTGGGGCTACGAGGAGCACGACCCGAATCTCGTGCCGGTGCACATGGGCAACCTGCGCCGTAAGCTGGAGGCGGTCGGCCCGCGCTTGATCCAAACGGTTCGCGGCCACGGATACGTTCTGCGCGTATGAACGACAACGGTGCGAATGGCATGAAGACCGCGTCGCTCAGGTGGAGATTGACCCTGACGAGCCTCGCCATGCTTGTCCTGGCGCTGGTGGCACTGGACGCGGCGATCTACGTCGGCTTGCACCAGCGCTACTACAGCGACCTCGAGGCGAACAAGGCCGAGGTCATCGCTCTCGCCCGCAACTACAACCCCGGCCCGCACGACACCCTGGCGACGATCGCGAGCACGATCTCCAGGTCGAACGTGGTTGCGGTCATCGACCGGCCGGGCCGATACCCGGTGGTCGGCAAGCCGACTGGATTCGAGCCGCCGAAGCTGCCGGCGATCAAAGGTCGTTCCGTCTTGCCCGACGTGGCCTGGTCGCTCTTCGTCACCGCCGTCTACTCCGACTCGAATCTGACCAAGGACCAGCTCCCCTCCTATCCCACCAGCTCCGACACGGCTCTCTTCATCGCCAGCAAGGCGCCCGTGGAGGCGTCGCTCCGGCGCCTGCTGATCGCGGAGCTGATCGGCACCGCGCTCGTGCTCGCGCTCGCTGTGCTGATCGTTGGCGTTTCGATCAGGTTGACCTTGCGCCCACTCGATCGCATGGCGGCGGTCGCCGACCGAATCGCCGGCGGCGATATCAGCCGGCGCCTTCGACCGAGCAAGGTCTCGACCGAGCTGGGCAGGCTCGCGACCGCCCTCGACGCGATGCTCGAGTCGCTGGCAGCGTCGCTCACCTCGGAGCGCAGCGCTCACGAACAGGCGTCCCGCTCGGAAGAACGAATGCGCGACTTCCTCTCCGACGCTTCGCACGAGCTGCGTACGCCCATCGCCGGCCTGCAGTGGAGCGCTGAGGCACTGCTGCGCCACGGAGAGGAGCGCGAGCGCAGCGAGCAGCTCTCGTTCGAGATCGTCAGGCAGGCGCGCCGCGCCTCGCAGTTGGTTGCCGATCTGCTCTCAATGGCGCGCCTCGATCAGGGACTCAAGCTCGAGCCCAGGCCGATCGACCTCACCGCGTTGGCTCGAGAGGAAATCGAGCTCGTGAAGGAGCAGGAGCCGAAGTTACGGCTGAATCTAAAGAGCCACGGCGACTGCCCGCTGGTCGCCGACCCCGAGCGGATTCGTCAGGTGATCTCGAACCTGATCGACAACGCGCGCAAGGCCACGGGCGGAGAAGGAAGGGTCGATGTCTCCATTGGCCGCAGTGGAGCCTCTGCCGAGCTCTGGGTGCAGGACTCGGGGCCAGGGGTGCCCGAGGCTGAGCGGGAGCGCATCTTCCAGCGCTTCGTGCGCCTCGACGACAGGCGAGAGTCGAAGAAGGGCTACGGAAGCGGGCTTGGGCTGGCGATCGCGCGCGGCTTTGCAGAGGCGCACGGCGGTAGCCTGGTCTGCGTACCGAGTGATTCAGGCGCCCGCTTCGTGCTCAAGCTTCCGCTCAGCGGCCGGTCGCAGTGGAACAAGCGGAGCCAGGAAGCAGGAGCTTCCTAGAGCTCGAAAAAGAGAAAGCCCCGACGAACGCCAGGGCTTTCGCAAAGCGTGGCTTTCGAGAAATCGCTACTTGCGCAGCGTCGTCCCCGTCGAGCGCAGGTCGTCGCAGGCGAGGGCGACGCGAGCGGCCATCGATGCCTCGCCGGCCTTTCCCCAGGAGCGCGGGTCGTAGACCTTCTTCGAACCGACCTCACCGTCGATCTTGAGCACGCCGTCGTAGTTCTTGAACATGTGATCAGCGATCGCTCGGGTGAGCGCGTACTGCGTATCGGTGTCGACGTTCATCTTGACGACGCCGTAGTCGAGCGTCTCGCGGATCTCCTCCAGCGCCGAGCCCGAGCCACCGTGGAAGACGAGCAGGAAGCGGCTTTCTTTGCCGTACTTCTTCTCCACCGCCGCCTGGCCGTCGCGCAGGATGGTCGGTTTGAGCACCACGTTGCCCGGCTTGTAGACGCCGTGCACGTTGCCGAAAGTGGCCGCGAACAGGTACTGGCCTTTGTCGCCCGTACCGAGCGCATCGGCCACGGCGAGCATGTCTTCGGGCGTCGTGTAGAGCTTCTCGCGCCCGACGCCCTCGTTGTTGACGCCGTCCTCCTCGCCGCCGACGACGCCAGCCTCGATCTCGAGGATGATCTCGAGCTCGGCACACTCGGCCAGGAGCTCGGAGGCGGTCGCCATGTTCTCGGCCAGCGGCAGCGGTGAGCCGTCGAACATGTGACTCTGGAAGAGCGGGCCCTTGCCCGCCGCGATCCGCTTGCGCGAGGCCTCGAGCAGCGGCTTCAAGAAGGTGTCGACCTTCTCGGGGTGGCAGTGGTCGGTGTGCAGGGCGATGTTGACCGGGCACTTCTCGGCAACGATGTGCGCGTACTCGGCCAGGGCGATTGCGCCCAGCACGCCGTCCTTCACGGTCGCTCCGGAGCCGAACTCGCCACCGCCGGTCGAGACCTGGACGATGCCGTCGGACTTGGCCTCGGCGAACCCGCGAAGCGCGGCGTTCAGGGACTCCGAGGAGGAGATGTTGATCGCCGGGTAGGCGAACTTGCCGGCCCGGGCGGCGTCGAGCATCTGTGTATAGGTCTTGGGATCAGCGATGGGCATTGCGACCTCTCAATCGGTTCAGTCTGGGCACGGTGAAAAAGCTACACAGGTAAATACCGAAAACGGCGCGAGTCTGCGTCGGTTGAGGGCCGGAGAAACCGTCGGCAGTAGTTACTAGGCGCTGTCGCGCTCGATGTTGTAGACGGTCGCCGCGTGACCGTTCAGGCTCTCTTCCATGTGCGCCAGTCGCGCGTCCACGCCGCGCCAGCCGCCGGCGATGAGGTCGATGAGCAGACCGAGATCCTCGACGCGAGCGAGGCGCTCGGCCTCGATCTGTTGCTCGAGCTCGCTCAGGCGGCGGACGAGCTGGTTGGTGAGCCCGCGCAGCTCGGCGAGCTGGCGGGCGACCGGGAGAGCCTCTGCGCGTAGCCCCTCGCGGACGGCCAGTCCGATCTCTTCCGGGAGCATCGTCTCGAGCTCCGCGCCCATCCGGGTCAGCGCCTCCATCTGCGCCCGCGCCCGCTCAAACGCCGCCCGAGTCTGGGACGGGTCGACGGAGCCTGCGCTCGCCTGTTCGAGCCGCTCACGGGCTCGTGCCAGTACCTCTTCCATAGACGATAAGGCTAACGTTGGCGGCGGATGCTCCTCCGCGAACTGGACTACGAGCTACCACCCGAGCTGATCGCTCAGCGGCCGCTCGCGCAGCGCGACCAGTCGCGGCTGCTCGTTTACGAGCGCTCGACCGGGGAGGTGCGGCGGCGCCGCTTCGGCGAGTTGCCCGAGGAGCTGCACGGCGAGCTGGTGGTGGTAAACGACACCCGCGTTGTCCCCGCTCGTCTGCATCTGCGCAAGCCCACGGGCGGCCTGGTCGAGGTGCTCCTGGTCGAGTCGCTCGGAGGCGGCGAGTGGGAGGCGCTGGCGCGTCCTTCGCGGAAGCTGCGTGCCGGAGTGCATCTGCGACCGGTGACTTTTCTAGAGGCGCTCGGAGAGGGACGCTGGCGGATAGCGCTGGAGGGCGAGCCGGCCGGAGAGGCGCCGCTTCCGCCCTACATCCACGAGAAGCTGGACGATCCCGAGCGCTACCAGACCGTTTTTTCCGAGCGGTTGGGCTCGGCCGCGGCGCCGACCGCAGGCCTGCACTTCACGCCCGAGTTGCTCGGACGCCTCGACCTCGAGCGGATCACCCTCCACGTCGGGCTCGACACCTTCCGTCCGGTGGCGGCGAACGATCTGCGCGAGCACCGCTTGCACGGCGAGCGCTACGAGGTGAGTGCTGAGAGCCGGCGGCGGATCGAGGCCGCAGCTCGCGTGCTGGCGGTTGGAACGACCAGCGTGCGCGTGTTGGAGACGCTGGCTCGCGGCGGCCCGCTCGCTGGCCGGACCGATCTCTTCGTCTACCCGCCCTTCGAGTTCAAGCGCGTGGACGCGCTACTGACCAACTTCCACCTGCCGCGCTCGACTCTGCTGGCGCTGGTGATGGCCTTTGCCGGAGTGGAGGAGACGCGCGAGCTGTACCGCCTGGCGATCGCCGAGCGCTACCGCTTCTACTCCTTCGGCGATGCCATGCTGGTGCTCTGAGAGCGTTGGGCGAATCGCATCGCAGGGTCGGCTAGTTCGCGCTCTGATCGAGGCTTTGAGCCAGCGCGAGAGAATGGTGCGCGACTGCGAGCTGCCTGCTATCAAGAAGTGGCTGAACCGCCACGACCGCGAGGCGAAAGAGATTCAGGGCGGCAATGTTGCTTCGCCTGAAACTCTCTCCTCCCGTCGCGAGGGCGGCAGTCTGTTCCTCTCTCCACTCCGAGCCCATCACGTCGCCGACTCGATCCCAGAGCACGTTCTCGCTGCCGTACAGGAGCCGGTGATGGACAGCGAGTATCGGTGCCAGGCGAACAGCGAGCAAATTGCGCTGAACAGCTGCGGTCAGCTTCTTACCGTCTCGAATGGCGGCGACGAGCTTCTGCACCTCCTCGGCGTAGCCGATGAGCCTCTCGGCCACCCAGCGGTCACAGAGATCCTCGACCCGCCGCCAGCTCCAGTCGAGCGCTTCCCGTTTGAGGCTCGCGGCGATGGCATCGGGATCGTGCAGCAGCACAGCCTCACGCCAGCCGGGAATCGCGGTGCCGACCTCACCGGGCTCGTCGAAGCGCTGACGGTGCTTCTCCTCATGCGCCCAGGCCTGCGATACGAGCATCCCCTCGCGAACGTCGAGCAGGTAACTCGGACCGTCGCCGATGACGACGAAGTCGAGGTCGGAGGCGCTTGCTGCCGTGCCGCGCGCGTGGCTGCCGGTGAGAGCGACTGCCTCGGCGCCGTCCCTAATCAACTCTGCGACGAGCTGGTGAGTAAGGTCGTGTGGACCCGGCACGAGATCGAAGCTAGCGCATTTACCGGGCTTCGGCTCTCACGTACTCGGTCACTCGCTTCTCGCAGGTCGAGGCTTGAGGCGACGCGAATCCAGGCCTGAACCGTTGCAGACGCGTATCGCTTTCCCGGATAGCCTTCCCTTAGGGATCGTGACCGGTCCCCTGGGGGTGGTTGGGAGCGAGATGGCGTGACGACTGAGCAACCGATATTCGAGCTGGCCGCGCGGGAGGGCGAGGCGCGAGCCGGCGTGCTCAGGACGGCGCACGGCGAGGTACGAACGCCTGTCTTCATGCCGGTTGGGACCAAGGCGAGCGTGAAGAGCGTCGACCCCGACGAGCTGCGCGCGCTCGGGACCGAGATCGTGCTCGCCAACAGCTACCACCTGCACTTCCGCCCGGGCGCGGAGTTGGTCGAGGAACTGGGCGGCCTACACGGCTTCATGGGCTGGCCGGGGCCGATGCTCACCGATTCCGGCGGTTTCCAAGTTTTTTCCCTGCGCGACACACTTCTGGCCGTGGACGAAGACGGCGTCACCTTCCGCTCGGTCTACGACGGTGAGGCGACCCGTTTCACGCCCGAGTTCGCGGCCGAGATCCAGCGCCGGCTCGGCTCGGACATTGCGATGTGCCTCGACGTCTGCCCGCCGGCCGGAGCAGCCCGCGCCGAGCTCGAGCGGGCGGTCGAGCTGACGTCGATCTGGGCGCGACGGCAGCGGCAGGCGCCGCGGGCCGACGGGCAGCTTCTCTTCGGCATCGTCCAGGGCGGCACCGACGAGGAGCTGAGGCGGCGCTCGGCCGAGCAGCTCGGCGCGCTCGAATTTGACGGTTACGCGCTCGGGGGGCTGAGCGTGGGGGAGGAGCGCGCGGCGATGCTGGAGGCGACGGGCTTCTCGGCGCCGCTCTTGCCGTCCGAGAAGGCGCGCTACTTCATGGGCATCGGCGACCCGGAGGGCGTACTGGAAGTGATCGAGCGCGGCATCGACATGTTCGACTGCGTGCTGCCCACACGAACCGCTCGCACCGGCTCGGCGCTGACCTGGGAGGGGAGGCTCAACCTCCGGAACGCCCGTTTCGCGCGCGACCGGCGTCCGCTGCAGGAAGGCTGCGACTGTCCGGCCTGCCGCCGCTTCAGCCGCGCATATCTGCGTCACCTGGTCAACCAGCAGGAGCTGCTTGGACTGCGTTTGCTCAGCCTGCACAATCTGCGCTTCCTGATCGATCTCGTAAGCGGAGCGCGCGAGGCGATCGTGTGCGGGAAGCTCGCCGCCTACAAGCGCGATGCCCTGGCTCGACTCGCCTCTACGGCAGCCTGAGCGCCGGCCCCTCGACCCCGCCAACGCTTGATCGGGCGCGAGGGCGGCCGAAGTCTGCACAATTCCATAGAGACGCCCGTACGTTGTCTGGTCGGGCGCCCGATCGAAGGTCTGGCGTGCTTTCTGACTTCACTCTCGTTGTACCGTCGCCGGACGAGGCTCCGGCGCAGAAACCCGCCCTCGCTGGCGGAGAGCGCGCAGACGAAGACTCGAACTGCGATTCGTCAAGCTAAGCTGCACATCCAGTGTCATCGCGCCGACCCCACATCATCCTGCTCCTGCTGATCGCGGCCACGCTGGCCGCGGTCTTCGCCTTCGCCGCGCCGAGCTCACCGCTCTACAGGACGCCGTCACTCGGGCTCGACCTCCAGGGTGGACTGCAGGTGGTGAAGAAGGCGAAGCCAAAGCCTGGCCAGGTCGTGACCAGCGCGGACATGGATCGCTCGCTCAGCATCATGCGCAAGCGCGTCGACAAGCTTGGTGTCGCCGAGCCCGACATTCGCAGACAGGGCACGGACCAGATCGTCATCGACCTGCCCGGCGTAAAAGACCCGGAAAGGGCGTTGGCGGTAATCGGCAAGACCGCCGTACTGGATCTCTTCGATCTCGAGACGAAGCTGCTCAACGGCGTGTCGGTGAACAACTTCGTGCCCGAGCCACACACCCTGTTCGATCTGCTCACACTGGCCAAAGCGCAGGTGAAGAGCAAGAAGATCTCGAGCTACTACCTCTTCAACAAGAAGCACAAACCCATCTACGGGCCCTACGCGACGAAGGCGCGGCTGCAGAGAGCGATGGCCAAGGACTCGTACGAGCAGCAAAAGAGCGATCTGCTTCTCGGCGTCCCGAAATCGACCGAGCTCGTCTCCTGCGACCTCGAGACGAGCCGCGTCTGCCCGAGCCCGAACAACGGCTTCGTGCCCAAGCCGAAGCAAACCTGGTACTACCTGTTCAAAAGGCCGCCCAACCTCACCGGTAAGGACCTGAACGCCGGCGGCATCCGTGCCGAGTTCGGTTCGAACGGGCCGCAGGTCGATCTCAGCTTCAACGGCGAAGGCAACAAGATCTTCCACAAGATCACCGCCGCCGAGTGGACGCGGGGGAATGCCTATCAGGCTCCTCAGCACTTCGCGATCGTGCTCGATGGCCAGCTGATCACTTATCCGCAGATCGACTACACAAAGCAGTCTCTCTCGGGCGGCATCGACCCCTCGATCGGCGGAGCGGTAATCGAGGGAATCCAGACGATGGGCGAGGCCAACGACATCGCCACCGTGCTACAGACCGGTGCGCTTCCGGTTCCTTTCACAACCGCCTCTCAAGACACGATCTCAGCCTCGCTCGGGAAGAACTCCTTGCGCCAGGCGATGGTGGCGGCCGCTATCGGGCTGGCGCTGGTTGTGGTCTTCCTGCTCACTCTCTACCGCTTCCTCGGGCTCGTGGCGGTCATCGGGCTCGGTATCTACGCGGCCTTCCTCTACGGGGTGATCCTGCTCCTCAACGTCACCCTGTCATTGCCGAGCTTCGCGGGCATGATCCTCACGATCGGAGTCGCCGCCGACGCGAATGTCGTTGTCTTCGAGCGCATCAAGGAGGAGTCCCGTGCGGGCAAGTCGGTGAAGGCCGCAGTCGCCACCGGGTACGAACGCGGCTTCCACACCATTCTCGACGCCAACGTGGTCACCGCGATCACCGCCGCCGTGCTCTTCCTGGTAGCCACGGCGGGCGTCAAGGGCTTCGCGTTGATGCTGCTGCTCGGTACCGGCATATCGCTCGTCACCGCCGTGGCCGGCACGCGCGCGATGCTGGGGTTGCTCTCCAACTTCCGCTGGTTCTCGAACCCCAGCTTCATGGGCGCGCACGGAGCTCAGCGCGGGCGCTGGCTGCAGATCGACTTCATGCGCAAGCGCTTCCTCTGGCTAGGGATATCGGCGATCGTCGTGCTGGTCAGCGCCTTCTCGCTCGGCCTCAAAGGCCTCAACCTCGGCATCGACTTCAGGGGCGGGACGCAGCTCGCATTCCCCACTTCGCAGCCGACTCAGCTCTCGACGGTGAGCGACATCGTCGTAAACATCACCGGCGAGAGAAACGCTTCGATCGTGGGTACCGGGAAAACGGTTGGCGGCTCGACCAGCTACAAGGGCTTTCAGGTCCGTCTGCGCTCGCCCAGCAGCAAGATTGAGACCACGCTCGAGAACCAGCTCCAGACGAAGGCGCACGCGACCGATATCAGCAGCCAGACCGTTTCGGCCAGCTTCGCCAGGGATGTGGCGCAGAGCGCGATCAAGGCGCTGATCGTCTCCTTCCTGCTGATCATCGCCTACATCTCACTGCGCTTCGACTTCAAGTTCGCTTTGCCGGTGATCGTCGCCGTGCTGCACGACATCGTGATCACGGTCGGGGTGTATTCGCTTACAGGGCGGGAGGTGACCACCTCGACGGTGGCCGCGGTGCTGACCGTGCTCGGCTACTCGGTCTACGACACGATCATCATCTTCGACCGCGTCCGCGAGAACATGCCCTTGATGCGCCAGGCGCCGTTCGCGCGTATCGCCAACGTCTCGATCTGGGAGACGATCAGGCGCTCTCTGGCCACGACCTTCATCACCCTGCTTCCCGTGGGGGCGCTCTTCGTCGCCGGTGGCGACACGCTGAAAGACTTCGCCTTCGCGCTGCTGATCGGAATCGTCGCCGGTGCTTACTCATCGATCTTCGTGGCGGCACCGCTACTCACGATGTGGAAGGAGCGCGAGCCGGAGTACGCGCGACGCCTTCACGCTCAGGACTTCCAGCGCTCGGAGCGTGAGGAATCAGTCGGGAAGGCTTTACCGCAGCCGGCGATGGCGGCGGTGGCCGACAGGGCAGCCGGAACCGGAATCGAGACCACTTCAGACGCAGCCAAGCGGGAGCGGCGCCGGCAAAGACGACGCACGAGGCCACATGGACGGCCCCGCTAGCGGCCCGCGGCAACTCGTTAGCGAGCTGGCGCTGGCGGCGGTCGGTGTGATCGCGCTGACCGCCGATCGAATCGACGCTCTGGCCGAGGCGATGGCCGCTCGCGGCAACGTCGCCAGTGTCGAAGAAGCACGCGAGCTGCTGCGCGATCAGGTCGAGCGCTGGCGGGAAGATGCGGCGCGAGTGGGCGGTCAGGCGGCCTCCCGCGCGAGTGCGCTCGCGCGTGAGCTCGGCCTGATGACGCGCGAGGAGGCCGACGAGCTGGAGCTGCGGGTGGCCCAGCTCGAGCACCGCCTACAGCTCCTAGAGCGCGACAGCGACTCCGCGTGAGCGTCGTCCAAGCAAGGAAAACGGCCCCTGAACGCTTTCCTCGGCCGCGTGCCGAGTCGGTGCTGGCCGCAGCCGCGGCGTTGGTGGGCGTTATCTCTCTCGTCTCGGCTCTGACCCCGGAGTTCGCCAACCGCGCCGATTTCGTCAGGGGTGTTCTTCCGCCCGGCTTCCCGGAGTTGGCTCGGGTGCTTGCGCTGTGTTTCGGCTTGGCTCTACTTTTGCTTTCGCGCTCGCTTGCGCGCGGGCGCCGGCGGGCCTGGACGCTGGCCCTGATCGCAGTGATCGGAGTCGCTCTCGCCCACCTGGCGAAGGGTCTCGATTTCGAGGAGTCGATCGTCAGCCTGTTGCTCGTACTCGGTCTGCTGCGCTACCGCTCCCGTTTCGACGCCCCCGGCGACCCGGCCGCTCGACGTCCTGTTGCCGGCACCCTGCTCGCCGTGGTGGCGATGGTTGGCGCCGGTTTCGTATTCGGTGCGCGCGGCATGCCCGATCGCGTCGTCGATTTGATCGGCGCCTTCGCGGTGCTTCTCACGCTGCGCTCACTCGTGCTCTGGCTCGGCCCCTTCCCGGAGCACGTTAGCCAGTCGTTGGAGGAACGGCACCGGGCCAGAGAGTTGGTCGAGAGCTTCGGCCGTGACAGTCTCGTCTTCTTCACCCTCAGGCGCGACAAGAGCTTCTTCTTCTCGCCCAGCGGCGACTCTTTTCTCGCATATCGGCTGGTCGGGAGCTCGGCGCTCATCAGTGGCGATCCGGTAGGGAAGGAGAGCGAGTTCGCGAGTCTGATGGCCGATTTCGTTGCGCGCGCTCGCGGTAACGGCTGGCGTGTCGCCGTGGTCGGCGCCGATCGCGAGCGGCTTCGCCTTTACCGCGAACAGGGGTTGGGACGGATGGTAAAGATCGGCGACGAGGCGGTCATCCGACCCGAGCGCTTCTCGACCGAGGGGCGCGCGATGAGGAAGGTGCGTCAGTCGGCGCGCAAGGTCGCCGAGCGCGACGGCATTCGCTTTCGCATCGTGCGCGTAAAAGACGCCGACGAGGAACTGCGACTGAGTGTCGAGCAGATCTCGATCGCCTGGCTGGCCGGGCGCCGCGAGCGCGGCTTCTCGATGGCCATGGACGACCTGTTCGCGCCCGGGGGCATGCTCGCGCTGGCGCTCGACAGAGGCGACGAGCCGATCGCCTTCCTGCATCTCGTTCCCAGCCCCGCCGGCGGCGGCTACTCGCTGTCGACGCAGCGACGGCTGCCGGGCTGCCCGGGAGGAATCTCCGAGTTCCTGATCGTCGAGGCGCTGGTCTGGGCCCGCGAGGCGGGCGTGCGCGAGCTCTCGCTCAACTTCTGCGCCTTCCGCAGCGTGCTGGACACCGATGAGCAGGGGCGCTTGCTACAGCGGTTGGCGCGCAGGACGCTGCTCGGCCTAGACTCGATCTTCCAGCTCGAGCGCTTGAGCTCGTTCAGCCATAAATTCCGGCCCGAGTGGCGACCGCGCTACGTCTGTCTGGAGCGCCTGAGCGATCTGCCCGCGGTTGGCCTGGCCTATCTGCGCGCCGAGTCGCTGATCGCCGCCCCGCGACCACCCGGTCGTAAGCGGCCACCGAAACCGGCCTAGCGACTACTTCCGCGGCGCGCTTCGTGTCAAACTGACGGCATGGCCGCGCAGCCCAGTGCGAGTAATCTCGGTCGCCTCTCGGAGATCGCGCAGGTAATGGTACGGCACGGCTTCGGCTACGTGCTCACCCGCCACCACCTGGGCGACCTCATTCCCGGGCGACGGAAGCTGCGCCTAGAGGAGTCGGTCGCCTCGGATCGCGGCCGCCACCTGCGCGAGATGTTCGAGGAGCTCGGCCCGTCCTTCGTCAAGTTCGGTCAGCTGCTCTCGATGCGCCCGGATGTGCTTCCGCCCGATGTGATCGCCGAGCTGCGCGCGCTGCAAGACGATGTCAGGCCCTTCGCCTTCGCCGACGTTCGGCGCGTCATCCAGGAGGACCTCGACCAGTCGCTGGAGCGGCTCTTCCTGGAGTTCGACGAACAGCCGGTGGCGGCGGCCTCGATCGGGCAGGTGCACAGAGCCGTGCTTCCGGGCGGCCACGTGGTGGCCGTCAAGGTGCAGCGTCCGGGCGCCCCCGAGCAGATCGAGTCGGATCTGAATCTGCTCTATCAGGCCGCTCGCATACTCAAAGAAAGGGTGCGGGCTTTCGACTTCGTCGATGTGCACGCGGTGGTGGACGAGTTTGCCCGCTCGATCCGCCGCGAGCTCGACTACCACCAGGAGGGTCGAAACGCCGACATGCTGAGGCGCCAGTTCGCCTCCGACCCGCACGTTCGCGTCCCGCGCATCTACTGGACGTACACCCGCCAGCGCGTGCTCACGCTCGAGTACCTGGAGGGAACGCAGCTCGCCGACCTCGGTAGCGATCTGTCACGTGAGGAGCGGCGCACGCTCGCAACTCGGGTCGCCAAGACCTGGATGGAGATGATCTTCAAGCACGGCGCCTTCCATGGCGATCCCCACCCGGCCAATGTCCTCGTGCTCGGCGACGCGGACGAGATCGGGCTGGTGGATTTCGGACTCGTCGGACGGCTTTCAGACGAGGACATGGGCCGGCTGACCCGCCTGTTCATCGACGCCGCCGTCGAGAACGTGGATGCGCTACCGCAGCGCATCTACGACCTGGGCGTGCGCTGCCCGCCGGCCCGCGAGCAGGAGTTCGCGCTCGAGTTGCGCGAGGGCTACTACCGCTACTACGGAGCGAGTCTGGCCGAGATCGATCCGCTACAGGTGATCCGCGAGGTCTTCACGATGATCTACTCGCTCAACCTGAGACTGCCGACGCGCTTTCTGATTCTCGACAAGGCGCTGGCGACGCTGGCTTCGGTGGGCGTCGAACTGACGCCCGACTTCAACGTCTTCGAGATCGCCAAGCCCTACGCGCGCGATCTGGTGCGCCAGCGCTTCACCCCCGAGCGAATCGTCCGCCGAGCGCGTCGCGACAGCGTCGAGCTGGTGCGGATCACACGCGAGCTGCCGAACGTCCTGCACGGCGTGCTCACCCAGACCCGCGAGGGGCGGCTCGAGATCGGCTTCGTGCACAAGGGGCTCGAGGAGGCGATTCACCAGGTCTCGGTGGCCTTCAACCGGCTCGTGATCGCGCTGATCGTGGTGGGCGGGCTGATCGGCTCGAGCCTGATCGGGATCTTCGCCAAGTCCGGCCCGCATCCGCTCGGCGTCAACGTCATCTCGGTCGCCGGCTTCCTGCTTTCGGGAGTGCTCGGTCTCTGGTTGCTCTGGGGCGTGATTCGCTCCGGACGACTCTGACGGTGATGTCCCGCCCCGCCTCGACCGCGCCGGACGGCTGGGGAAAGACCGTCACGATTCAGCTCTGAAGAGGGCAAGAAGGGACACTATCCGCGCGCTGATCGGCCTGTTAGCGTCGCCTGCATGAGCGCAGCAGTTCTTCTCGCCGAGCCCGAGCCTCAGTTTCGCGGCCTACTCGAGCGCCAGCTCTCGGTGGCCGGCTTCGCGGTGGTCGAGGCCGGCGCCGGCAGCGAGGCGCTGACGCTGGCAGAGCAGGCGTTGCCCGACCTTGTTCTGGTCGGGAACGAGCTGCCCGACGCCTCCGCGGCGGAGATCTGCAGGCGCCTGCGCGAAGGCGAGCCGGGCCGGAAATGGAACCGGGAGGTGCCGGTGATCGTGCTCGGCGGTGCCCAATCCGACGCCGTCGATCGCGTCCAGGCCTTCGAGCGCGGTTGCGACGACTACCTGACGCAGCCCTTCCACCACCAGGAGCTGGTCGCCCGTATCCACGCCGTGCTGCGCCGCGTCGCTCCCGACTCGCGCCAGCTCGTGGTTGCAGGCGAGATCGAGCTCGACCGACAGACGCGCCGGGTCACGGTCGCAGGCGAGCGCGTCTTTCTCGCCGCCAAGGAGTTTGAGCTGCTCGCCAGGCTGGCGTCGGTGCCCTACCGCGTCTTCTCCAAGGAAGAGCTCTTGCGCGAGGT
>CAZWTK010000041.1:0-16264 GCA_964636655.1 uncultured Gaiellales bacterium
TCGTCAGAAAGGCCGATAGCCAAGGCGTACCGGTGATCGCCTATGACCGATTGATCAAGGACTCGCCACTCGCCTACTACGTCTCGTTCAACAGCGTCACCGTTGGGCAGGCTGAGGCTCAGTGGATGGCCGACAACACCAAGGCGGGCGACCGTCTTGTGATCATCAACGGCTCACCGACGGATGACAACGCCCATCTCGTCAATCAGGGTATCCACGGCGTGCTCGATCCTCTCTTCAAGTCGAACGCGAGGGTCAAGGTCGCCGAGCAGTGGACGCCCGGTTGGGATCCGACCAAGGCCCAGAATGAGATGGAGCAGATCCTCACAAAGTCGAACAACAACGTGAACGGCGTCGTCTCGGCGAACGACGGCATGGCGGGCGGAATCATCGCCGCTCTCAAGGCTCAAGGGCTGCAAGGCAAAGTCCCGACTACCGGCCAGGACGCGTCGCTCGAAGGCATCCAGAACGTCATTCAGGGCTATCAGGGCGTGACGGTATTCAAGGACTTCCGTCTCCAGGCACCCGCCGCGGCCACTATCGCCGCTGCGATCCTCAAGGGAGAGAAGCCGACGAACACCAACACGACGGTCAACAATGGCCAAGTATCCGTGCCAGCTGTGATGCTCAAGGTCGTTCCCATAGACAAGTCGAACGTATCGCTGCTGGTCTCGAACGGCTGGATCGACTCGCAGTACGGCGGTCTCTCGGCCGTCTGCAAGGGTCTTCCGAAGACGAGCATCTGCAAGTAGCGAGGAGCTGGATCTGAGCCAGTCTCGTCAGAGAGGGAGAGGCGGCGGTCAACCCGCCGCCTCTCCGGCCCGCAAGCCGATCCTCGAGTTGCGTGGAATCTCCAAGCGCTTCGGTGCGGTGCAAGCGCTGACCGACGTCGATTTCGAGGTCTACCCGGGCGAGGTGGTGGCTCTTGTCGGCGACAACGGTGCCGGCAAGTCCACTCTGGTCAAGTGCGTGGCGGGCGCGCACGAGCCCGACGGCGGCGAGATCTTCTTCGAGGGCAAGTCAGTGCGGATCGCGGCTCCGAGTGACGCCACCAGGCTTGGCGTCGAGACGGTCTACCAGGACCTCGCCCTTTGCGACAACCTCGACGTCGTCCAGAACATGTTCCTCGGGCGCGAGCGCGTGCGCCGGCTGGTACCGCTCGCGGTCGAGCCGCTCTCCGAGCTCGAGATGGAGAAGCAGTCGCTCGACGTTCTCGAGTCGCTGCGGGTTACGACGCTCAACAGCGTGCGCGCCAAGGTCGCACAGCTCTCCGGCGGCCAGCGCCAGTCGGTGGCCATCTCGAAGGCCGTAATGTGGAACTCGAAGGTTGTGCTGCTCGACGAGCCGACTGCTGCGCTCGGAGTCGCTCAGACCGAGCAGGTGTTGGCCCTGATCGCGCGGCTACGTGAGCAGGGATTGGGCGTCGTCGTCATCTCGCACAACCTGGCTGAGATTCTCGATGTCGCCGACCGCATCGTGGTCCTTCGTCTGGGCAAACGTGTGGCGACCTTCGTCCGTGGCGAGGTCACGCCCGACGACGTTGTCGCTGCCATCACGGGCGCCCGAGTACTGAAGGCGGGAGGGGAATAGGCCATGACCTCGGTCGTCCAGCCTTCCCGGGCTGAACTCACGGAGGACGTTCATCTCGTAGTCTCGGATGACCTGGTGCGCAGTCGGTTAACGGTTCTCTTCCGGGGGTTTCTCTGTTTACCGCACGTCGCCTGGCTCGCTCTTTGGTCGATTGCGGCCGTGTTCGTTCAGCTGGCAGCCTGGGTGGCCGGCGTCGTCACCGGTCACGTCCCCGAGCGCCTTCATGCCTTTCTTGCCTGTTACGTGCGTTACCGCCTGCAGGTGACCGCGTACGTCACTCTGGCTGCGAACCCGTTTCCGGCCTTCAACGACGGGGCCGAGTACCCGGTGGACGTTGTTATTCCGCCACCCGAGAAGCTACAGCGGCTGTCGATCGCTTTCCGCCCGTTGCTCTTGATACCGGCGCTGTTGATCTCTGCGCTCTTCATGGCACCGGCACTCGCGCTAGCGGTCGCGGGCTGGTTCCTCTCGCTCGCCAGGGGACGGTCGAGCGTGCTGATCCGCGATCCACTTCTATTCCTGCTCAGCTACACGGCTCGAGCCGATTGCTACGCAGGCTTCCTGTCCGGGCGCTATCCGCGCGTGCCGTACGAGGTCGAGTCGAGCACCTCGCCGGAGGGGCAGATGGGTACGCCGAAGATCATCGAGAACATTCGCGCCGGCGAGATCGGGCCGTTGCCCGTCGTCCTGGGTCTGATCGTAATCGCCCTCTACTTCGGCAGCCAGACCTCGTGGGTTTTCCTCAACTCGCGCAATCTCTCGAATCTCGTTCTCCAGATCGCCGCCATAGGCTCGGTCGCCATCGGCATCGTGCTCGTGCTCTTGCTGGGCGAGATCGACCTCTCGGTCGGCTCGATCGCAGGCCTCACCTCGGCCACACTCGGCGTCCTGATCGTCTACCACAACTGGTCGTGGTGGTTGGCGATCATCGTCATGCTGGCTCTCGGGGCCGCGATCGGCGCTTTCCAGGGAGCGTGGTTAGCGTTCTTCGGCGTGCCTTCGTTCGTGGTCACGCTGGCGGGCTTCCTGGCCTGGCAGGGCGTTCAGCTCCGCGTCCTCGGCTCGAATGGAACGGTCAACGTCTTCGAGCCACACATCGACAAGATCGCCGGCTCGTTTCTACCAAACTACTGGGGTTGGATACTCGGCGCGGCCGTCGCGGCCGTCTATGCGCTGGCGAACCTGCTCAAGCAGATAAGTCGCCGCCGGGCCGGGCTCCGGGCTCAAACCCCCGCGGTGCTGCTCGGTTGGACGGTGCTCGTCGGAGCGCTCTCGTTGGGGACGGTTGCCTACCTGAACGACTACGCGGGCGTCCCCACTGCCGGAGTCGTACTGCTGGGACTGGTCTTCTTTTTCGTCTGGCTAACCACGCACAGCAAATTCGGGCGTTATATCTACGCCGTTGGAGGCAACGCCGAAGCGGCACGGCGCGCCGGTATCAATGTCGCCGCGATTCGCATCTGGGTATTCACGCTCAGCGGTCTGATGGCTGCGACCGGTGGCCTCATCTTTACCTCGCGCCTCACCGCCGCGAGCACCCAGACCGGCGGCGGCACCTTCCTGCTCGAGGCGATCGCGGCGGCTGTGATCGGCGGCACGAGCCTGTTCGGAGGGCGCGGCTCGATCTGGTCGGCACTGCTGGGCGCGCTCGTTATCGGCAGCGTCTCGAACGGTCTCGACCTGATGTCGCAGCCGCCCGAGATCAAGTACATGGTGGAGGGCGCCATCCTGCTAGTAGCCGTTACCGTCGACGCGATCTCTCGCCGTGGCCGGGAAGCTGCAGGACGCTAGCCCTCGCGTGGGGCTTCCGGTCGATCTTGGCATGTTCCCTGAGCCCGTTCGCGCTGACAAAAGCATCGGAAAGCCCAATGACGGCCTCGCTGTTTTCGTTGCTCGGGTTCAACGCCTGAAGCGGAAAGGAACAACCGCAAACGAATTCGTCAGTTTCCGGGGGCGATCGTGCTCGCTGTCCGAGTCGCGCTCGTTTCGGGGGGCTGGAAAGGAGAAAACGTGAAGACGAGTCTTGGTATATGGGCCTTTGGGCCGATGGTCACCCGTTTCGTGCCGATCGGCTATCAACCCGCGCACACTCGCGATACGACGGCCGAGCGCGTGCACCGTGCCGTCGACGGCCTCGGCGACCTGATCGACGACTACGAGTTCCACTACCCCCAGGAGCTCTCCGAAGAGAACCTCGACGAGGTGCGAAAGGCTCTGGACGGGCACGGCATCTACTGCGTGGCGACCGGGCTGCACCTCGATCCGGTATTCGGTCGCGGCGGTCTATCCTCGCCCGACGACAAGGTGCGCAAGCTGGCGCTGGAGCGAACTCTCGAAGCCGCCGAATTCGCCGGCGGGCTCGGCGCCCATTTCATCGTCTGGCCCGGGATCGAGGGTTACAACTATCCCTTCCAGACCCCCTACGCCGAGTCGTGGAAGCGTTTCATCGACGGTGTCGGTCAGGCTGCCGAGGTCTGCGCCAAACACGGCATCCACCTATTCCTCGAACACAAGAACTCCGAGCCGGCGATGAAGATCTTCATGCGCAACATGGGCATGACGCTGCATGTCATCCATACCCTGCGCGTCCAGGGCATCACCAATATCAAGGTGAACATGGACTGGCAGCACCTGATCATGAACCGCGAGCATCTGCCCGAATATGCGGCTCTACTGGCCGACGAGGGGTTGCTCGGGCACCAGCACGCCAACTCCGGCTGGGGCGACTTCGACGACGACAACATGGTCGGCGCAACCTTCTTCCTCGAGACGATCGAACTGGCGCTGGAGCTGCGCCGCGCCCACTACGGTGACAACGGCGAGCACTTGGGCTTCGATCTCTATCCCTACACCGAGGACGCGGTCGCGGCCGTCAGACGCAGCGTTATTCAGTGGCGCTTCATCGACTCGATCGCGGCTCGTATCGACGAGAACGAGCTGCGCAAGGCGCAGGCCGCCAAGGACGCCGTCCGCGCCTACGAGATCGTCTATGCGGCCATGGGGAGCGAGTAGCCGACACCGATGACGGACGAGCAGGTTCTGGTTGGGATCGACGTCGGTACGACCGGCGTAAAGGCGCTGGCGATCAGCGCGAGTGGGGAGGTGCTGGCCAAGGCTGAGCCCGGCTACGAGCTGGTGATACCGAAACCGGGTTGGGCCGAGCAGGATCCAGAGGACTGGTGGCGGGCGAGCGATCTGGCGCTTTCCTCGCTCGGCGAGCAACTCGGAGGTAAAAGCAAGATCGCCGGCATCGGTCTTTCAGGGCAGATGCACGGGCTCGTCTGCCTCGACGCCGAACGGCGCGTGCTGCGCCCGGCGATTCTCTGGAACGACCAGCGCACGGGCGAGGAGTGCGCCGAGATCGAGCGTCTGATCGGTCTCGAGCGCCTGATTGAGTTGACGGGCAACCGGGCGTTGCCCGGCTTCACTGCTCCCAAGCTGCTCTGGCTCCGTACCCACGAGCCGGACGTCTACGCGCGTATTCGTCACATCTTGCTGCCCAAGGACTTTGTTCGCCTGCGCTTCACGGGGGAGCTTGCGATCGACGCCGCCGATGGCTCGGGCACGCTGCTTTTCGACGTTGCTCGGCGTGCCTGGAGTGAAGAGGTACTGGAGGCGCTGGAGATCCCCGGCGAATGGCTGCCTCGACTCCTCGAGTCACCGCAGGTGTCCGGTCTGAGCGAGGCTGGAGTGCCGGTTGCGGCCGGTGCGGGCGATCAGCAAGCCGGCGCGCTCGGAGTCGGCGTCATCCGGCCGGGGCCGCTCTCGCTGGTGCTCGGCACCTCCGGCGTCGTGTTCGCGGCGCTCGACCACTACGCCCACGACCCGCAGGCGCGGCTGCACGCCTTTTGCCACGCGCTGCCCGAGACCTGGGAGGCGATGGGTGTGATGCTCTCGGCGGCCGGCTCACTGCGCTGGCTCCGAGATCTGCTCGCTCCGGGCTTCGGCTACGACGAGCTGACCGCCGAAGCGGCGCGTCGGCAACCCGGGGTAGAGGGTCTCCTGTTCTCACCCTACTTGCAGGGCGAACGGACCCCTCATGCCGATCCGAATGCGCGCGGGGCCTTCACCGGTCTCTCGCTCGTGCACGACCGAGGCGCTCTCGTTCGCGCGCTGCTCGAGGGAGTCGCTTACGGGCTCCGCGACTCTCTCGAGCTCCTGCGCGAGCTTGGGGTTACGCCCGAGTCGGCGCGCGTCTCGGGCGGTGGCGCGCGTAGTCGTCTCTGGCTCGAGATCATCGCCTCGGTGCTCGGGCTACCGCTCGAGCTGACGGCGGTGGAGGAGGGCGCCGCGTTCGGCGCCGCGCTCCTCGGCGGTCTCGCGGCGGGAGTCTTCGCCGACGCGGACGAGGCCCTCGCTGCCTGCGTCGACGTTCGCGATCGGGTTGAGCCAACTCCAAACTGGCAAGAGACCTACGAGCGCGGCTACGCTCGCTACCGCGCTCTCTATCCCGCTCTGCGACCACTGGAGGAAAAACCGTGAGCAAGAAACTCGAAGGCAAGGTCGCTTTCATAACCGGAGCGAGCCGCGGCATCGGCGCCGCCGTTGCGCTCGCCCTCGCCAAGCAGGGTGTAAAGCTCGGACTGGCCTCGCGCTCGGGCGACGATCTCGCTCTCGCGGATGCTCTGGGGCTGGTTTGCGATGTGCGTGAGCGGGAGCAGGTCGAGCAGGCCGTGTACGACACGGTCGAGCGTTTCGGTCGCCTCGACATCTGTATCGCCAACGCCGGTGTCGGTTCCTATCACTCGCTCGTCGATCTTCCGCCCGAGCACCTCGAGGAGATGATCGACGTCAACCTCAAGGGGACGATCTACGCCCACCGGTCCGCGATTCCGCACCTGATCGCAAGCGGCGAGGGCGACCTGATTACGATCGCTTCCGAGGCGGGCCGGCGTGGACTGCCCGGCGAGGCCGTCTACTGCGCCTCCAAGTTCGGGCAGGTCGGGCTGACGCGGGCGCTCGACCACGAGCTGCGCGAGAAGAACGTGCGCTGCACGAACGTCTGCCCGGGCGGAGTGGCGACGGACTTCGCGCTCGAGGAGGGCTACGGGCGCAGCCCCGACGTCCTGCCCGGGATGATGTCGGCCGAAGACGTGGCCGAGATCGTTCTCTTCATCCTCACCAGGCCGCGAGGTCACCGCATTCTCGAGACGGCAATCAGGCCGATGACGGAGGCGTCATGGGGATAGACCCGGTTCGCCTCGGCATCGTCTCGACGGCCGCGATCAACCGGAACGTCATCCCACACGCCAAGGCCTCGCTGCTGGTCGATCTCCTCGCCGTTGCCAGCCGGGATGAAGCACGGGCGCGTGACTACGCCGGGGAGTGGCAGATCGAGCGATCCTACGGCTCCTACGACGCGCTGCTCGCGGACCCGAACATCGAGGCGGTCTACATCTCGCTGCCCAACCACGAGCACGTACCCTGGACGCTGCGTGCGCTCGAAGCCGGCAAGCACGTTCTCTGCGAGAAGCCGCTGACGCGCCATCCGGCCGAGGTCGAGAGGGTCTGGGATCTGGCTGAGTCGCTGGGCTTGGTGGTCTGTGAGGCGTTCATGTGGCGTCACAGCCCGCAGACCAAGCGCTTCGCCGAGCTGGTGGCAGACGGCGCGATCGGCAAGCTCCAGTTCGTGCGCTCGCTCTTCTCCTACGTCATGAGCGACCCGGCGACGGACGTGCGCATGAAGAAGGAGTGGGAGGGAGGCTCACTGATGGACATCGGCACCTACTGCGTCAGCGCCGTGCGCCTGCTGGCCGGTGAGCCCGAGGCCGTCTACGGTGAGCAGGTGCTGGGCGCGGGCGTGGACGTTCGCTTCAGCGGCCTGATGCGCTACTCGAGCGGTGTTCGCGGGCTCTTCTACTCCTCGTTCGAGTCGCCCTCGCGCAAGGAGTTAGAAGCCGTCGGCACGGACGGCGTCCTGCGCCTGTACGACCCCTGGCACGGCTGGCGCGGCGGCATCGAGCTGCAGCGCGACGAGGAAGCCGAGATCGAGCAGATAGAAGTCGGGGCGGGAGACCCTTATCGGCTCGAGCTCGAGGCCTTCGCCCGTGCTATTCGCGGCGAGGAGGGGCCTCTGCTCGGCCGCGCCGACGCACTCGGGCAAGCACGGGCGCTGGCTGCCCTCTATCTTTCCGCTCAGGAAGGGAGGCCGATCGAGCTTTCGGAGCTCGATCCGAAGGTGTGATGGAGACGATCTCGCTCGAGCAACTCGAAGCTTTCATCATCACGGCCAAGGCCGCGACCTACGCCGGTAAAGGGAAACCCGTCGAATCGACTCGCCCGGGCTCGACAGACCTCTGCTACGAGGACGGTGATCTTCTCTACCGCGACAGCTACTTCGGTAGCGGCGACTTCATCGGCGAGGAGGTCGTCTGGTACAGAGGCAAGCCGATCTGGGCGATGAACTACTACGGCTACATTCTCGTGCCCGAGGAGTTGAGCGCCGAGGAGAGCGGCAAGGTGATCAAGGAGAGCCTGACGGCGCTATACAGCGAAGGCCGCTTTCTCAGCGGCTTCAAGCACCAGACTTCGCTCGGTATCTATATCGATACCAACGTCGGCGACGTCTCCAATTTCCACGGTATGGAGTGGACGGAGCGCGGCGGCGAGCGTCTCTACGAGCTTCGCTACCACGGCGGACTGATCCGCTAGCGGCTCGAATAGTTCGCGGCAGGTTTTTTTCTTTTCTCCGCGCGGGAGAACCGACGGGCGCATCTCACCTATAGGGAGTGGTGGTCGCTGGTTCACGGCTTCGTGTTCGGGGGCGGCTTTCTGTTCTCGTTCGCGGGGGGTTGCAATCGTTCTCTACGGGCTACGCCGTGAAGACCTGACCGACGAGGGAGTCGCTCTACACGTCCTCTGGCTCAGGCTGGGCAGCGCGACGATGGCGGTCGTCACATGGGTCAGTTCACCACGAGTTGGGCGGGGCGCGCATAAAACCAGGTCGAGCGGGAATGACCCAGCCTTCCGGAAAGGAGAAACAATGCCCCACATTCGCGTCCTATCCGTAGTCGCTCTCCCGGAACAGCTTTTGCACGCGTAGCAACGAGATAATCGCCCCGACTACCCGTCCAGGCATGTCAAATCGGCCGTTCGAGCTATGGCCAAGGTAGGCTGCATATGGCAAACTCGCCGTCCCGCACGCAATCAGAAGAGGCAAGAGTGACCTGGTCGAAAGACGAAGGCGCGGCCCCAGCCGAAGAGCAGACAAAGGGCCAGGGTTTCGACCTCCTTGCCTCCGAGCAGGCGAAGGGCCTGATCGAGGCCGGGAAAACAGCCGGCGCGCTGCGAACGGAGGACATCGCCACCGCTCTCGACGAGGTGGAGTTCGATACCGAGCAGCTCGACGAGTTCTACAACGTTCTCGACGAGCTGCAGATCGAGGTCGTCGACGGCGAAGGCCCGATCGCAAAGGTCAAGATCGAGGAGCCCTGGCGCGAGCTGACGACCGACTCGCTGCAGCTCTTCCTCAAGGAGATCGGGCGCATCGACCTGCTCACGCCGGCTCAGGAGGTGGAGCTGGCCAAGAGGATCGAGCGCGGCGACCACGGCGCCAAGCAGCAGATGGTCGAGGCCAACCTGCGCCTCGTCGTCTCGATCGCCAAGCGCTACCGCAACCAGGGTCTTCCCTTCCTCGATCTGATTCAGGAGGGCACGATCGGGCTGGTACGCGCGGCCGAGAAGTTCGACTACCGCAAGGGCTTCAAGTTCTCGACCTACGCCACCTGGTGGATTCGCCAGGCGGTTGCCCGTGCGCTCGCCGACAAGGGACGCACGATTCGCATGCCGGTGCACGTGGTCGAAAAGCTGAACCGGATCATGCGCGCCGAGCGCAAGCTCCAGGCTCAGAACGGCCGCCTGCCCACGAGCGAAGAGCTTTCAAAGGAGCTCGACCTGCCGATCGACGAGATCGACCAGATCCTTCGCGCCGCCCAGACGCCGGTCTCGCTCGAGAAGCCGGTCGGCGACGAGGAGGAGTCGGAGTTCGGTCACTTCATTCCCGATTCCTCGACGCCGCTGCCCGACGAGGCGGCCGAGCTGAGCATGCGCCGCGAGACGCTCCAGCGCCTGCTGCAGTGCCTCTCCTACCGCGAGCGCCGCGTGCTCGAGCTACGCTACGGCCTCGGCGGCGAGCACCCGCGCACCCTCGACGAGGTCGGAAACGCCTTCAACGTCACCCGCGAGCGCATTCGCCAGATCGAGAACCAGAGCCTGAAGAAGCTGCGCGCGATGGCCGAGACGCTGAAGCTGCGCGAAGTGGCGTAGATCTACACTTTCTTCCTAGGCGCGGCCTGCTAATCGGGCTGGAACACCGCTGAAAGTCGTCAAGCCACCGAAGGTGGCGGACTTTTAGCGGTTACAGCTAACGGGTGATCTTGAAGGTTCCCTTCCCGATCAGGCGGCCGTAGTTCGCGGCGGAGAGGATCTGCTACTCGGCGTCGAGCACCGAGCGGTCGCCCGAGCGCAACCCCTCGATCAGGCGCTGGTAGGCGCCGGCCGAGTCACGGCCCATCGAGTCGGTGGCGAGGATCTTGACGCCGCGCTCGCGATCGACGCCGTGGATGCCGAAGCGCGGTTGGTACGAGCCCCACTCGTAGTTGTCGGTGAGCGACCAGTGCAGGTAGGCGCCGATCGTCAGTCCCTGGTCGAGCCCGGCGACGACGGCGGCCAGGTTCTCGCGCAGATAACGTGGCCGGTCCCAGCCGTCCAGGCGCTCGTAGCTGTGCCCGTTTCGCACCCGGTTGCAGAGCCCGTTCTCGACCACCCAGAGCTCGAGCGGGCGTTCGCCGCCCGTCGCCTCGGCCGAGAGGGCCAGGTTGGCGCGCGCATACTCGGTCAGCCCTGCCGGGCAGACGACGTCGTCCCAGAGCTCCGCGCTCGGTCGCCACGATCGGCCACCGGCGGTGCGATGCCCGGGCAGGTGCATGTGATTCGCAGCGACGGGATCGTAGTAGTCGATGCCGAGCACGTCGAGAGCCCGATCCCAGGAGCTGGAGTAGACGGCCTCGACGAGCGGACGCAATACTCCCTCGGGGTCTTCGGATCTGCGGCGAGCTCGCGGAGAGAGGCGCTCGTATCGGTACGGCAAGCGGGCGATCGGAGCGACCGCGGCCGCGTTGCGCCTGAACGGGCGCTCGATTGCTCTGACCGGAGCGATGGCTCCGTACCATGCCTCGCGCTTCTCGGCGATCCAGGCGCCGAGGTCGTCGCGGGGCACTCCCGACGAGCGCGCGAGGAGCACGTCGATGAACATCCGGTTGAACTCGTAGACGCTGTTCTCCGACGTGTTCGAGTGCACGATCGCGTCGGGCCGCTTCTCGTGGATCAACTCGTAGGCGCGGACATGGGCGGCGAACATGTGCGCCGCGCTCGTGAACGTCTCTTTCCAGGCGAAGCGGCGTCCGGGGGGATGCGCGCCGTAGGCGTAGCAGAGAAAGGCGAGGATGACGATCTCGTTGGAGGTGATCCAGAGCCGACAGCGATCACCGAGCCGCTCGACGACGCGCTCCGTCCAGCCGGCGAAGCGCTCCGGCGACTCCGGCGAGAGCCAGAAGTCGACCCCGAGCCAGTACGGATGAGTGAAGTGATGTAGCGTGATGAGCGGCTCAAGTCCGCGCTCGATACACGCATCGACGATCGCCGAATAGCGATCGAGCGCCGTTTCGTCGATCTGCCCCTCCTCGGGCTCGACGCGCGCCCACTCCAGTCCGAGCCTGAACGTGTCGCAGCCGAGTGCGGCCGCCAGATCGAGTTGCTCCTCGTAGCGATTCCAGAAATCGACGGCGATCCCCGAGGGCTCGACGCGGCCTTCGCGCTCCCACCAGACCCAGCTGTTGGCCGGCTCGCCCGGGCCGTTCAGTCCGCCTTCGATCTGGAAGGCGGAGGTGGCGACGCCGAATCGAAAACCGTCAGGGAGCAGCGAGGTTCTTGAATTGTCCTTTCGCGGCATCGATCGCGAGCTACGAGTGGCAGGCGGGTGAGTTCGAAGCGATCCAGGCCGTCTGCTTGCCGACGCCGAGGGCGATGGCGGCGATCCTGCCCGACTCGATGTCGAACCAGAGTTTTCTTCCGAGCCGGTAGGCGAACTCCTTGCCGGCAAGCTTTACCTTCACCGCGGAGGGGTAAGCCTTCTTCACGGCAGAGCCCTTGGCGCAGGGACGAACACCCTTGGTCGTCTTGTAGGCCTTCTTCGTCGCGACGATATAGCGCCCTTTGTTCGTGCCGGTCTTGAAGTAGACCTCGATCGCACCATGCTGGTACTTGAGCCGAGTGAGTCCTCCTTCGAGGTTCTCGACCGGCTTATGCTTGCCGTAAGCCACCTTGTAGGCCGCTCGGTTCTTGCCGAGCTTGCCCTTGCCGATTGAGTTCTTCGTAATCAAATGAGAGCTGCCGGCCATCGCTACCGAAGCGGCGGCGAGCGCGGCGATGATTGCGATTGTTATCGAGCGCATGACCTTCCTCGCTGGAATCTATCCTTCGTCGAGTTTCGTCTCAGCTTCATCAACACCGTATTCGGTCTATCGGCGCGCTAGTACACTCGCTGAAGTGAGTGGAGAGCTGCTGGCAGAGCTGGCGGAATGGATCGCCATCCCGAGCGTGAGCGCCGATCCGGCTCGCGCTGCCGACGTGGAGCGTGCCGGCGATTGGCTTGTCGCCAAGATCCGTGCGGCGGGCGGTGAGGCTGAAAGGATCGACTGGAAGGGGCAGCCGCTCGTTGTCGGCGAGATCGCCGCCTCCGGCGGGAGCGAGGCGCCGACGGTGCTCTGCTACGGGCACTTCGATGTTCAGTCGATCGATCCGCTCGAGCTCTGGGAGTCGGAGCCCTTCACGCTTGTCGAGCGGGAGGGCTGGCTCTATGGTCGTGGAACCGCCGACGACAAAGGGCAGCTCTTCATGCTGCTCGAGGCGACCCGCTCGCTTGCGCGTGAGGGCGCTCTGCCGGTCAACGTGCGTTTCGTCTGCGACGGCGAGGAGGAGATCGGCGGCGGCTCGATCGCCGAGTTCCTGGCTGCGGACGAGCGCGGAGCCGACGCCTGCCTGATCTTCGACACTTCGATGATCGAGCGCGACGTCCCGGCCTTCACGATCGCCACGCGCGGCCTGGCGTACTTCCACCTCGAGCTTGCAAGTGGCGAGCGCGATCTGCACTCGGGCGTATACGGCGGTGCCGCGCTGAACGCTCTGCACGCGCTCACCCAGATCCTCGCGGCGGTGCTTCCCGTCGAAGGGCGCCTGCCCGAGTCGCTTCTGGAGGGAGCTGTGCCTCTCAGCGCTGAGGAGCTGGCTGCCGTCGCGGCTCTGCCAAGCGGCGAGCGCACCCTGGCCGAACAAGGCGCCCGGCCCGCCGACACGAGCGCCGCCGCGGAGTTCTATCTGCGTACCTGCGCTCTTCCCGCGCTCGACGTCAACGGCATAGAGGGCGGTTCTCCGCAGTTGCAGAAGACGGTGCTACCGGTTCGCGCGGCTGCCAACCTCTCGATCAGGCTTGCTCCGGGCCAGGATGCCGACGTCATCGGCGCCGCGCTCGAGCAGTTGCTGACCGAGGCGGCCCCCGCGGGCAGCGAGCAAAGCGTCCGGCTTCTCTCCGCCAGCTCTCCGGGGTTGGTAGATCAGAACGCGCCGCCGATCGAGCTCGCCCGAGCGGCCTTCGAGCGCTCCTTCGGCCACCGCCCGCTGCTCGTTCGCTCGGGCGGCACCATGCCGATCATGCCCGCGCTTCAGGCGAAGGGGATCCCGGCCATCGTTACGGGCTTCGATCTCCCCGAGGGCAACATCCACTCGCCCAACGAACGCCTCTGGGCCGGTTATCTCGAGCCCGGAATCGAAGTTGCCAAGGCGATTCTGAGCGAGCTCGGGAAGCTCTAGAGCCGATCTCGTTAGGAGCGCGCGGCTGAGGTGGTCGAGGCGTGGATGCCCGGGGGCCACGCGAGTCGCGAGGGCGCACTGGCAGTGCGGTGAGTGGATCGAGTGGTTCCTGGCGTCGCGAATCGGTCGCATCGGTCGTGCGGGCCTGGCGAAATGGGCTCTTAGGCGCCGACTACTTCAGCAGCTGCCGTTTCGGACTCGGCGGTTACCGGGTGGTGCTGACAGCCGAGCCAGCTGTGACCGAACTTGCTCATCTCATGGATGATCGCCAGCAGGCCGCTCCCCTTTTCGGTGAGCGAGTACTCGACCCGCGGCGGCGACTCCGGGAAGCTCTTGCGCTCCAGGAAACCCTCGTGCTCGAGCGTGCGCAGGCGCTCGGAGAGCGTGCGCGGACTGATCCCCGGACAGGCGTGCTCGAGCTCGCAGAAGCGCCGGGCACCTTCGGAGAGGTCGTGAACGATCAGCGCCGTCCACTTGGCGCCGATGATCTCGGCCGTTGCCGCCACTCCGCAGCAATCGGTGGCGTGAATGTCAGAAAGCGTCCGCATGCAGAGGATTCTACACTAAAACTATCTCTTTTAAAGTAAACACTTTCCAAAGCGGAAGGAGAGTGGCGCAGACGCGAAACTAGCTAACGCGGGCACGTTCCGCTTTCGATCTCTTCCGCGGGCCCACGCTTGAAGGCGCTGCTGCCCTTAACGTTGATCTCGATGCAATACGCTCGCTTCTTCGCATCGACAATCCTGATCTCGGGGAGCCCGTAGTCGATCTGGCGCAGCTTCGACAGGGTCATTCCAGTGTAGGCGTTGTGATCGGCCCAGTAGGCTGCGATCGACGGCATCGCTGCGCGCAAAGCCTGCACGTCTTCGTCGTTCTTCCGCGCCCCCGTCCCACAGGCAACTGTCAGAAGCAGAAATACAATCGCGGCGAACGGGGCGGCGCGGCGCATTGTTCGCTGCTTGGGCTCCGTATTTTCCCCCGCCCATCCCTCGAACGAGGGATGGGCTGCTCCATCGGAACGCCTTGACGGCGGTGCCGTGAGTAGCAAGACTCCCGCCATGATCGATCACGTAATCATCGGTGCAAGCGACGTCGCGTCGGCGAAGAAGTTCTACAAGGCGGCGCTCGAGCCGCTCGGGTACACGATTGGCTTCGAGGGCGATTGGGGTGCCGGCTTCAAGAACCCCGAGGGCGCTCCGGACTTCTGGATTCGCCCGGAGAAGAAGGCTCTCAGCCCCGTTCACGTAGCCTTCCACACCGAGAGCAGGGATCTCGTCAGCGCCTTCTACGCCGCGGCCATCGCCGCCGGCGCTAAAGACAACGGGGCACCCGGCTTGCGCCCGCACTACCACGAGACGTATTACGCCGCTTTCGTGCTCGACGCCGACGGCCACAACATCGAAGCCGTCTGCCACAAGCCCGAGAGCTGACCAGACGCCTGCGCGCCAGAGCCAGGCCGAGCCCGGTCACGACGGAGCTCGATCAGCCCCTGCCCTGATCGACGCCCTGCCGGCGTGAATCTCGCGAGAAGGACGTTTCCTCCTGGGGGCGAAAAGTCTCCAGCGCGGGGGGAGTGGCGAGCTGCGGCAAGCCTTCACCGCGCTCCGACCACAGAGAGATCAGGGGGGGAGTTCGAGCTTTGCGAGAGGCCCGTATACAAACTGCAATCAGATGGGGACTGCGTTGGCAGTCCGCAGCGATTCCGGCGGTACGAGGATGAGCGCCATGCTCGGCTCTTCTCGCCGCGACGCTCGAGTGCGTGTTCGCCTCGAAGGCGACGAGGTCGTGCTCGTGGAGCGACCGGTTGGGACGCTCAGGCTTCGCACGTCGCGTTTGATCGCTCGGCTCGAAAAGCTCTTCAGTTCGCACAGGCCGCGTCCCTAGCCGCTTCCTCTCGCCGGAAACGAAGCGGCGCTTCGCGACGCTCGGCGTGGGGAAAGCAACCTACGGTCGCAGTTTTGAACTGTCAACAACCTCGAAGTCCGCTCCGGTGACCCTGCCGATCGTGTGCAGGGCGTCGTCGTTCCAGCGGCGGTTGGGGGCGCCCGAGATGTACCAGTTCGCACCGTTGTCGGCGACGATCATCCCGTAGCGCTTGAGAGCTGTCAGGATGATGCGCACCTGACGCGGATAGCCACTGGTTTTGAAACCGGCGCGGAGCCGAACTCGCAGGCCCATCGGCGGTAGGTTGGGATCGGTCTGATCGCTGGCGAAGTGGCGTGCGGGATAGACGTAAGCGCGGCGTGTGTTCTCGACCGTGAAGCGCAGTGCGTGGTTGATGTGGCCGCGGGCGACCTCGTCGTAGCGGGCCAGCCCGGGCAAGATCGGCAGCCCCGCGGCGTCGGCCGACGTCCAGCCCTTGGGCCGCAGCTTGTTCGAGCGTAGGTTCCAGATCGCTCCCGAGCCGGCGCTCCAGCGGCCGGACTTCTTGCGCAGCGCAAAGAGCTCGTAGAGTCGGCAGCGATCGCGCTCGACGATCAGCGCGTGACGGTCGCTTCCGCCCTCGATCTTCACCTTGGCCGGGATCGGGTAGGGGCCCTTGTTGCTCTCGCTCGCGTAATCGAAGCGGACCCGGTAGCGCTTCGTCTTCTTGTTGGCGATGGTGTAGGGGATCCCGTTCGGATGCCCGTTCCAGACGGTACCGAAGTCGGCGTGGAGGCCGACGTCGAGCCCGATCGAGTCGAGGATCGCCTGCGAGTTCGAGGCCACCGGCAGCTTGTCGACTCGCTTGTTCCAGACGTTGGAGGCCGGAAAGAGCGGGCACTTCGGCGCGCCGGGCAGGCGCGGACCGGTAGCGGCGCTCGCGCTT
>CAZWTK010000042.1:0-14119 GCA_964636655.1 uncultured Gaiellales bacterium
AGGCACGAAGGCGTGGGAGGCATATAAACGCGTTATCCCGCTTCGGAATGAGCTGACTCACGTGAAGCCAAGAGTTCAGAACAATCCGGACGATCCCGGTCCCTTCGGACGACTGATGCTCGGCGAAGGGTCGCGCGCGCCTGAGGATGCCGCCGCGGTAATCCACGCCGTCGAGCCCCATCACCCCGCTCATGTGTGGCCTGACCTCGGCATCTTGGAATCACCTTCACCGAGTAGCGGCGTTACCACTATCTATGCCGTCGACGCTAGGTCGATTCCTCACGGGCGATCGAAACCCACCAGTCCTTGATCTTGCCAGCCGCTGAAACAACCCAGTAGCTGCAGCGGCCCGGCAGAAAGGCACGAGACTCCCGTGTTGCCCCGTCTGTTGCCCCCGGAGACCATTTCACCCACGAAGACCGTTGCCGTCGGCGCGTGCAACACAGCGTTTACAGGCACTTCCGAGTATGGGCCGTGCAGGAATCGAACCTGCGACCTTGGGATTAAAAGTCCCCTGCTCTACCAACTGAGCTAACGGCCCGTATCCAGGCTGCCCGGACGCTTTCGAGTATACGGGCGAAAAGAACGCCTCTTCTCAGGCGACGGTCAGCGGTGATTCGTCTGGCCCGGCTTCGAGCCCGCTCGCTGCTGCGACCGATATAGCGGGCGCAGCCTCGCAAACGCAATCCCTCGGACGCCTTTCTCCGTTGAAGGTCATCATGCCCTCCAACGGAGGGCGGACTTTCAGCGGCTAATCCGGTACGGGCTCAGCTTCCAGCCCGCCCAGTGCCAGTACCAGCCCGGCAGCGGCCGCGGCGCGTCCGGGCGCTTTCCCTTCCGCCCGTTTTTCTGCCAGGCGAGCCGGCGCCAGGCCCAGCGCGGTACGGCCCGCGGCAGGTGGCCCGGCCGCGCCTTGGCGACGACCTTGACGTAGCGAGAGAGCGAGCTCTGGTTGCCCGCCGAGTCGACGGCTCTGACGCGGTAGATGCTGCGTCCGCTTCGCTTGAGCTTGCGCACGAAGGCGCGTTTCGCCGGGCCCTCCAGCGTCTGGACGGGAGTGCCGTTGAGAGCGATCTGGTAGCCGGCGACCGCGCCGCTGTTGTCGCGGGAAGCCCGCCACTTGAGCCGTAGCTTCTGCTTGACGAAGCGTCCACTCAGCCCCACCGGCCTGGTCGGCGCCGCAACGTCTTGCAGGAGCGCGAAATAGCCCGGGATGAGCGTGTAGATGTCGAGCGAGCCGTCCGAGCCGACCAGATAGCCGCTCGTCCCGTTGACGGGAAGGGCGGGCGAGCTCAAGCGCCGGATCGTCTTCCAGCTGGCTCCGTCGCCGGAGTAGGCGACGACCACGCCAGTCGGCGGCGAGCTCACGTGAACGACGAGCAGCGTGTTGAAGCGGGTGACCGGAGCGGCGGTCAGCTCGTCCACCGTCTGGAGCTGCAGAACGTAGCTCGGAGCGGTAAAGCCGGCGAGCGGAATCGTGAGCGTGGAGGGAGTGAGCGCAGGCGTCACCGTCACCGACTCGACAAACGAAGTCGGCCACCAGGTCACCGTTGCCGTGCCGTCACTCGAGGTGGTCGTCCCCGCGGGAGGCTCGACGGGCAGCGTCGCGGCCGCTCCGACTACGGCGCCGTCGACGTAGTTCGAGTCGATGTTGATCTTCACGCCGCCGTAGCTCTCGTTGTGGCCGCCGCGGTACTGGTGGACGCGCTCATGGTCGCTCCAGTAGTCGTCCGAGACGACCGGCTCGCCGAAGACCTCCTTGACTCCGTTCCAGCGCGCGATCCAGATGTAGTCGGGAACGCCGTCGGAACCGTCCTCGAGCATCCCGACCAGATCGCGGATGGTCGAGTTGGCACTGCCGTAGACGCCGCTCGTGTAGCCCTTGGCGTGCAGCTCGTTCGTCCAGGCCTTGACGAAGCGCTGCACCGCCAGGGTGCAGGAGGCGTTCGGCTTGTAGCCCTCCATGTCGTAGTAGATGGGGCTGCCGGCCTCAAGCCCGAAGTAGGCGGCGCGGGTGGCGGCGCCGTCGGCGGCCGCCTTGCCCTGCGACGCGGCCGAGCCCGGCGAGATCAGGCCGAGCCCCTTCTGGGATACGCACGGCGCCTGCCGGCCGACCCAGAGCGGTAGCAGGTTCCAGCCCATGGCCCGAACGGTGTTCACCCAGGCGGGCGTGAGATTCCCGTCTGCGCAGGCGCGGTTCGATCCGCCCAGGTAGATCCCGATCGCCCGATAAGGCGAGGCGAGCCAGGCGTTCATCGCCTTGAGCGAGGGCGCGGTGCAGGCGTCGAAGCCGTAGCCGGTGTAGTAGCTCGGGCTCGCCTGCCGGGCGGCGCGCGTGGCACTGCCCGCCGCGGTGATCACGAGCAAACCGGTCGCGACGGCCAGAACGAGTCCGAGAAGCCTGATTCGAGACACGAAGCGCCAAAGTGTACGGACCGGCCCGACAGAGCCGCCAGTCTGACCCGTTCATCGAGCGTGTTTCCAGGCAAAGCGCCGAGCGGAGCTCTCGCTAGAGCGCGAACCGGATCTGCGTCTCCTTCCCCCGCTCGCACAGCTTCGAGGCGTAGACGCCGAGCAGACGCACGTCCGCTTCCCGCTCGCTCATCGCCCGCCGCAGCAGTGCCTTGGCCGCGGTGGCCAGCTCCTCGGCCGAGGCGAACGGCTCGCCTGCCGTCTGCGAGCGCGTGAGCGTCTGAAAGTCGAAGTAGCGGATCTTGGTCGTGACCCGCCGCGCGCAGAGGTCGCGAGCCTCGAGGCGCGACCAAACGCTGTCGGAGAGGCGATCGATCCAGGCCTCCATCTCCGCTTGCGCGAAGAGATCGCGCGGGAAGGTCTCCTCGGCGCCCTGCGAGACCGGCATCTGCGGGCTCGGATCGACGGGGCGGTCATCGATTCCGCGCGCCCGGTCGCGCAACTCGCGCCCGACCGAGTCCGGAAGCGCGCGTCGAAGCGCCTCGTCGGAAAGCGCCGCCAGGTCGCCGATCGTGCGCAGTCCGAGCTGCTTGAGCCGCGCCTCGAGCCGCGGCCCGATCCCGGGCAGCGTGCGCAGCTCGAGCGGCGCCAGAAAGGTCGCGCTCTCTTCGGGCGGCACGACGGTCAGCCCGCCCGGCTTGCGGAAATCGGAGGCGATCTTGGCCACGGTCTTCGAGCCGCCGCAGCCGATCGAGGCGCTCAGCCGTGTCTCGCGCAGCAATCCCTGCTGAAGATCGGAGAGGATTGCCCGCGCCGGCTCGGCGTACGGCGTCTTGAGCTCGATGTAGCCCTCGTCGATCCCGACCTGCTCGACGCAGCTCATCCGTCCGCGGATCCAATCCCAGACCGCGCGGCTTCGCTGTCGATAGCGGTCGTGGTCGGGGCGGACGAAGATGGCGTCGGGGCAGCGCCTGAGCGCCTCGGCGGCGCTCATCGCCGAGCGTATGCCGAAGGGCCGCGCCTCGTAGCTCGCGGTCATGACGACGCCGCGACCGTGTGGATCCCCGGCCACCACCAGCGGCTTGCCGGCGTACTCGGGGTGGTCGAGCAGCTCGCAGGCGGCGAAGAAGGCGTCGAGGTCGAGGTGGGCTATGAGCATCTCGAGTCAGTTCCGGAATGATGACCGCCGCTCCGGAACTTGGCCTTTCCGGACCCTCACTAGCGTGCCGTTCGACGAAACCCGCGCCTCGATCCGGTCGTCGCCGTCACGAGCGCCGAGGCGAAGACGCAGCACTGGCACGAATCTGGGGTAGTTTCGTGCGTTCATACTCGTTCTCACTCGATACCGTGTTCCGCCCCGTGGGAGGGTGGGGGGAGGCGGGTGGTTGAGAGCCTATTCCCCTAGGCCTGCACGCCCGAAGCCGACGATCCGCGGCGCTAGCAACCGAAGGGCCGCTCACCGCACTACCAGTGCGCCTTCACAACTCTCCGGCCGCTGTCATCCGCGGCTTGACCCCTTCGGACGCACATCCCTACCGGGAATAGCCTCTAAGCCGTTCGGCCGAGCCCGCCGGGCCGCAGGCAACCGGGGTGAGCTCCCTGCTGGAGCCCGGCCAGAACGAGCTTCCTCTCTGCTGCGCTACTTCTTGGGCACGTAGGGACTGACGCCCCAGTGAACGCCTATGCCGATCAGCAGGAACGCGGCGACGAGACAGAGTCCACCTATGAGTAGACCCCCTCGCTTGAGGAACGGCAGCGCGCCGAGCACCAGGAAGATCGCACCGAGCAAGCCGAGCAGATCCCCGGCCTGCGTAACCCGGCGCGAGGACGATGCCGAAAGAGCTGCAAGCACTGAAAGCATGAATTCCTCCTTGAGATAGATGGTCAGGCGATTATCCTGCTTCGGCGGAACGGTTTCCGGGAAGCGCGTTCGTCACGCAGCCCCGACGAAAGTCCGCCCGCTTCGCGGGCATGGCGACTTTCGTCGGCGGAGCCTGCAGGAGAGCGTCGGTTGGCCGCGCCCGTCATGCCGATCGCGGCGGCCGGCCGGTACCTTGAATGGCGTCTATCCTTGCGTAGCCGCCCCCATCGACTAGCGGCCCAGGTCACAGCCCTTTCAAGGCTGCAGCGCGGGTTCGAATCCCGCTGGGGGCACCAACGAGACAGTATTTAAACCCAGGCCAGCGAAAGCCGGCCTGGGTTTCTTCGAATTCCAGCGATCTCGCAGCCAGCCGGGGATCCCTTCGAACCAGTCGCGATTCCGGTGTCTCTCGCAGGCCTGGGCCGCTGGGGGTGTCCTTCTGCAGTGATGAGGTCGGGATCGAGCAGGAACTTGAAGGCCGGCGTGAGCTCAGCCTCGGGGCTGCCGCCCTCGCCGACAAGAAAGCGCTCGAAGACGGCCTGATTCATCCTGCGGCGGACGCTGTTCGGAGCGTCCAGATAGGCTTGGTGGCAGTTAGTCAGGAAGGCGAGCCAGTGACCTCCCGCACAGCCTCTGGACCAGTCGCCCGGCAGGCTCGACCTCCTGGCCGGACTTGCGCTGGACTCTGTGTACAGAGCTGCCCGATTGATTACTCACAAAGAAACTGGACCAAAGCGTGGGGGCCGGTCAAGGAAAGAATCGCACCTTCGCGTTCCTGGGATCCACCCCGACTGTTTCGGGTAGTTGCGTCCCTACCCGGCAAGGGAACCCGAAAGGCCTCTATCGCTCCATCCACGCCCTTCTTTGCCTCACAGTGCGTTAGAACGATCGCGTGCCTCGCTCTCCTGAGCATCGACTGCCCCCTCCTTCGTCCGCTTCCATACCGCTACACAGACAGTGGCGCCTGCTAGTCAGGGAAAGTCCTGTAGCCGACCGACCCCCCAGACTCGATCGTCGCGACGCTTTCGCTCCTCACGGCGTTTGGTCGGTGGAATCGACGCGACCGGTCTTCAGCCAAACGATGTACTCCGTGACGGCCGGGGTGTGGACGTAGACCGGCCAGGTTCGCCCGGTGTCGACGTCGGTGAGCTCTCCAACCGACACGCTGGAGTCGAGCACAGTGGTCTCGAGGTCGAGGAGAGCGCCGGTGGAGGGGTCGAAGATCAGGGTGTAGCGAATCTTCCCATCGGAAGAGAGCTGGTTCACGGCCACGCCTTTTCTTCCAGCTCGATCGGCGACAGTTCCTCCATCGGTCACGCCGCTTTCGCCGGCGAGCACGCGGAGCATGGCCGCCTGGGAGAGCGGGTCGACGAACTGTTTTGTCTCGATGACGGCGATCCCCTGAGCGGTGGTTCTTCCGCCGCTCAGGGCACTCTCTGCCAAGAAGGACTTCATCGCGGAGACGTCCGTAGGAAGCTTCGACAGAGGCGGCAGCCAGTGGGCGACTCTGGGGCCCGAGGTGTCCGGGGCGTCGCTTTCTTCGACGCGCCCCGATCCGTCGGCCGCTACCCAGTACTCGCTCGTATAAGAATCGAGCACTCCAGTTACTAGTTCACCCTTCTCGAGCTCCTGCAACGCCTTTCGGAGGTCGGAGGGGAAGCTCCATTTCACTCCGCGCGTCGAGATGTAGTCGTATTGACCTTTCTGATCGGACTGAGCCGCGGCCTTGTCGGACAGCTCCAGGAGCAGGTCGCGCGCGCTCGGCATGTCCGGATTGAGCGTGTAGTGCAGGCTCGGCGGGGTTGCGGCATAAGCGATATCTCGGCTGCTCCCACCACCTAGGAAGGTGGTTCCGACTAGGGCCATGCAGGCTGCGACAGCGGTCGCACCCACGGTCACGAGAGCGCGCCGACGCCGGCGCTGCCCGACATACCTCCGCCTCAGGTTCTGGGTCAGCTCCGAACTCGGCTCGAGTCCGCTTACGGCCTGATCGAATGCGGCTCGGAGCTTCTCAACGATCTCTACATCGGTTGGCATGGCGCGTCTCCTCCGTTCGCTCCGCGTAAAGTCACTTGCGCCCCTCTCGCCTCCGCTCCCTGTCGATCGTCGTCGGACGCCAGGAAAGCTCGAAGCTGATCAAGTGCGCGATGGGTGTAGGACTTGACAGTTCCGACGCTGCAGTCAAGGACTGTCGCCGTCTGCTTGACGCTCATGTCCTCCCAGAAGCGCAGCACGAGCACCGCTCGTTGCCTCTTCGGAAGCCTGCGAACCATCTGGAGGAGGTGATCGTTCTCAACCTTCCGCTGAGCCTCCTCCCTCGAACTTGATCCGCCCATCCACTCCTCGTACGAAGTCTCGGCCAGATGGCTTCGGCGTCGGAAGCGGTCCCGGGCTAGATTCACCGCTACTCGGCGGGCAAAGAGATCGGGATGTTCGCGGGCGGCCGACCACCGTCGGGCCACGCGTATCAACGTGGTTTGCAGAATGTCCTCCGCCTCACCGCGATCGCCGCTTAGCAGAAGCGCGAATTCGAGCAGGCGTGGCGATTTCTCGCGCACGAACTCGAGAAACTCACCCTCCCACTCTTTGGCGATCATCGGTCCATAAGGTTGTCCATGCCTATACAAACTCACCCCCGCGCCAGAAGGTTGCCACAGATGTTCAATCGCGACCTTGGCGTGCGAAGGAAGAGACACTAGCTCGGCCATGTCGGGCGTTTACGCGAGATTGCCCCAGATGCGCTCGTCCAAGCTCGATTCCTCGCTTCCTCGCTGAGCCGTAGGCGGGGCGGAGAAGCAGCAGACTGCCGACGATGCGCGCTTCTGTACCTTCCATATCAACAATGCTATAATCGGGGCGGTTCAGCCAGGGCTTCGATCCACTGTCGGCCTGTACTGATCTACGTTTCGCACCTCTGGAGCAGGGTTGGAAAGCTGTCGCATGAGGTGCATACCGTTGTAATTCACTCTACGTTTTAGCCTGCATATCCATGGTTTTAGGGTGACCGGTCGCTCGATGCGCCTCACCGGACACTGGATAACCTTTATTCCTGCAAATCCGGCGTTTATGGATGTCCGGTTGCTTGGCTGCTCGTCGAGTGATCGTTTCGCCTGAGAATTGAGCCATCGCCTGGCGATCGTTTCGGGGAGAGCGAGCCAATACAACGAGCGCGCTCAGGTCGGCCGGCGCCCGTCACCGCGATCGCAGGCGGACGCCCGTGAGCAAGCAAGGGGCCTGTCCGTATACCCCGCTGCTGACTTTCCGAACACCGTACCTAGTCCAGGACGCCATCATGGCGTAATCTTTCTAGTGAGCGGCGCGCGGTCCTCTTGGCTTCCGAACCTTGAGATCAGCGCCGCTCTCTTTCTGCTTATTGACACAAATGAATGGCCTATATACGATCGCGCTGCAGGTTCGGAAGCCATGAAGGAGGACCGATTATGACAACTAGCATGTTCATGCGGCGTGCCCGCATGTGGCTCGGTATCACTGCCCTGCTCATGAGTCTGGCAGCGCTGAGCGCAGCGGCAGCATACGCAGCCACCAACCCGATCTCGGGCGCTACCGCTTGGGGTCCGTGCAACTGGTACACCTCGAACAACGTGCGCTACACGAGTGTGGCGAACAAGCAGGTCCGAGTCAAGCTCACCAGCACGGGCAAGCTCGGAGTCAAGATGCGCTCCAAGAACGAGAACACCGGCGGAACGTCGGCCATTCGGTACTACCCGCCGCTCAACACGTGGCGGAACCTCGGCAAGTACTCCGCGAAGAACACGCCCTTCCGCCTGCAGTTCACCTGTGTGAACGAGCGGTCGTCCATATTCGACCGTCCTTCCACGGACTTCGCCGGTACTCTCGACCGTTGATGCGCCAACGCAACGGTTTGTGCCCCGGGAACGGCCCGGGGCACAAACTCGCCTAGGAGACAGCCCATGCGACTTCGCATTAAGCTCATCCTCGCCATCATCGTCTTGCTCGCCGCGACTGGGTGCAGCGCTTCACAGAAGACGCGGGCGGAGAAGCAGCCAGTTCTCCTGTCCAAGAAGGAGGTGATGGACGAGTACAACCGTGAGACGCGACAGCTTGAACTCCCACCAAAGGCGCAGTGGAACGCCGCGCGAGCACGAGCCGCGATCGGCATCGACGATTACGCCGGACGCTCAATGATGTACGAGGAAGGCATCGGCGCGCAGACGGCTCAGTTCGAGTGGTATTGCGCCTGGGCCCACGTGGCTCTCGACGATCACCACGCTCGCGCCGACGCGCTAGCGCACCTCTCGACCTTCGACTCACTGAGCGCGTGGAACAACATGGACGACGTTGGCCACGCCATGTTCCTGCGGATCAAGGACCGCGCCCTGGCTGGTGACCTGCGGCCTCTCTCGGAGTATGTCGATCAGAACTGCCACGTCGGCAGCTCCGAGTAACAGTACTCTTCTTCGATTTTTCCGAGCGCGCTGACTAAACGATAGTCGAGCAAATAGCCGAATATCCCGATGTAATGGACGAGTTCCACTTCTCTCACTACTCCAATTACATATCCAACCGCGACATCTTGGCGTGCGCGACCGTCACACTACTCGCCGCGGCGGCGTGCTTTCTTTTCTCAAGATACTCGCGCGCCGGGACCTCGATCTGGAGGCTCCTAGGTCTCATCCTGCCGATCCTGTTAATCCTCGAGGCAACCCTATTTCGGGAAGTGGCAATACCGGGCTTTTCGCCCAGTGGTGTCCTCAACTGGTCAGCGAACGGCTGGAACCGGATCTCTTACAACCCGTGGAGCGACCAGGTCCTGTTGAATGCACTCGTCTTTGCGCCGGCGGGATTCGCGTGGAGTTTCGCGCGGAAGCGCTTCTTCGCTATCTGGCTCGGTCTCGCCGGCCTGTCGCTGCTGATTGAGCTGATCCAAGGCTTGACGGGGCTCGGCGCACCCGACGTCGCCGACCTGATCGCGAACTCGATTGGCGCCGCACTGGGGGCAACGGCAGCCTGGGCCGTTCTGTCGCTAGCTGCCGTTCGACGAGGCGTTAGGCCGCAACCGCGCACACTTCTCATGCGCGCAGCGCTGCTCGCTGGCGCTGCGACTGTTCTCTATGCCTCCCTTGTCGTTGGCGCGGACAGGCGCCAGGCACGGCTCGAGACGGAACTCGCCCATCTTTACGGAGCCTCGAGTTACGAGCAGTTCGCGCGTTGGGAGAAAGCTGAGAACCAAGGGCAGAACCTCCTGCTATCCAAAGAAGTGTTCGATAAAACGTCCGTCCGCCCAGACGGGATGCGCTACGGCGATAAATCGGTGACGATTCGCTATCCGGCGTCCTTCTTCGGTATTCGGCGATGCGTCTTCGCGATGTGGGCAACCGGCTCATTCGCCGTGAAACGAGGTCACGGACGCGCTTGCACGGAGTTCATCGGCTGAAGCTAGCGGCGACCTACTGATAGAGACGTGGAAACCCGGCAGGTCATTTGGGAGAGCCAGGAACGAGACGAAGGCGTATCGAGCGTCGACTTACTTAGGTATCCCGACGGCTACCACATCGAGCTGATCGATAACTCGGGCCGCTAGTAGGCGATGGTCTCCTCGTGAAAGCGGATCCGCACCAGAGCGGCTGTGTGCAGTGCCTTGTTGAGCTCGCGGTCTCCGACTCTGTTCAGGCGCTAGCGCCTGAACAGCCCGGATGAGGCCTCGATCGGACTGGCACCGGCCAGCGAGGCGAAGGCGGCCTTCGATCTGATGCGGGTGATATCTCCAGCCGAGACGAAGAGCTGGGCCGCCACGACCGGCCCGACTCCTCTCTCTTCGAGCAGCCTGGGGCAAGCTCTACGAAGAGGAGACATCCAGGTCTAGCGCCTCGTACTTCCGCCCACAAAGCGCCGCGGAGACCCTTCCGTCGCTGACGATCCACTACTCAGATGGAGTGCTCAGCAACTCGGAAACCGCTGAGGTCTTGATCTGTCGAGGACGTCACGCTCGCAAGAGCCACAATAGCAACAATGCTATAATCAAACAGGTCATTCAGGTCCTGGATCCATCGTCAGGCCTGTATTGATCTAGGTTTCGCACCTCAGGAGAAGGGTTGGAAAGCTGTCTCATGAGCTGCATTCTCGCTTTCTCGGCCGGCGAACTGTCCGTCGGGCGCGAGTTCAGCGCCGCTGCATCAGCGATCCGAGTAGCTCGTTGTCGAGCGGACCACACGACAGCGAATCGTCCAGCCATTCGAAGATACCGAACTCGCCCTTGTACTCCCAGTTCGCCCAGGCGATGCCCTCGCTCTCGAACACGCTGATGATGTCGCGCATGTAGGCCAGCCGACATTCCCGGGGCGCGGTGTGCAAGCAGCCGAACTCACCGCAGTAGAGCTGCAACCCGAGTTCGCGGGCGCGCCGAACGGCGGGGTCGATCTTCTGTCGAAGGCGAGTTGCGCCCCAGTCCTCGCTCGCGTCTTCGACCAAATCGATCAGGCGTGGGTCGGGATCGTTCATCAGCCGGGTGTAATCGCCCTCGCCGACGATTGGGCCGGGGTAGTGGACGGGGCCGGTGTATAGCTTGAGCGGTGTCCAGTGCGCCCGATAGTGCGTGAGCAGCATCGGCGCATAGGTGTGGAAACTGAGGATGATGTTGAGATCGCCAGCCGGGACGGCGAGGGCGGGCATCGTCTCGGGAATCTGCTGCATGTTGCCGCCGAGGATGATCACGCGCTCGGGCTCGTCCGGGCGGAGATCGTCGAGCGTGGCCGCGATCAGGTCGTTCCACTGATCGTGCCTGTCAGCCAGCGGCTCGTTGAGAATCTCGTAGGCGAGGCAGTCCACTGGCAAGTGCCTCAGCCGAGCAGACAGGTCGCGCCAGAGATCGATGAAGTGCTGCTGCTCAGCCGGGTCGCTCCAGAGAGTGTTGGTCAAGTCTTCTTCATTCTTGGCGTTGAAGTGATGCGAGTTGAGCGTGTGCAAGTCGACGATCGTGCGCATCTCCGCCTGCCGGGCCCAGTCGATGGCCCGCAGCAGGCGCGACAGCTCGGGCTCGTTGAGCTGACCGTTCGGCAGCCAGAGCTCCTTCTCGTCGAGGGGAACACGGATGTGATCGAAGCCCTGGCCGGCGATGAAGCGGATGTCCTCTTCGCCTATCCAGCTGTCTCGCGTCGCCCAGCCGAAATCCTGTGAGAACCAGTGGCTGAGATTGAGGCCGCGCTGGACTTCGAAACCGGATGGATTGCACTGGATGAGGCTCATGAGTCCGGAGCGTATCTCTTCACTGCCTCGGTCGCACGAACCCCGATCCGACAAAGCCTGACGCGCCGCCGGCGCAGGGCCCGAGATCCTCTGACTGCTCGGCGTGACTATCGAGCGGATCGGAGGAACCTCAGGAAGTCCCTGCAAACTGGCAGAAGGGTTCGAAAGCTGTCGCAAGAGGTGCAATCCGCCGACTACGCGACTCCGTAGCGGTCCTTCAGGTCGTGCAGCATGGCGTGATACGCCTTGTGCTATCCCTCCCCGACTCGCTCGCGTTCGATCGCCTCGAACTCCTCGACGATTGCGCGGCCTCGCAAACCGGTCGATCAAAACCCCAGAATGTGCCTCTATCACGCGCTTCGTTAGGTCTGAACGAGGACGATGACAAGGGTACCCCGCCACGTTCAAGGAGCAATCGATGCAGGGTCGATACCGGTCTGTCTGGCTCATCTACCTCGTCGTCGGGGCGGTCGCCGTCGCCACCTACACGGTGATCCCCGTCGGAATCGCCCGTGATTGGGTCGCCACCGACCTGATCGGTCTGAGCGCGGTGCTGATGATCGCATTCGGCGTCTACGTCTTTCGGCCGCGTGCCACCGGCGCCTGGCTGTTGCTCGCCACGGGACAGCTCGCCTTCGTCCTCGGTGACTTCCTGTTCTCCTATCAGAAACACGTCGGGCATCGGAATCCCTTCCCTTCGGTTGCCGACTTCTTCTACCTGAGCGGTTATCCGCTGCTCTGGGTCGGACTCGCACTTCTCATCCGCGCACGCGCGCCGAAGCGGAACTGGACCGCGATCATCGATGCGACCACGATCACTACCAGCTTCGCACTCGCCTTCTGGCTCTTCGTCATCAGCCCAATCGCCTACGACCAATCGCTCACTTCGGCCGGGAAGGCGATATCGCTCGCATACCCACTCGGAGACGTGCTCCTGCTCGCAACCGCACTACGAATCTCTATGGGCGCGAACCGGCGTCCGGCCGCCTACTGGCTTCTTGGCGGCGGCCTCGGCCTGTTGCTCCTCGCAGACTCCGCATTCCTCGAGAGTCTCCGTACCGGTGGGTTCGCAAGCGGTGGAGTTGTCGACCTCGCCTGGCTGAGTAGCTACGTGCTCTGCGGCACCGCCGCGCTCCACCCCTCGATGAAGACCCTTTCGCTCCCGATTCCAGAGCGCTTGCCGCGATTGACTCCGGGCCGGCTCGGACTTCTTGCCTGTGCCGGAATCGCCGCACCGGTGATGTTCGGGGCTCAGTACGTTCGCGGCGTAGCCCTCGAGATCCCCGTCGCCGTCGGTTCGAGCTCGCTGCTCGTTCTGCTCGTAATCGCCCGCATGGCCGTCATCGTTCGCAGCCACGAGTCCCACGGCGAGGAGCTCGAGAAGAAGGGAGCCGAGTTGGAGCGCGAGTTCGAGCAGCGCTCACGCCTTGACCCGGTGACGGGCCTGGTCAACCGCTCGACGTTCCTGGGCCGGCTCGGCGAGACACTCTCCGCCGGAGAAGCCGCGCCACCCGCAATTCTTCTGCTCGGTGTCGACGACCTGCGACTCGTCAACGAAAGCGTCGGCCGGCCTGCGGGTGACCGGCTGCTGCGTGCGATCGCAGAGCGACTTGGCGGGTTGGCTCGCCAGGGCGATACGTGTGCCTGGACTGGAGCCGAGTTCGCCGTTCTCGTCGAGGATGTCACGGTCGAGCCCCCGGAGGCTGTGGCTGCACGCCTGGTGAAGGCACTTCAGCTCTCCTTCTGGTTGTCGCACAAACACGAGACGACGATCGGCGTAAATGCCGGCGTGGCCGTTGCCGGCCGCGAGACGAACGCCGAGACTCTGCTACAGAACGCGGAGATCGCGCTCTCGAGAGCGAAACAGGTCGGGAACGGATCCGTCGAGCTGTTCGAGCCGGGGATGCACAGCGCGGTGTTCGAGCGGATCGTGCTCAAGGGCCAGCTCGAGCGGGCGCTGGCCGAGGGTCAGTTCGTGCTCAACTACCAGCCGATCATCGAGATGAACAGCGGAGGCCTATGGGGCGTCGAGGCGCTCATTCGCTGGCAGCACCCCGAGAGAGGATTCGTACCGCCGGACGATTTCATCCCGCTGGCGGAGGAGACCGGGCTGATCGTCCCGATCGGTGCGTGGGTGCTGAAGGAAGCACTACGCCAGGCATCGGAATGGAACCGGGAGCCATCACCGACGCCGTTTACCGTCACGATCAATCTCTCGCGCCGCCAACTCGGCTCGCCCGATCTCGTCGAAACCGTCGCTGGCGCGATCGAGGAAGCAGGGGTCAACCCGGCTGAGATCGTGCTCGAGATCACCGAGACGGCTCTGGCGGACGACACCGAGTCGGCGCTGCAAATACTCTCCGAGTTGAAGGCGCTCGGCGTCGAGCTCGCGATCGACGATTTCGGCACTGGTTACTCGTCGCTGCAGTACCTGCGCCAGGTGCCGGCCGACATCATCAAGATCGCGAAGCCGTTCGTGGACGGCGTCCGCGCCACCGACAGCGACGAGTATCGCGTTGCGAACTCGATCGTGCGCCTCGGCGAAGCCTTCGGACTGCGGACACTCGCAGAGGGGATAGAGGACAGCGAGCAGTGCAAGCGGATGCGCGAGCTCGGCTGTGA
>CAZWTK010000043.1:0-13779 GCA_964636655.1 uncultured Gaiellales bacterium
GAGGGCATCGCGGCGGCCGGGCGCCTTTCGAGCAGCTCTAGCCGGTGCGCGAGCGCATCCCAGGAGAGGTCGGCCGCGGGCCGGGTCGCCTTGACCAGCGCCAGCTCGAGCGGCAGGCGTGGATCGCCGCCGGCGCGCAGGTCGCGGATCGCCTCGCCGAGCAGATCGCAGAGCCTGAGCACGGTCGCCTGGGGTAGCTGATGCGCCTGATCGAGCAGGCGACTGCGCGTCTCCTCGGTCACCGGCAGCGACTCGGGCACCTCGTTCATCTGCTGCGCCACCATCAGGTAGCGCAGGTGCTCGAGCAGGTCGCCGATCAGCCGGCCCAGATCCTGCCCCTGGCTCGACAGCTCCTCGATCGCGACGAGCGCGCTCGCGGTATCCCCGGCGACGACCAGGTCGAGCAGGCGGAAGAGCGCGTCCTCCTCGATCACTCCCAGCAGCTGCAGCACCGCCTGCACTGTGAGCTTGTGCTCGGTCGCAGACGACAGCTGGTCGAGCAAGGAGACGGCGTCTCGGAAGGAGCCGCGCGCGGCCCGCGCGATCAACGCCAGCGCCGGCCCGGGCGCCTCGATCTCTTCGGCCTTGGAGACTTGCTCTAGCACCTGCACCAGCTCGGGCAGGCGCGGGCGGGCGAAGGCGAAGACCTGGCAGCGCGAGCGCACGGTCGGGATGACCTTCGATAGCTCGGTCGTGCAGAAGACGAAGACGAGGTGAGGAGGAGGCTCCTCGATCAGCTTGAGCAGCGCGTTCCAGGCCGCGTCGGTGAGCTGGTGCGCCTCGTCCAGGATGTAGACCTTGTAGCGGCCCTCGACCGGCTGCAGCACAACGCGCTCGCGGATCTCGCGGATGTCGTCGATGCCGCGCTGCGAGGCGGCGTCCATCTCGACCACGTCGAGCGAGTTACCGGCCGCGATCGCCTGGCAGACGTGGCAGGTCTTGTCGGGAGTAACCGTCGGGCCCTGCACGCAGTTCAGGCTTTTGGCCAGGATCCGCGCCAGCGAGGTCTTGCCCGTCCCGCGCGGCCCGGCGAACAGGTAGGCCTGTCGCACCTGCCCGTGCGTAATCGCGTTGGTCAGCGTCCGCACCACGGCCTCCTGCCCGACGACCTCGTCGAAGTCCTGCGGGCGGTATTTTCGGTAGAGCGCGGTCACCTGGTCGATTCAAGCACGAATCGCAAGGGCGGTGACGCCAAGCGCTAGCGCCGGGCTCGATCGACCGGGCTTACCGCACACCTGAAAGCGATCGCTTAGCGCTGCTTCCTTCCGGATCTGACGCAGTTCGCGAACTTCCACTGCACGGGGCCCGGTCGATCCAACCCGCCCCGGGCGATCGTAGCAACGTCGTTCGGAGCAAACTCATCACGAACTCCGTAGAACGACAGCGGTCAGCCCGCTCCGCTTCGAGGACGCCGCGAGCCAATCGCGACGAAGTCGCGCTGGCTCGTTGATTCCCTACTCGAGCGAAAGTTGCCAGACTTTCGCTCGCTAACGCACGGGGCCCGGTCGATCCAACCCGCCTGGACGGGCTTCGTGGCGATCGTAGCAACGCCGAGTTCGCCTACGAGCTCTCCGGCTCCGCGAGAACCCGGGCGACTTCCGCGCGCGCGAACTCCTCCGCGCCGTCGTCAAGCACTAGGCCGAGGCGTTCGGACGTTTGCCGGGCTACCTGCGCGAAGAGGTCGAGCGTCGCCTTCAGCGCTCTCGCCACACCCTCTTGATCGTACCGCGCATAGCTCTCACGCAGCAGCTTCGCTGTCTCGGTATTCAGCGCCTCGTCGATGAAGCGCACAGGAGTCAGTCCTTCCGGTCGCTCGCGACCGAGAAAGAGCACCTCGGCGACGCGGTCTTTGAGATAGCCGTCGCAGCATCCTCTCGCCAGCCAGAGCTCGCCGCGGCGAAGCTTCTTCGCAGTCCAGACGGCGTGGTACCAGAAGTCGCTCGCGATCTCCTCGAGTGGGCGCTCGCGCGGGGGAAGAGGAGGCCGGCGCAGCGCCAGCTCCGCCACCCGCTCGAGCACGCCGTCCTTGTCGAGCAGAACGCGATAGCCGGGACGCATGATCGTCGCCAGCGCTTGGGCGCCGGCGCGGGCCGCCCGCCGCTGCGACCGCGGAACGAGCCACCGCGCGCGCCCGAGCGCCAAGCGGAGCAGGCGCAGTTGCCCGGCCCGGACGAAGTTGAAGTCGACGTCGAGACCGCTCGCAAAGAGAGCTCGCCGCTCCCGCTCTCCGTCGACCGGGTTGGTCTCGAGAAAGGAGATCCGGGCTTCGCCGAGCTGCGCGAGCCAGTCGGTGCTCTCGAGTAGCCCTCGGGGGCTTCGGCACGAGATCAGGAGATCGACATCCGACCACTGGTCGGCCGGCCGGGATGTCCTTGCCCGCGAGCCGAAGAGGATGATCCCACGAACGTCGCCCTGCGTAGCGCCCCAGGCGCAGACGCGATCGAGCAACTCTTCAACACGCGAATCTCCCATCATCGGCGCGAAGACTATCCGGAGACAACCGGCGAAAGTCTGGTGACTTTCGCCGGAGAAGAGAGTTCACCGGCGACTGCCGCTGATGGCTCGCTCAACGCCCGTCCCCAATCGTCTTGGGCCCCGCGAGTCACCAGGGTCGGCCCGCTCCGCTCCAGGGGTGCCAGCTGTTTCAGGGGATGGCGGACTACCGGCGATAAGCTAAAACTCGGCTCTATGGCTAATGAGCCTCACGAAACGGCACAGACACGGCCGCCGTGGCTCGTCGAGCTTGCCCAGGTGCGTAAGACATACTGGAGCGGCGAGGTCACTCAGGTCGTGCTCGATGGCCTCTTGCTCACGATTTCCTCCGGTGAGTTGGTTGTTCTGCTCGGTCCTTCGGGCTCCGGTAAGACAACGCTGCTCAACCTCCTCGGTGGCCTCGACGTTCCAGACAGTGGCAGCATTCGCTCGTGCGGAGTGGAGCTGACCAGCGCGAGCCCGCGCGAGTTGACACGCTACCGAGCCCGCTCGGTCGGGTTCGTCTTCCAGTTCTACAACCTCCTACCGACGCTGACAGCACTCGAAAACGTGGTCGCCGGCGTCGCCGTCGCCGGCTTCTCTCGCCGCGTCGCGGAGAAGCGGGGACAGGCGATGCTCGCCCGCGTTGGCCTGGAGGCTGCGGCCGGCAAGTTCCCCGCACAACTGTCGGGCGGCGAGCAGCAGCGGGTTGCACTCGCGCGCGCGCTCGCCAAGCGGCCGGTGCTACTGCTCGCCGACGAGCCCACCGGTAACCTCGATCAGGAAAGCGCCGCCAGCGTTCTCGACCTCCTGGCCGAGCTGAGCCGAGAGAGCGAGACGACGTTTGTGGTTGTCACTCACGACCACGAGGTTGCCGCGGTCGGGAGCCGGGTTATCCGCTTGGCCGACGGACGGATCGTCGAGGAACAGCGTCGGTGATCCTTGCGCGCAAAGCTGTTCGCGACGTGCGCGCGATGGGTCTGCGCGGAATCCTGCTAGTCCTGGTGATCGGCGCCGGTGTCGGCACAGCCGCGGGCATCCGACTCGCGCTCGACAATGTGCAAGCGACGCGCGATGCCTTCTACCGCGACTACGCGCTCGCCGACCTCGATGTCCGGCTGCGAGCGCCGGTCGCGGCAGGGGAGCTGCTCGCGCGGGCGCGAGCCGCGGATGCGACCCGCGCCGAGACCAGGCTGGTCCTGCCCGGAACGGTGCTCCTCCCGTCGGGGGAGCGGCCGGCGGCCGAGCTGGTCGGAATGGCGCCCACCGCCGAGCTCGACCGCCTCGCCATTCTCGCCGGCTCCCCTCTCTCCAAAGGAGCGCCGCTCCAAGTCGCACTCGAGGAGGGATTCGCCCGGCACGCGCGTCTTCACCTCGGGGACAGACTTCGCGTCCGCATCGACGCGCGGACCGTCGCGCTGCGGATTCGAGCGCTCGTGCGCAGCCCGGAGTACCTGCTGGCGACCGCGAACCCCGACTACCTGATTCCCCTTCCCGGCTCGCTCGCCCCGATCTTCCTGCCTCGTTCGGCGCTGCAAGACCTCGCAGGGGTCTCCGGGAAGGTGAACGACGTCGTCGCAGACTTCCCAACCTCGGCGTCACTCGCGCGTCGGCTTGCCCTGGCCAGGGGCCTTGCCGTCGCGACCGTGATTCCGCGCAGCGAGCAGTACAGCCTGCGCTTGACCAACGCCGACATCCATAGCTTCTCGGTCTTCACGCCGGTGCTCGGCGGCGTCTTCGCCGCGGTCGGACTGCTGCTGGTCGCGCTCAGCCTCCGCCGCGTGGTTCACGCCCAGCGCCGAGAGCTCGGAGCACTCCTCGCGCTCGGTTACGGTCGGCTCGCTGTCGTAGCGACCGTGCTCCTCTCGGCCGCCATTCTCGGTGTTGGTGGAGCGCTCGTCGCGCTATCGATGACGCTCGCCGTCGGCTTCCTCGTCGCCGAGGAATACGCGCGGACGGTCGGCTTTCCGCAGGTAACGCACGGGCTCGCTTACGCCCCATTTGCGCTCGGCGCGGGCCTCGCGCTCGGAGGGACGCTGCTCGCTGCCGCGTTTCCGGCAGCAAGCCTCTCCCGGCTACGCCCGACTCTCGCCATGCGCGGCGAGCAGATGCCGAACTTCTCGTTACCAGGACCGCTCGAACGACTGACCGCCGGAAGCGGGCCGGCCTTCGCCTACGGCCTGCGGACACTCCTTCGCCGGCCACTCTGGAGTGCGGCGACAGCGCTCAGTGTCGCCAGCGCGATTGCCCTGGGCACAGCGCTCCAGATCGTCGCCACTTCCACGAATCGCTCCATCGATGCCGCGTTCGCCCACCAGGGCTGGAGCGCCACGGTCGACCTCTCGCAGCCTCTCCCCCTCGCAGCGGCACACGCGCTGGCGCGAGCCGCGGGCGCACCGGCAGCCGAGCCGATCGTGAAGGGCTCGGCTCGACTGCTCGCCGTCGACGGCAGAGCCGTCGACGTACAGCTCGTCGGGCTGCCTTCGGCACCGGCTCTCGAGCGACTGGACGTGACCGCGGGAACCGGCCCCGCCGAGGGCGCCGCCGCGCTCAGCGAGCAGGTCGCGTCTCAGCTGAGCGCACGGCCCGGTGAGAAACTGACGTTGGTCACCTCCTCGGGCGATCTCCCTGTCCGGGTGGCCGGCACCGTCCACACCATTGCAGGCGAAGCCGTCTACCTCCCGAGGCCACAAGCGGCGTCACTCCTCGGTCTAGCAGGCCGGGCCACCGAGGTACTCGTTACCGGCGGCCCGACAGTCGAGCGCGCACTTTCGGCACGCCCCGAGGTGGCACGCGTGACTTCCAAGAACACCGCCAAAGACGGCATGCACGAGCTCGTGAAGGAACTGACAACCCTGATCGACGTCCTGCTGGCGATCAGCCTCGCGGTCGGCGGGCTCTTCCTAATCTCAAGCCTCACCCTCTCAGCACACGACCGCGAGGGCGAGCTCGCGACCTTACGCGCACTCGGCTACGGTCGCCGCCAGATCACGATCGTACTCGGCAGCGAGGCCGCCATCCTGACGCTGCTTGCAGCCGTGCTCTCGATCCCGCTCGGAATCGCAATCGCCATGCCGCTCACGGACGCGATCGGTCGGGCCTGGTTCCAGATCGGACTATCCGCCGGCACTGGCGACTTCGCCCTCGTGATCACACTCGGTCTCGCGCTCGGCGCCCTCGCTACCGGCATCGCCATCCGCAACGTGCTCCGACTCGACCTCGCCGCCTCGGTCCGCGCCCGACTTGTCGGATAACGAATCGAAGCGACTCGAAGGAAGTCCCAGCCATGTCGTGGTTTCGCTGAGATGTTCGACCGCGACAGGTGGTAGGCATGGATGGCCTCCGCGTAACGATCCTAAAGCTGGCGAAAGGCCGCCGGATTCTTGCGAGCTGCACGCAGTAGCCTGCGTCGCTTCTCGCTGCTCCCCATCTCTTAGCTGCATAGCCACTCCCTGGTCGGACGGTCTGACCAGTAGATGGCGACAGGAGCCGAAAACGTTTCGCGTCCATCCAGATCGACTCGAAGAAGCCTCTCAGATAACCTCTCGGGCGGAGGGCGCATAGCTCAGCGGGAGAGCGCTCGCTTCACACGCGAGAGGTCGCTGGTTCAATCCCAGCTGCGCCCAAAGTGGCCGAAAGTTCGCCTCCTTCGGAGGCATGACGACCTTCGTCGTTGTGGCCTGAAGGAGAGCCGTGCTGAGCCACGCTCGCCACGCCGGCCGCGGCGGCGGTCGCTTCAGCCGGCGTGCGTCCCGCTGGTCGCCTACCGCGTCCAGATCAAGATCCCGGCGATGACGTTCATTGCCAGGATGGCGAAGGTCAGCGACGTGATGAACGCGGTCGCGAGCACGAGAGCATGAACATGAGGTGGAAGCCGCATGGGAAAAGCGCCGCAGAAGCGCATTTCCGATCGTAGGAGCGGCCCCTCGCCGTTTCATCACCCGATCAGGCAATTGTTGGCGCGAGCGCCTTCGGCTCAGTGAGGCGGCCGCGGGCTCCTACCGCTGTCCGCAACTCGCCGGCGCTTTAGACGCCGGAAGTCGTCACGCCTCCTTACGGGGGCTGACTTCCAGCGGCAAGCGGCCGCCGAAGAGCTGGAACGGGAGCGCGCCACGCCAGAGCGGGAACGACTCGAGCGGCCGCTCGAATGCGCCGAGCGGGCTGTTTGTGAGTAAGGGTGGGAAGAAACCGAACCGCTTCCAGTACAGATCGTCGAAGCCGGCGCCGGCGAGCGCGCGAGCGACCGGCCCGCGGCGGATGTTGACGATGCCGCCGTCGCCCTGCCAGGTCATACCCGACCGTACCGCGATCTGCACGTAGTACAGCGGGTTGAATGGATTCGGCTCGCAAAACACCACTCGTCCACCCGGGCGCAGGAGCCGGGCGATCGAGCGCAGCGAGCCGGTGATGTCGTGGATGTGGTGAAGCGTGAACATCCCCACGACAGCGTCGAACCTGCCGAGCAGCTCGGCCGGAGGATCCAGGACGTCGGCGTGGTGCAACGGAATCTCGTGCCGGCCGGCATCGAACTCGAGCAGTTGATCGAGCAAGACGCGCGAGAGATCGAGACCCTCGATCCGCACCCCTCTGTCGGCGAGCAGAAGCGTGTAGCGGCCCATGCCGCAGCCGATCTCCAGGACGCGCTCGCCGGGGTGAATCCCGGCCGCGACGAGCGCTTCGTCGACCTGACGGTTGAGGTATCGGGTATCCCCGCTCGGGATCATCGTGGACTTCGGCGCCCGCTCGAAATAGCGGCGCTGCGACGCGTTGTGGCGCTCGATCTCGGCCTGCGTCGCGGGGTGCGTCGCTTTGTCGATCGACCTGGCGCTCGCCGCTCTAGAGCGTTCGCGCAACTTCCACGCTATAGCCCAGCTGAGCGCTTGGAGCCCGCTACGTATGCGCCGGCCGGTCGTGTAGGCCGAGCTCCCTCGAGCGCGGCGAGCGCGCTCCACCGGCAGCGACGCCGTCTTCAGGCCCGAGCACCCGATCATCCCCACCAGCGCGGGCGGCCTGCCAGGCATCAGCGAGCTCATCTCGAGCAGTCGCGCGACCATGCGCCGGCTGAGCACCACATACGCCCCGGCGTCGGCCGGAGTGCCGGCCGCCAGGTGAAGCAACCAGCGGTATGCCCTTCCAGTAACCAGCCGTAGCCGTGACTCGTAGCCGCCGCGGCGACCGGCGAAAACCGCATCGACTTCCGCAGATGCCGCGGCGATCAGAGACGGGATCGCCTCGGGCGGATCCTGCAGATCGGCATCGAGCACGACCGTCCAATCACCCTGCGATCGCTCGAGCCCCGCGAGCACGGCGGGATGCTGGCCCTGGTTCGTCTCGAGATCGACGACGACGATCTTCTCGTCGGCTCGGGCCAGTTCGTGTAGCACTGCGCCGGAGTCGTCGTCACTACCGTCGTTGACGAAGATGAGCTCGCTGACTCCGAGCTCCGCGAGCGCCCCGACCAAGCGCATGTGCAGCTCGCGCAGCGTAGCCGCGTTTCGGTAGACGGGAACGACAGCGCTCACACGGTAGGCGGCGGTGTCCGTGCCGCCTCTTGTCTTCTTGCGCCTCAAAATCTTCATTCGGCCGTTCGCACCTTATTCTCCCCGCCGCGCGCCGCCACCCGGTTGCGTTGTTCAAGTTCCCAGGTGATCGTCGCTTTCAGACCGCTCTCGAGGTCGTGGCGCGGCTTCCAGCCGAGTAGCTCGCCGGCTCTCGACGGGTTTGCCCGCCAGTCGTCGCGATCCCACGGCCTACCCGCCCGCTCGTCGATGCGCACGCGTATTCGCCGACCGCTGAGTCTAACGATCGTCTCGACAACTTCCTCGTTGCTCCACTGCGTTCCTGTGCCCAGATTCAGCTCTTCGCCGCCGAGCTCGGCTTCGAGCGCCAGTAAACAGGCCTCGACCACGTCCGAGACGAAAACCCAGTCGCGCCTTCCGCGGGGTGCGAGCACGAGCTCGCGATCGTCGAGGGCGGCGGCGATCGCCGTCGGTACGAGGTGAGTGGGCTCATCCCAGGGGCCGTAGACCTGAAACGGTCTCAGCACGACGAGACCGATGTCCAGCTCGGCGGCGAGCGCTTGGCAGAGTAAACTGGCCGCCGCCTTCGTCGCTCCGTGCAAGGAAACTGGCCGCAGGGGCGTGGATTCGTCGAGCTCTCCTCGTCGTGTCTCGTACTCGGTAGAACTGCCGAGCTGCACAAAACGCGTGCATCCCGAATCAGCCGTGGCGACCATGAGGTTCGCAGGCGCCATGACGTTGTTGCGCACGACGGTCAGAGGATCGACGCAGCTCGGCCCTGTCCTGATCGTGTTGATCACCGCGACCGGACGAACGCTGCGGAGGCAATCGAGCAGCGCCTCTCGATCGTGAGCGTCGACGTGGTGGACGGTTATCCGATCCGGAAAATCCTCGAGCCGGGCGAGGCTTGTGCCCGAACGGACGAGTGCGTGAACTGAGGAGTGACCTCGTGCAGTCAGCGTCCGGACGAGGTTGGAGCCGATGAAGCCTCCCGCACCGGTGACCAGGATGGCGGAGTTGGTCGAGTTGCCGACGCGGTCTGCAGGTGTCTTTTCGGAGGGCAAGACGGGCGAGTATAAATCACTCGATGGGTAATGCGACCGCCGGCCGAAACTCTGGCATACCTCTGCTCGACCGGGAACAGATCGAGCTCAAGGCGCTGCTCGAGGAACGGCACTGGTGGTATCGAGGGCGGCGGCGGATCGTAATCGACGCGATCGAGCGCCTGCGGCTGCCGACCGACGCCCGACTTCTCGACGCGGGTTGCGGCTCGGGCGCGATGCTCACCCATCTGCGGCGCTTCGGTCCGGTGACGGGAGTCGACGTTAATCCCGCCGCAGTCGAGTACGCACTCGAGCGGGGAGTGGGGCCGGTCCAAGTCGCCGGTCTCGAGCGGCTGCCCTTCGCCGACCACGAGTTCGACCTCCTGGTCTGTCTCGACGTACTGGAGCATGTCCTCGACGACCGCCTGGCACTAGCCGAACTTCGCCGCGTATCCTCGCCGGGGAGCTTCTTGATCACGACCGTCCCCGCCTATCCTGCGCTCTGGTCTCCGCACGACGTGGCCGCCGGCCATGTCCGCCGCTACCGGGCCGGCGAGCTCGCCGGCAAGGCCCAAAGTGAAGGTTGGCACCCACTGCTGGAGACGGGCTTCAACGCGTTCCTGCTCCCACTCGCGGCTTGTACACGCACGCTGGCGCGGATACGGCGAGCGCGGCCCCGGTCGGATCTGCTCTCGACGCCGCGCCGGTTGAATCGTGTGCTCGAGGTACCGTTGCGGGCCGAGGCGGCGGCGATTCGTCGCGGCAGAACGTTCGGGTTTGGGCTATCTATGCTCGCCGTGTTCGAGAATCCGGATCGGACTGGTTGAGAGTGGCGCTTCCCGATCGATTCGAGCTGCTGCTTTTCTCCACCGAGCGAGAGTTCGTGCTGGAGGCGGCAGAGGCCGGCATCGACGGGATCATCGTCGACTGGGAGGTGGCGGGCAAAGAGCGGCGCCAGGCGGGAGCGGATACCGAGATCAACCACGACACGCTCGAGGATCTCGAGCGAGTTCGCTCCTGGGTCGACATCCCCGTCCTCTGTCGGATCAATCATCCGGGTGCGACTACGAAGCGAGAGTTGGAGCTGGCGATCGGCGCCGGCGCCGACGAGGTACTGGTGCCGATGGTGCGCTCGCCCCACGAGCTCGAGCGAGTACTAGATGCCGTGCATGGTCGCTGCGGCGTCGGTGCCCTCATCGAGACGGTCGAGGCCGTTGCAAGAGTGGAGGAGTTCGCGCGGCTTCCGCTCTCGCGGCTCTACGTCGGCCTAAACGATCTCGCGATCGATCGCCACAGCCCGAATATCTTCACTGCGCTGATCGACGGGACGGTGGAGCGCATTGGCTCGAAGATCACCGGGCGATTCGGTTTCGGAGGGCTGACGGCGCCCGAGCGCGGGCACCCGATTCCCTGCCGTTTGCTGATCGGTGAGATGGCTCGGCTCGGTAGCTCCTTCTGTTTCCTGCGGCGCTCCTATAAGCGCGATGTCGGCAGAGAGGGGCAGGCGAAGCCGATCGCACGCCTACGCTCCGCGTTGAGGGAGGCCGGTACCCGAACTCCGCGCGAGGTGGAGCGGGATCGGCGCGAGCTGCAAGAGGCGATCGCGGCCTGGCCCGAATGCGCACAATCTCGCGCCCTCATATGAGCGTGAGACTCCAGCAGATGTCGGCAAGGCGGCACGGAGCGCCTTGATCCCGGCGAGCCTCCCACTGGTGCTGGTGGTGGCTGCTCTCTGCTCGGCCGCACTGCTTCTCTCTTGGCTCAAAGAGGATCTGCCGTCCCCCGACGAGGGCTATCTCTGGTACGGAACGCTGCGGGTACTCGCCGGAGAGGTGCCGCTGCGCGATTTCCGCTCGTACGAGCCGGGGCGCTACTACTGGTGCGCCGGCTGGCTGTTCGTCTTGGGTCGCGGCATCGTCCCGCTTCGCATCGCGGTACACGTCTTCTTTTTCCTTGGACTGACCTGTGGGCTGCTGGCGCTTCGCCTAGCGGGAGTCGGCTGGCCGGCCGTCGTGGTGGCGGGCATCGTCCTCACAGCCTGGGCTCACAAGCCGTACAAGCTGTTCGAGCCGGCTCTGGCGATGGTTGCCGTGCTTGCCGGCGTTGAGCTGATCGTCCATCCCGGCTATCCGGCCGTCATCGCGGCGGGTGCCGTCGTCGGTGCGATCTCCTTCTTCGGCGTCAACTACGGGCTCTACGCGGGGGCTGCGCTCCTCGGCCTCACAGTGCTGGAGGGGGCAAAGTCGAACTCGATCGCGCTTGTTCCGGGCCTCGGCGCCTACTTCGCCGGGGCGCTGCTCGGGGCGCTTCCGCTTCTGATCATGTTCCTCTGCCTGCGAGGATTTTTCGCCGCCTTCTTCGAGCGCCGAGTGCGGGCCGTGCTAGCGCGTGGCACGTCGAATCTCCCGCTTTCGGTGCCCTGGCCATGGCGACCGGCCCCGGTGGCGGTCGACAGGTTGGAGTGGGCCGGCTGGCGTTTCATCGCACGCTTTATCGGCCTCTACTTCGTCTTGCTACCGGCGTTTTCGTGGTCTGTCGTCGTCTGGGCGGTCTTGGCGTCGTGGCCTCAGATCCAGGCCGATTCCGCACTGGTAGCCGCCGCCGCGGTTGGAGCCTTTAGCCTCCACCACGCGTTTAGCCGGGCCGATCTTCACCACCTCTCCCAGTCGATCTCGCCGGTTGTTATCGGCCTGATCGCACTCGCGGGGCACGGTCTCGGCTGGCTTGCCGTCGCTCCAATCCTCGGTCTCGGGGCGGCGCTGATGATTCTTGCCGTCCACCCACGTATCGAGCGATACCGGCATCGCGGCGCGTACGTCCGCCACGACGTCGGCGGGTCTTCGCTCTGGATCAGGCGAACGAGCGCCGAGCTGATCGACTCTCTGAGCCGCGTTGCCGAGGAGCGACTTGATGCGAGTGATTCGCTGCTGATGGTGCCTACGCTGGCCGAGCTCCTGCCGATCCTGCGCCGGCGGTCGGCCGTTTACGACACCTACTGCCTGTATCCGGCGAGCGAGCGCGATGAGCAGCGAATGCTGCGCTCGATCGATGAAGAACGGGTTCGGCTCGCGTTCGTGAGCGACGAAGCCGTGGACGGACGAGAGGAGTTGAGGTTCTCTCGCACGCACCCGCTCGTCTGGGCGAAACTCGAGGCCGAATTCGAGCACCTCGAGCTGCCGGCGCTTCCCCCTCGCTTCCACGTGCTTTACCGCGATCGACCGGTTTGAGATCTGCATCAGCCCGGCGCGCCCAACAAGCAGGAATGGAGGACGCGGTAAAGGGCCTCGCAGCATCGAGTATCAGGCCACCGCAGCCGACATGCGCGGCTGCGGCCCATAAAACGCGTTCCTAGGTTCAAACAGAACGAACACTGCTCGCGACCACGGTAAGCCAAGTGCGCTTCTGGGAGCAGACAAGGCACTCGCGCCAAAGGCGCGGTGACTCGTACGCCGAGGCACGCCGCCGGAAATCGCAGATTTCCGGCGGAGACAGCGGAGAGGGCGGGATTCGAACCCGCGACCCACCTTCCGGCAGGTACGCGATTTCCAGTCGCGCTCCTTAGGCCAACTCGGACACCTCTCCAAGCCGCCAAACGATAGCGCTTGCCCAGAATCGGCTCGCAGTGGCCGTCTTCACGTTCACCCGTCGGAAATCGTCAAACTCCCCGGAGGGGAGCGGATTTCCGGCGGTAACGACCCGCCTTTCGGCAGGTACGCGATTTCCAGTCGCGCTCCTTAGGCCAACTCGGACATCTCTTTGTGGCGTGGAAACGATAGCGCCAGCTCGTGTAACTGGTTCGCGACGGGCACCGCGCGCGTCTTCGACCCCTGGAATCGCGTTATCCACCGGTTTACGATGTTCGGCATCTGAAAACGCCCGAAACGCCGCATCCGCGACCCGGGGGAGAACAGTGACCGCAAAACCCGAAAGAACCGTCGCTCACAAGCCCAACTGGTCGAGGCGCCTGCTGGTCGGGCTCGTCGTGGCCGTCGCACTTGTCGTGCTTGCATTCCTCGGCGCCGCCTTCCTGCCGCGCTGGTGGTCGCATCTGGTCGGCCGCCAGGTCGACGGCAGCATGACCGTCGGCGTGGCGCTCGGACTCTTCTACGGCTTCGTCTTCACGCTGCTTCCGCTGCTGGTCGGGCGTTGGGGATTTCACAAGAAACGCCCGTGGAAGGCGTGGAGTGGCTTCGCGTTCGCAACCGTGCTTACGGCAGCTCCCAACCTGCTCACGCTCGGCATCGTTCTCGGCACCAACAAAGCCGCCCACGCGGCCGAACGGACGCTCGACGTCGACGCTCCCGGTTTCCGCAACTCCAGCCTGGCCGGAGCGATCATCGCCGTGCTCGCGCTGGTCGTGCTTCAGTACCTCCTGTCCTCGCGTCACCGCGCAAAAGTGCGGCTGGCACGGTTCCGCGCACGCAAAGAGAAGTAGTCGAAGAAGGCGCCGACCGCCTTTCGCGAGCCTTGCAGTTTGCCGGGCGATCTTCGCTTTCCCGGGAGGCGGCTCCGTAGACCGCCGGGTCCGGCCGGAAGGAGTCCCGGCCGGGAAAGTGAGGCGGAGGGGGGGAGATTCGAACTCCCGACCCGCCGAATGACGGGTAACGGTTTTCGAGACCGCCGCATTCGACCGCTCTGCCACCCCTCCGCGCCTGTCCCGCGGAAAGACTACCGCTCGCGCTCTCCTCGCAATTACGGTGAGCCCGAAACGCGCATAGGAGCAGTCGAGTCAAGGCGCCGCAGGC
>CAZWTK010000044.1:0-13709 GCA_964636655.1 uncultured Gaiellales bacterium
CCGCCTACGATCCCCGCGCCCACCTGATCTACGTCTCGCAACAGTTCGCCGACGGCGACGTCCCCGTGATCCACGTCTTCAAGGTCCGTTAGCCAACGCCGCCGAGCGCGCGGCGGCTGAGCTGAGAATGATCTCCAAGGCTCGTCCCTGCCTTCCGCGCAGAGCAAGTCGATCGCGCTGCGTGGTTCGGTGGTTGCGCAGAAGCTGAGGCAGGTGTCCCGTTTCCAGCCGGCCCGCCGGCCGGTTTTCGGCGGAGAAGTGGGCCGTGAAGGATTCGAACCTTCGACCTTGGGATTAAGAGTCCCCTGCTCTACCAGCTGAGCTAACGGCCCGCTCGCGCCTGGAAGCGTGCACTTCCTCGGCGTAAGGACGTACTGTAGCGGCTGACCAGCTCAAGCTTCTGGAACAAGGAGACACGGTTTGCGGGTTCTCTCGGTCGTTGGCAACAGGCCTCAGTTCATCAAGTCGGCGCCGCTCTCGGCCGCGCTCGAGAGGGCGGGAATCGAAGAGGTTCTGCTCCACACCGGGCAGCACTACGACCGCGAGCTGTCACAGCTTTTCTTCGAGGAGCTCGGGCTGGGCGAGCCTCGCTACAGGCTCGAGGCCGGCTCGCTGCCCCGCGACGAGATGATCGAGCGGATGCGGCCGGGAATCCTGGCGGCGATCGAGGCCGAAAAGCCCGACTGGGTGATCGTCTTCGGCGACACGAACACGACCCTGGCGGGGGCGCGCACCGCGCACGCCGCCGCCGTTTCGCTTGCGCACGTCGAGGCCGGGCTGCGCTCGGGCGACTGGTCGATGCCCGAGGAGCGAAACCGGGTGGAGGTCGATCGGCTGGCGCAACTTCTCCTCTGCCCCGACGAGCGATCGCTAGAGACGCTCGCGGAAGAGGGCGTGGGCGGCGAGGCGCTGCCGGTGGGCGACGTGATGGCCGACGCAACCAGGCTTTTCGCTCCGCTCGCGCGCGAGCGCTCGGATGTGCTCGGGCGATTCTCGCTGCAGCCCGGCGGCTACGTCCTCGCCACGGTGCACCGCGAGGCGAACGTCGCTCAGCCGCGACTCGGCCGTATCATCGAAGGATTGAACGCGCTCGACGAGCGTGTCGTCTTCCCGATTCATCCGCGCACGCGCGCCGCGCTCGCGCGCGAGAAGCTGGAGGTGAGCTCGAAGATCGAACTGACAGCGCCGCTCGGTTACCTCGACCTGACCGCGCTCGCCTCGCAGGCGCGAGCGATCGCCACCGACTCGGGCGGGCTGCAAAAGGAGGCCTACTGGTACGGGGTGCCCTGTGTGACCATGCGTCCCTCCACGGAGTGGGTGGACACGGTCGAGCTGGGCGCGAACGTGCTCGTCGACGACGATCCGGAGAAGATCGCGCGAGCGGTGAAGGACGCTCGTCTACCGGCGGACCTGCCCGAGCTCTACGGCGACGGGCACGCCTCCGAGAGAATCGCGTCGGCTCTCGAGGCGCGGACCTAGTACGTATCGACTGTCTGCAGCGACTGCGGGCCGGTAGGGTATTGCGCGCGCATGCCCAGAAAGGTCGCAATCGTCGGCGCCGGCTATGTCGGCGTCCCGCTCGCTCAGGTCTTTGCCGGGGCCGGTAACGACGTTCTGCTCGTGGATATCAGCGCCGAGCGCGCCCGGCGCATCAACAACGGCGACAGCTACATCGAAGACGTTCCCTCGCCGGTTCTGTCCGCGCTCGTCGAATCCGGACGCCTGAGGGCGAGCACCGACTACGACGAGCTGAAAGATTACGAGGCGATTCTGATCGCCCTGCCGACGCCGCTGTCGAAACAACGCGAGCCCGATCTCACGGTCGTGATGTCGTCGGTGGAGCAGATCGCCCGCCGGCTGCAACCGGGCCAGATCGTGGTGCTGGAGTCGACCACCTATCCGGGTACCACACGCGATCGCCTGCGCCCCGCATTGGAAGAGGGAAGCGGGCTCCGGGTCGGCAAGGACTTCTTCCTCGGCTTCTCGCCCGAGCGCGTCGATCCCGGCCGGGAGGACTTCACCACCAAGACGACACCGAAGGTGGTCGGCGGTCTGGACGAGACGTCGACCGGGAAGATCGCCGAGCTCTACCGCACGGCGGTCGACACGGTGATCGAGGTCTCCTCGCCCGAGTCGGCCGAGATGACGAAGTTGCTCGAGAACATCTTCCGCTCGGTCAACATCGCGCTGGTCAACGAGCTGGCTCAGCTCTGCGACCGCATGGGCCTGGACGTCTGGGAGATCATCGAGGCCGCCTCGAGCAAGCCGTTCGGCTTCATGAAGTTCGTGCCCGGCCCCGGCCTGGGCGGTCATTGCATCCCGATTGACCCCTTCTATCTCACCTGGAAGGCGCGTGAGCACAACTTCTCGACCGAGTTCATCGAGCTGGCCGGCAAGATCAACGAGAGCATGCCCTACTACTGCCGCGGCAAGATCATGCGGGCGCTCAACTCGCAGCGCAAGCCGATCAGAGGCTCGAAGATCCTCGTGCTCGGAGTGGCTTACAAGAAGGACATCTCCGACATGCGCGAGTCGCCCGCGCTGAAGGTGATCAAGCTCCTGCTCCAGCAGGGTGCACTGGTCTCCTACCACGACCCGCACGTGCCCAAGCTGCCGGAGTTCGAGCTGGAGTCGGTCGAGCTCGCGCCCGAGGACTACGACTGCGTCGTCGTCGTCACCGATCACTCCGCGATCGACTACGAGGATGTCGTCAGCCGCGCCGAGCTGGTCGTCGACTTTCGCAACGCGACCGAGGCGCAGGCGCCTCGCGAGGGGAAGGTTTGGAAGCTGTAGTGGCCGAGCGCGTAAAGGTTGGAGTCGCCGGTCTCGGCTACTGGGGCCCGAACCTGGCCCGCAACTTCGATCTTCTCGCCGATCTGCGTTGGATTTGCGACGCCTCGCCCGAGCTGCTCGAGAAGCAGGCAAAGCGCTATCCGAATACTCGCGCGACCACCCGCTTCGAGGATCTGCTCGAGGATCCGGAGCTGGACGCCGTTGTGATCGCCACCCCGGTGCCAACGCATGCGCCGCTGGCCGTGCAGGCGCTCGAGGCCGGCAAGAACGTCTTCGTCGAGAAACCGATGGCAATGAACGCGGCCGATGCCGAGAAGATGGTCGCGCTGGCCGAGGCGCGTGGTCTCGTCTTGATGCCCGGTCACCTGCTTCTCTACCACCCCGGCGTTCTGATGCTCAAGAAGATCGTCGATTCCGGCGAGCTGGGCGACGTCCTCTACCTGTACGGAAACCGCCAGAACCTGGGTAAGATCCGCCGCGACGAGAACGCTCTCTGGTCGCTCGGCGTACATGACCTCTCGGTGATCCTGTACCTGATCGGCGAGGAGCCGAGCGAGGCTTCGGCGCACGGTCAGTCCTTCCTCACCGACGGCGTCCAGGACGTCGTGTTCTGCTACCTGCGCTTCCCCTCCGGGAAGGTGGCGCACATGCAACTCTCCTGGCTCGATCCGCAGAAGATGCGCAAGATGACCGTTGTCGGGCGCGAGAAGATGGTCGTCTTCGACGATATGGAGCTCGATCACAAGATCACCGTCTTCGACAAGGCGCCCGAGCAGCCGACCGACACCTACGGCGAGTGGCGAACGCGCACCGGCGACAAGTACTCGCCGAAGGTGCCGAACGACGAGCCGCTGCGCCTCGAGTGCCAGACTTTCCTCGATCTCGTGGCGGGCAAGGGCGATGCCAACGCCGTGGCCCGTAACGGGCTCGCCGTCTCGCGCACGCTCGATCAGCTTCAGCAGTCGCTCGCGGCAGGTAGCTAGCAATGGCCGCCGAGAACTGCGAGATCGCTGCCAGCGCCATCGTCTATCCGGGCACCGTGCTGGGTGAGGGCTGCAAGATCCTCGACAACGCTGTGGTCGGAAAGCAACCCTCGCTGGGCAAGCGCTCGACCGCCAAGAAGGAGCCTCTTCCGCCGGCGGTCATCCGTGCCGGCGCGACCGTTTCGACCGGCGCGATAGTGTTCGCGGGCGCCACGATTGGTGAGGGCGCTATCGTCGGCGACCAGGCCTGCATCCGCGAGCGCGTCACGCTGGGCACGAGCAGCGTGGTCGGGCGCGGCTCGCTGGTCGAGAACGACACGACGATCGGTGACCGCACTCGCATTCAAGCGAACGCCTACATCACCGCATACACGACCGTCGAGGAAGACGTCTTCATCGCGCCCTGCGCGCAGACGACCAACGACAACTTCATGGGCCGCACTGAGAAGCGCCTCGAGCTGATGAAGGGCCCGACCATCCGTCGGCGCGCTCGCGTCGGCGGCGGCTCGGTTCTCTGCCCGGGCGTAGAGATCGGCGAGGAGGCCTTCGTCGGCGCCGGTGCGGTGGTTACGAAAGATGTTCCGCCGCGTACCGTCGTCGTCGGCAATCCGGCGCGCAAGCTGCGCGACGTGCCCGAAGAAGAGCTGTTCGAGAACCAGTAGCGGCTTCCGAGCGCTTACGTCTCGCTCTTGAGTTGGCGTCTCCAGTCGCCGCGATCAAGTGCGTAGATGTGATTCGCCTCGCCGCTCGCTGCGGTCGTCTCGCGCTCGAAGCGCAATCCGATTTTCTCGGATACTCGAGCTGAGCCCACGTTCGCGGGCTGGAGGCGCGCGATCACGCGATCGAGCCCGACTCGCTCGAATCCCTCGTCGCGGATACGAGTCGCGCCCTCGCTCGCGTAGCCACGGCCCCAGACCGCGCGGGTCATCCACCAGCCGATCTCGACCTCGCACGCCGCGACTCCCTCGATGCCCGGCCCGAGCCGGTTGAGCCCAACGAAGCCGAGCCAGTCGCCGCTCGTCTTGTCGAGCGCCGAGCGCCAGCCGAAGTCGTGCTCTCGCCAGTGCGTCAGCGCACTGTCGAAAACCTCACCCGCCTTGTCCGTATCCCAGATCTCGCCCGTTGCGATGTAGCGCATCACCTCGGGATCGCGGCAGATTCTTCGCCATGCGACGCGGTGTCGCTCGTGCCACGGCTCCAGGATTAGCCGCGTTGTCTGGAGATTTACCACGAGTGGACGGTAGCTGCTCTCGTTAGATCCGCCTATCGTGGAAGTCGACCATTCACGAAGGATGTTGCGCCGCGGACTGTCGGCAATCCGGCTCGCAAGCTGCGCGACGTACCCGCAGAAGGGCTGTCCGACAATCAGTAGGGCGTTAGAAACCGTTTCGAAGGCGACCCCCACCGCCGCTTTGGCAGATTGGAGACGCACGATCACGCAGCCGAGCCCGACTCGCGCGATGTGCCGAGACAGTGTCGGATGTGAGCCAGAACACCCCTCTTCGTCAGACGCGGAGCAGAAGGGGGTGTATCGCGTCAAGACACATCTGTAACAAAGGTGAATCTTTCACTCGGAGAACCTGCTCGTCAGAAAACGCGCGCGTAGGGTGGCGAGATGGCAAGCCGGCGCCGCATCTTCGTCCCTGACGGGATCTACCACGTTGCCTCGCGAGGAAGCGATAGAAGGCCGATCTTCCGGCACGATCCCGACCGCGAGCTGTTTCTCGATCAACTCGAGAAGACGCTCGATCGCTACCGGCTCCCGTGTCTCGCATACTGCTTGATGACCAACCACTACCACCTAGTGGTGCTGACGCCAGATCAGCGCCTCTCAAAGGCGATGCAGGAACTGAATGGCGGCTACTCGAGGCGATTCAACTCGATTCACGGGAGAAGCGCACACCTGTTTCGCAATCGGTTTATGGCCCAGCTGATCGACAGCGACTCGTACCTGCTGACCGCCTGCAGATATGTCGCACACAACCCAGTCCGGGCCGGCTTGTGCGAGACGCCCCCGGAATGGGAGTGGAGCAGTTATCGCGCCAGCGCTGGAATCTGGCCAGCTCCGCGATTCCTGGACGAGCGCCCGCTTCGCGATGCAATCGGAGGCGGCTATCACTGGCGCCGCCGTTATCGAGAGTTCGTCGAGGTGGAGGAGGGAGTCGTTCCGCCGAGCGGCTTCGCGAAGCTTGGCGCCTAGCCCGGAATCTTCAGCGCCCCGCGCTTGTAGTAGCCCTTCGCTCGCTTACGGAAGTAGCCGCCGTCGTCGTCGGCCGAGTAGGAGCGCTGTTTGTTGCCGTTGATCGGGGGCGGGTTGGTGACTCCGTCCTTGGCGGCGTCGCAGGCACAGGTGGGCCCGTCGGCGCCGCGGCCGAACAAGAAGGCGACGACGCCCGCCTTGGCATAAGCGCGCAGATGGGCCCGTCCGAAGTCGCCCAGTAGCCACTGTACGCGATTGTCCTGGAAGTGGTTCCAGGTGTTCGACTCGGCCCGCATGATCGTGTTGCCGTAGGGGATCTGCCAGATGACCATGCGCAGCTTGGCCGCGTGTACGAAGGTCTTCATGTAGAGCAGGTGGCGGCGGAAGTCGGCGGGCTTGAACCAGAGCTTCGGGTTACCCTGAACCACCTGGTAAAAGCCGGCGTCGCGGTCGGAGTACTCGCCGAAGGCGATGTCGAAGTGGGCCCCGAGCGAGCGCTCGAAGGCGGCCGAGCGAGCGGCGTAGCGGCGCACGGTCGCGTTCGAAGGCTTCTCGTAGACGATGTCGTGCATCGTCCCCCAGATACTCATGTGGTAGGCGAGAATCACGTTCGGCGCCAGCCTGTCGCGCAGCGCCACGACGGCCTGGGCGAAGCCCGCCACCGTGTTCGGGAGGCCGGCCAGCTCGGGCAGCCCGGTCGAGGCGACGGCGGCCGGTACGGTCGAGGCCTCGTCGCCGGTCGAGGCCTGCTCGGCGTAGCCCCAGAAGTCGGGCTCGACGTGAAGCACAACGGGCTTTTTCGTGGCCTGATGCGCCCGCCGGAAGAAGAGCTTCAGGTCGGCATAGTAGGTGCGCATGACCGTGACGCTGTTCACATGAGCGAGGTCGGTCTGTGCCTCGTCACCGCCGGCCGGCTTCGATTGCAGCAGCATGTAGTAGGGGAAGACGGGAGTCATCTTGCGCGCGACCGACTCGCGGATGTAGCGGGTGACGAACGAGCCGTTCTCGTTCCAGGTCGCCCAGCCCTGGCCGGTGTTCGCTCCGCCGGCGAGGTACTGGTAGCGGAAGGGGAAGCGAGCCGTGCGCCTCATCTTCCTGGCGTCGCCAGGCTCGCTGGCCATGCCGAGCTGAAGCGTGTGCGGCCACGCTTTTGGAAGCGGCGGCAGGGAAGCAGTCGTTCGAGCGCCCGCTCCCCCTGTCGCCCCCGCGAGCAGCAGGAGCGGAATCATCCAGAGGCGCTTGATGCAGAAAGCGTAGTGCGACGCAGGTCTCGGCGCATCGTCCAATCGGGGAGAGTCGCCGCGCCCTCGAAAACCGGCTCGCTCAGCCCGCGGAAGTCACCTTGATTCGCACCGGCGCCCCGACCGCGTCTTTGGCGACGAGGCGATAACGAGCGGTTGCGCTTGGCCTGAGCGTCACCTTGAACAGGCCGGACGAGTTGGGCCGGACGTTCCGCAGCTTCTGCCAGGCGCCGCCCGGCGAGCGCATCTCGAGCGACGGCGACCTCGCGTTTCTGGCCCGTCCGTTGAGTCGCAGCTTGCTTCCAGCGGCGATGGCCCTACGCGGATACTGGAGCGCGAGCACGGTCGCGGTGAACCAGCTCGAGCGCAGCCCGAGCGCGAGCTTGACGCTGTCGCCGGTGGTCCGCCAGACCTTCTCACCGGCACCCGTGAGCGTGACGATCGCCACTCGTTTGGAGCGGTTTCTCTTCGTCTTCAGGTCGGAGATCGGTCCGCTGACGTGGAGGCGCTTGGCGAGCCGCCGCGACGAGAACTTCACCGGCCCCCAGCTGTGGTAGGGCGAGGCGTCGTCGTAGGGATCCTTCACCGAGACCAGGTACGGCTCGGGCTTGGCCTTGGGCCAGGCGTCCTTGATCGAGGACGTGCGTCCTCCGGAGGTGGAGAAGAAGAAAGTTCGCGCTACCTCACCGTCGTAGTAGACGATCTCGCCGGCGGTGGCTTTCACGGCCGCGGTCGATTCCGGGTATTCGCCGGAGATACCGCGGTAGACCTGGCTGCGCGTGTCCGGGAAGACGTCGAAGTCGGAGCCCGGCTTGGCGGATGCGAGCGCGTAGGTACGAGCGACCACCGCCTGCGCCTTGAGCGCCTCGGCCGGCCAGTCGTGTGGCGACTCGCAGGGGACGACGCCGTATATGTAGCGTTCGAGGCCGACGTTGTTGATCAGGCGCAGCCTGTCGCCGCTGACGAAGACGCGGAAGGTGCCCCCGTACTTGCGCCCCGCATAGACGAGTGGCGAAGTCGTAGCCCTGAACTTGAGCGGCCCGGAGAGGGCGATCTTGCCGCCGTCGACGAGCTCGACCTTGAGCGAGGGGGTCAGCTTCAGCGAAAGGTCGGCGAGGTCGTAGGAGAAGCCGCTCGAGTCCTCGACCGAGAACGGTGCGGCTGAGGAGATCGTGAGGCTCGAGGCTCCGCTTGCGAGCAGAACCCTGATTGTCTTGGCGGGACCGGGCTCCAGATCTGTACCCCGGTAGTAGTGGGCGACTATCCGGTCGTAGCTGTAGCCGTGCTTCGCGTAGCCGTAGGCGCCGTACTGGCTGAGCCCTACGCCGTGACCCCAGCCGTGCCCCGAGAAGACCAGCGTCGCCGGTGACCAGGCCAACTCCGACGACGTCCGGGCGCGCTCCGAGCCGGCGGCCGCGCTCAGAGGAACGAGCGTCAGGATGAGCCCGGCGACGCCGGCGACGAGAGCTATTTGAGCACGATGAGTCATGAGGTCGAGCCTCGAGGCTAGCGAAACCGCTTCGAGCCGGCCGTATTGCGCGTTGCTCGATACGCGAGAAGAGATCGCGTCGAAGACACGCTGAGTGTCCGCGCGACGACTTCGCCGTTCGTGCTGCGAGACCTACTAGGCGTTTCCGAGGCGCTCGGCGTACTGCCGTTCGTAGTAGGCGCGGTAGTGCTCGCCCGACTTGATCGACTGCCACCAGGGGAGGTTCTCGCCGTACCAGGCCACCGTCTGCGCCAGCCCGTCTGCGAAGGGAACGACCGGCTCCCAGCCGAGCTCTCGCTTGGCCTTCTCGCAGCTGAGCGAGTAACGGCGATCGTGGCCCGGCCGGTCTTCGACGTGTTGAAGCAACTTCGGGTCGGCTCCCGTGAGCTCGATGATCCGTTTGGCGACCTCGATGTTCTCGATCTCCTGGCCCCCCCCGATGTTGTAGATCTCGCCCGCCCGTCCGCGGCGAAGCACCGCCTCGATGCCGGCGCAGTGATCCTCGACGTAGAGCCAGTCGCGTACCTGCCTGCCGTCGCCGTAGAGCGGCAGTGGCTCGCCGTCGAGCGCGTTGGTGGTGAAGAGCGGAATCAGCTTCTCGGGATACTGGTTCGGCCCGTATGTGTTGGAGCCGCGCGTGACACAGGCCTGAACGGCGAAGGTGCGAACATAGGCGGGAATGTGAAGATCGCCGGCCGCCTTGGCGACGCTGTAGGGGCTGGAGGGGCAGAGGGGATCGCTCTCGCGCGAGGAGCCACCCGCCTCGAGGTCGCCGTAGACCTCGTCGGTGGAGACCTGGACGTAACGTGACTCCGTCTTCCGCACCAGCTCGAGCAACGTCTGGGTACCGACGAACTCGGTGCGTCCGAAATCGGTGGCGCCGAGGATCGAGCGGTCGACGTGCGTCTCGGCGGCGAAGTTGACGATCGCCTCGCATCCCTTCGCGGCCTGCTCCACCGCCTGCAGGTCGCAGATGTCGCCGACGACGAGCTCTATCCCGCTCCCCTCGAGGTTGGCGGGATTGCCGGAGTAGGTGAGCTTGTCGAGTACGACCACGTCCTCGCCGGCCCGCTGTAGGCGCTTGGCGAAATGGGAGCCGATGAAGCCGGCGCCGCCTGTGACGAGTACGCGCATTCCGGGGAAGCCTAATCACCTTATGCGTGTCGGGTAGCAGCCGATGTTTTCAACATGAGCCGAAGGCTGTTTCTGGCGACTCTCTTGGCGCTGTACCTGGTCACGGCGCTCTCCCTCTGTGCGATCGGGTATGGGCTGTCCACTCCGCACGGCGCGGCCCAGCTGGTGCAGACGATCGTGGCGCTCATCGCCGCGAGCTGCGCGTTGACCGGAGCCGAGTTGCTGCGCCGCCATTCGCCAAGGCAGCAACTCGTAACCGAGGACATGACCGGCCTCCCCGGTCGCAGCCGGCTTCTCGCCGACCTGAACCAAGCGCTCGCCGGCGCCACGCCCGACCACCCCGTTCTGCTCGTCTTGCTCGACTTGATCGGTTTCAAGGAGTACAACGACACCTTTGGCTATCCGGCCGGCGACGCTCTGCTCAAGCGCCTGGCGGGCAAGCTCGCACGGTTTACGGCCGCGCGTGGTAGCGCATACCGCCTCGACGGCGACGAGTTCGCGGCGCTGCTCACAGTCGAGGACGATGTCGGCCGGCTTGCCGACCTGGCCGCATCCGCGCTGGTCGAGGAAGGCGATGGATTTACCGTCGCGCCCTGCTACGGGACGGCGCTGCTTCCGCACGAGGGAAGCACGGTCTCGGACGCGCTGCGGGTGGCCAACGAGCGGATGTACGCGCTCAAGTACTCGCTGCGCCCGTCGTCCGGGGCGCTTCAGTCCAACGAGGTGTTGATGGATGCGCTCGCCAAGCGCGGCCCCGACTGCGGCGACTACCTGCACGGGCTGGCCGAGATCGTCGAGGCCGTCGCGCTCAAACTGGGCGTCGGCATCGAGGAGCTGGAGCAGATCAGGATGGCGGCCGAGCTGCACGACGTCGGCAAGACGGCGCTGCCGACCACGATCCTGCAAAAGAGTTTCCCCCTCGACGTGGAGGAGCGCAAGTTCGTCGAGCGCCACTCCTTGATCGGCGAGCGGATCCTGCACGCCGCCCCGGCCTTGCACAAGGTCGCACGGATCATCCGTTGGACACACGAGCGCTACGACGGATGCGGCTACCCAGATCACCTGAGCGGCGCCGACATCCCGCTGGGCGCCCGCATCATCGGCGTCTGCGACGCCTTCGACGCGATGATCTCGAAGCGGCCCTATCGCAAGGCGATGAGCGTCGAGGACGCCAGGGCCGAGTTGCGTCGGAACGCCGGCAGCCAGTTCGATCCGCTCGTCGTCGACGCCTTCTGTGCGGTGATGGAAGCGCGCGAGCGCTTCTTCCTGGCCGCTTGAGGCGACCGACCGCGTTTCGAGTCGGGCCGATTCGGGGGATATGCGAGCGCGACCCCGGCGGAGCCGTTGGCCCGCCTAACGGGACCGCTAAAGTGGAAAGCGGGGTTCCCAGCGAGTTTCTCCTTCCTGGAGAGGTAAGGCACCATAAGAAATGCCACTACTAGAGATAAAGGATCTTCACGTCGCATTGACCGACGGAGCCGAGATCGTCAAGGGCATCGATCTCACCGTCAAGGGCGGGGAGGTACACGCGATCATGGGCCCGAACGGCTCGGGAAAGTCGACGCTCGCCTACGCTCTGATGGGACACCCGGCCTATGAGATAACCGGCGGAGACGTGCTCATCGACGGAGTTAGCCTGCTCCCGCTCGGCGCTGACGAGCGCGCCCAGCTTGGCCTCTTCCTGGCTTTCCAGTACCCGAACGCCGTGCCGGGCGTGACCGTGACCAGCTTCCTACGCTCGGCTATCAACGCTTTGCGCAGGGCACGCGCCGGCGGCGAGGACGACCCGATCCCGATCTCCGATTTCCGCAAGGAGCTGGCGGCGGCGATGGAGCAGCTCAAGGTGCCGCGCGAGCTGCTCGGTCGCTACCTGAACGACGGCTTCTCGGGCGGCGAGAAAAAGCGGGTCGAGATACTGCAAATGGCGCTTCTTCATCCGCGTATCGCCGTACTCGACGAGACCGACTCAGGGCTCGACATAGATGCCCTCAAGACCGTGGCCGGCGGTGTGAGCGATCTGGTCAACCCCGAGCTGGGCGTCGTCGTGATCACCCACTACCAACGTATCCTGAACTACGTATATCCCGATTTCGTGCACGTGTTTGCGGCCGGACGCTTCGTCGCCGAGGGCGACGCGGTGCTGGCCGAGAAGCTCGAGGCCGACGGCTACGACTCCTACCTACCGGAGGAAGTTGCTGAGGTGAACTGATGGCCAAGGCCGAGACAGACGTCTCACAGATCGGTAGCGACTACAAGTACGGCTTCCACACGACCGACGAGCCGACGTTCAGCACCGGCCGCGGACTCACGCGAGAGGTCGTGGAGACGATCTCGGCCCAGAAGAACGAGCCGACCTGGATGCTCGAGCGGCGCCTCAAAGCCTACGAGCACTTCCTAACGCGTCCGGTACCGACCTGGGGCGGCGATCTATCGGAGATCGATTTCGACGCGATGTTCTACTACATCAAGCCGACCGAAGCGCAGGTCTCGTCTTGGGAGGAGCTGCCGCCCGACATCAAGAAGACCTGGGACCGGCTCGGCATCCCCGAGGCCGAGAAGAAGTATCTGGCGGGAGTGGGCGCCCAGTACGAGTCGGAAGTCGTCTACCACAAGCTGCAGGAGGAGCTGACGCGCCAGGGCGTCCTGTTCCTGGACATGGACAGCGGTCTACGCGAGCACGAGGAGATCGTGCGCGAGCATTTCGGCACGATCATTCCCTACCGCGACAACAAGTTCGCCGCGCTCAACACAGCGGTCTGGTCGGGCGGCTCCTTCATCTACGTGCCTCCGGGTGTCCACGTCGAGATGCCGCTACAGGCCTATTTCCGCATCAACGCCGAGAACATGGGCCAGTTCGAGCGCACTCTGATCGTCGTGGACGAGAACGCCTTCGTGCACTACGTCGAGGGGTGTACGGCCCCCATCTACTCCTCGGACTCGCTGCACGCGGCCGTGGTCGAGATCCTCGTCAAGCCGGGCGGGCGCTGCCGCTATACGACCATCCAGAACTGGTCGAACAACGTCTACAACCTGGTCACCAAGCGAGCGGTCGCCGAGGAGAACGCGACCATGGAGTGGGTGGACGGAAACCTCGGATCGAAGCTGACGATGAAGTACCCGGCCATCTGGTTGAAGGGCGAGGGAGCGCACGGCGAGGTGCTGTCGATCGCCTTCGCCGGGCAGGACCAGCACCTCGACGCGGGTGCCAAGTGCATTCACCTCGCTCCGCGAACGACGTCGGTAATCACCTCCAAGTCGATCTCGCGCGGCGGCGGCCGGGCGGCCTACCGCGGCCTCGTCAACGTGGCCAGCGGTGCCCGCGGAGCGAAGTCGAAGGTGGTCTGCGACGCGCTCATCCTCGACGAGGAGTCGCGCTCCGACACGTATCCGACGATCCGCGTGAACGAGTCCGACTCGGAGATTGCGCACGAGGCGACCGTGTCGAAGATCGGCGAGGAGCAGCTCTTCTACCTGATGAGCCGAGGCCTCTCCGAGCAGGACGCGAGCGCGATGATCGTATCGGGCTTCGTCGAGCCGATTACCAAGGAGCTGCCGCTCGAGTACGCGGTCGAGATGAACCGCCTGATCCAGTTGCAGATGGAAGGAAGCGTGGGATAGCCGTGGAGATCATCGAGAAGCTCGACTTCGTCAGCATTCCTTCGCGCGACGCCAAGCGCGCGCGCCGCTTCTACGGCGAGGTGTTGGGTCTTCGCGCCGACGAGCGCTCGCAGTACGAAGTCTGGGTTGGTGACACCTGCCTCGCCATCTGGGAGCCGGAGGTTTACGGCGCGCCCTTCCAACCTCAGAAGAACGGGCATCTCGCACTCCACGTCGCCGATGTCGAGAAGGCCCGCGCGGAACTTGAGGCA
>CAZWTK010000045.1:0-13594 GCA_964636655.1 uncultured Gaiellales bacterium
CAGTGCCTGCTCGAGCTTGGCGAGGATCTGTGGCGCCAGGTGCTTGAGCTCGAACGCCCAGGTCGCGGAGCTGGTGTTGACCTGCAGCACACCCTTTCGGTTCAGCCGCGCCGGCCACGCGTTCGCCGCAATCGTCTCGCCGACCGCCTCGGGCCAGATTCGAACCAGCTCGCTCGCGGCGGGAAGCCCGACCCGCTTCGCCATCCTCCTGATCTCTTTCTCGAGCCGGTCCATCACGCTACCTCGGCGTTCCCCTCGTTTACCCACACGACCTGATCGGGCCTCTCGGGCAGGGCGCCGTCGCTGGTGGCCGTCACAATCGTCTGCCCAAGCCCGCGCAGCCGCTCGATCAGTGCCTCGCGCTTGCCCACGTCGAGCTCCGAAAGCACATCGTCGAGCAGCAGGAGTGGTGCGCCGGTGTCTCGCTCGGTCAGCAGCTCGGCTTCGGCCAGCAGGAGCGCAAGCACCGCCGTTCGCTGCTCTCCCTGCGAGCCGAAGGAACGAAGCTCTCGTCCTTTGGCCAGAACGACCACTTCGTCGAGGTGTGGGCCGGCGCTCGTCGTTCCCCGTTCCAGATCGCGGGCCAGCCGCTCTTCGAGCAGCTCGATCGTAAGCGGCTCAACCGGATACTCGAGCCTGCAATCCGCTAGCCCGAGCGCCGCTCCGACATCCGCGAAACGAGGCGAGAGCATCTCGATCGAGCGCAGGCGAGCCGCCTGGAGCGAGGATCCAAGCGTCGCGACCTGCTCGCTCCAGGGCGCCAGCGCCTCCTTGCTCGAGAAGCCGAGCCCGATCTTTCGCAGGCATGCGTTGCGCTGCCCCAGCGCCTCGCCGAAGGCGCGTGGAAGGCTCGCCTGCGTAGGAATCAGCCGTGACAACGTTCGATCGACGTAGGCCCGGCGGACGGACGGCCCACCCTTTACCACGACGAGTCGGTCGGGCGTGAAGACGAGCGTCGGGAGCTCGCTCCTCAGTCGATCGGGCGCCGCCAGAGGAGCTCCATTCAGGCGAGCTCGCTTACCTTCCCCGCGGACGATCGCCACCTCAACCGTTGCGCCGCCACCACGGCGCTCGACACGAAGCGCGACGCGGGCCCCGGCGCAGCCGAAGCGAATCAACTGGGCGTCGGCTCTGGTTCGCGGCGAGAAGGCCTGAGTCCCGACGTGCACCGCCTCGACCAGGTTCGTCTTGCCGGCCCCGTTGGGCCCGGCGACCAGTACGAGGCCGCCCTCCAGCTCCAGCTCGAGGCGCTCGTACGAGCGGAAGTCGCGCAGCGTGATCTGGCGAACGCTCAGCCCGCGAGGCGAATCGGCATGATCAGGTACCAGAAGCTGTCGCCCTCCGCGCGAAGGAGTCCAGGCCGGATCGGGTTGATCAGGTTCAACTCGATCTCATCGCCAATCACAGACTCGATGCCCTCGCGCAGGAACTCCGCGTTGAACCCGATTTCGATCGGCTCGCCGCTGAAGGCGACCGGCAGCGTCTCGCTTGCCTCGCCGACATCCTGCGTCTGCGCCGAGACGGTCAGCACTCCCTCGTCGAAGCGCAGCCTGATCGGGCTCGTCCGCTGTGCCATCACGGCCACGCGGCGCACGACGTCGAGAAACTCCGTCCGCGCCAACTTCATCGTGTGCTCGAAGCTCTCGGGGAGAAGCTGGCGGTGGTTGGGGAACTGACCGTCGATTCGTCTCGTGCTCAGCGTCGTATCGCCGAGCGAGAAGACGGCGTGGTTGTCCTGGATCGCCAGCTCGAGCTCGCTGCCGGTGGCGGGAATGCGCGCTAGCTCGGCGATCGCACGAGCCGGCACGATCGCCTCCAGCTCCGGCGTGTCGCCGTCGAGCTCAGTCTCTCTTACCGCGAGGCGGTAGGAATCGGTCGCGGCCATTGTCAGCTTGCGCGTAGAAGTGGCTGAGCCTTTCTCGAACTGCACGAGAATGCCCGTTAACACCGGGCGCGACTCGTCTCGCGACGCGGCTCGTGCAACGCGGCCCGCAGTCTCGAGAAACGCCTCGCGGTTGACCTTGAAGACTCCCTCGCTGGCCATCTCCGGCAGGCGAGGAAAATCGTCCGTGGTCGAGACGTTTAATCGATAAGAAGCGGCGCCGCAGGAAAGACTTACCATCCTAGAGCCACTAGTCTGCTCGATCGTCACTTCACTCTCGCTAGTCGGAAGTGAACGGCAAGCGTCTACGAACACTCTCCCCGGGACGACGCTCGCACCCTCTCCTTCGATCTCTGCAGCGAACGACGATGAGATCGATAGCTCCATGTCGGTGGCAGCGAGACGGACGCGTCCGTTCCCTGCGGTCACTAGAACTCCGGCCAGAACCTGCACCGCGCTTCTTGACGAAACAGCACGTGCAACCATCGAGGCTGTCTCAACGAGTCGCTCTCTCGAACAACGGAGCTTTATCCCGGATGTGAGGCTCGTATCTGTTTCAATCATAAAGAGTATTTTCTTGTAGTCGTAGTAGAGCTTGTTAGGACCGAGGAAACCACCGCCAAACCCGCGCCAAGATTGGGTTTTTGTTGAGGACTATGGTTGGGGAGAAGTAAAGCAGAAGCGGGATAGCGCGGAAGCGCCGCATCAAGAATGGTCGAGGTGTTCACACTCTTCCACCGACAACCCACAGCTAACGCACCTGCTTTATGCGCGCCGTGAGCTCTTGAACGAGGTTGTAGACCGAGCGGTCTTCCTTGATTAGCCGTGCGATCTTAGAAGTCGCGTGAATGACTGTAGTGTGATCGCGGCCGCCGAACTCCTTGCCGATCTTTGGAAGCGAGGAGTCTGTGAGCTCGCGGGAAAGGTACATCGCGACCTGGCGGGGATAGACGATGTTCTGTGAACGTCTGTCGCTGCAGAGCTCTGTGAGGGAGAGGCCAAAGCGACCCGCAACCTCTTCCTGGATGTGGTGGATGCTCACCTCGGCAGCCTCGGGAGGGAAGACATCCTTCAACACCTCCTGCGCCAACTCGACGGTCATCATGCGCCCGGTCAGCGAAGAGAATGCGACCACTCGCGTGAGCGCACCTTCAAGCTCGCGGATGTTCGAGGAGATGAGGCTGGCGATAAAGGTCAGAACCTGAGAGTCGGGAACGTGGATACCCTCGGTGTGAACCTTCTTGCGCAGGATTGCGATCCGTGTCTCGAGGTCGGGCGGCTGGATGTCGGTGATGAGACCCCATTCGAAGCGTGAACGAAGACGAGGCTCGAGTGTCGCCAGCTCGCGAGGTGGCCGGTCGGATGAGAGCACAACCTGGCTGCCGGCCTCAAAAAGCGCGTTGAAGGTGTGGAAGAACTCCTCCTGGATCCGCTCCTTGCCTTCGAAGAACTGGAGATCGTCCACCAGGAGCACGTCGTAGTGGCGGTAGCGCTGCTTGAAGCTGTCGGTGCGCTTGTCCCGCAACGAGTCGATGAAGTCGTTCATGAAGCTCTCGCTGGTCACGTAGAAGACGCTCAAGGTGCGCGAGTGCTGGGAGACGTAGTGGGCGATCGCGTGCAGGAGATGCGTCTTGCCGAGCCCTGTGCCGCCGTAGATGAAAAGAGGGTTGTAGGCGCGAGCGGGTCGCTCGGCTACGGCGAGAGCCGCCGCGTGCGCGAAGCGGTTCGAGGAACCGATGATGAACAGGTCGAAGGTGTACTTCGGGTTGACGCCCGTGGGCGAGGTGCGAACCTCGCTTCGTTCCACCTCTTCTCGGACGGGCTCGGGCGGGGAGGACTCGGCGACCAGCGCTTCGAGCGGGTCCATTACCGAAAGCAGCACACCGCACTCGTGCCCGACGAGATCCTTCACCGTGGCGCGGAGAAGGTCGAGGAAGTGCCCCTCGACCCACTCGCGGGTGAACTCGTTGGGAACCGAGACGACCAGGAAGTCGTCGTTCAGCTCGCTTCCCACGGCGGCTCCGAACCAGGTCTGGAAGGTGGCTTCGCTGAGGGCTTCACGCAGTCGCTCGGCGACCGCAGCCCAGAGACTCTCGGCGTTGTCCAGGAGTGATGGTTCCAAATGCTTACCGTCCATCCGCCGTCCGAGGCGGAAGTGCGAGCATATCAGCGCTGCGACGGCCTAACAACGGGCATTTATCCACAGCGAGCCGGCCGTCGTTGTACACTTTTTGCAGGGGTTTTAGTGCGTCCACACCGTAATCCACAGGTGTGGAGAACCGGCTGCGGAGCGGTCGATTATTGACCGCGATGCGGGCAATAAGGTGATTGCGAAGCAGGTGGCGAGACTGTGGATAACTTCTGTCTCGCGGGCCTCGTCTATACTGGCGCTCGCCCGCAGAACGGGCACTGACCTCTCTAGGATCTGCAAGAGCGTGAAGCGCACATATCAGCCAAACGTACGCCGCCGGAAGCGTAAGCACGGCTTTCGCGCGCGCATGAAGACTCGAGCTGGGCGCGTGATCCTGAAGCGCCGGCGAGCCCGTGGTCGCAAGCGGTTATCCGCTTAGTTCGGGCGAGGCGCGCAAGGTGGACCGCCGGCACCGGCTCTCGCGCTCACGTGATTTCGACAATGTCTACCGCCATGGCCGTTCGACCTCGACTCGCTTCTTCACGCTGCACGCCTTCCCACGCGCGGACGCAAGCAGCGAGCCACGCCTGGGCCTGGCCATACCGCGAGGCGTCGGCTCGGCCGTCAAGCGCAACAGGCTCAAGCGCATGCTGCGAGAGGTGTGGCCGTTGAAGGAGCGCAAGGAAGGTTTCGACTACGTACTCGTGGCCCGGCCAGGTCTGGTCGAGGCGGTGGAATCGCGCGGCTTCGACTGGCTCGGCGAGCGAGTCGACGAAGTGATGGAGAAGGCGGGCTCGTGAAGTACCCGGCAATCGCGCTCGTCTACCTGTATCGCTACACGCTCGGGTTGTTCCTTCGGCCCAGCTGCAAGTACTACCCGTCCTGCTCGAGCTACGCGATCGAGGCGCTCAAGCGCTACGGCTTCGTTCGCGGGACGCTTCTGGCCGGCTGGCGGCTGCTGCGTTGTAACCCCTGGAGCGCGGGTGGAGTGGACCTGCCAGAAGACGCGCGCCTGTTCGGGCGACCCTGCGATCATCTCCACAAGGGGCAGCCGGCGTGATCCTTTTCAGCGTCTTCAGCCCGATCCTCAACCCGCTCAAGCATCTCTTCCTCTACATCCTCGAGTGGCTGCATTACAGCGCCCATCTCCCCTGGGCCTGGGCAATCGTGGCATTGACGGTGATCGTCCGCATCGTGATCGTGCCGCTCACCGTCAAGCAGATCCACTCGATGCAGAGCCTGCAGGCGCACGCGCCCGAGATGAAGGAGATCCAGAAGCGCTACCAGCACGACAAGCAACGCCAGCAGCAGGAGCTGATGCGCTTCTACAAGGAGAACAACATCAACCCGATGGCCTCCTGCCTGCCGATGCTGGCGCAGTTCCCGATCTTCATAGCCCTGTACTTCGTCCTGAAGGATTTCTCAAACGACATCCCCTGCCGCGGCCATTCGGCGAACCCGAATTTCTGTGTGACTCGTGGCGATTTCTCCTGGCTCGGGCACGACCTCTTCCCGAACATCGCCAAGAACATCACCTGGCACTGGAGCGGCTACCTACTGCTCGTGATCTACGTCGGCAGCCAGCTCGCCTCGACCTACTTCATGTCGGGCTCGGCGCAGAAGTCGCAGCGCGTGATGATGATGGCGCTGCCCTTTGTGATCCTGCCGTTCATCCTCAGGTTCCCGGTCGGCCTCGTTCTCTACTGGGCGACAACAAACCTCTGGACTGTCGGGCAGGGCCTGATCACGAGGACGCTGATTCCCAAGCCCGCGCCGCCGGTCAAGAGATCGTCGCGCACGCCGCCCGCAGCGGCAAAGAAGGCGGAGGCGCAACCGCGGGCGCCGCAACCGCCGCGGCGCGTCAAGCGCAAGAAGAAGAAGGGCGGGCGCAGGTGACCGAAGAGCTCCACGTCGAGGCCGAGGGCACCGACGCCGAAGAGGCTCGCGCGAGGGCGCTGGCTGAGATAAAACGGCAGGCGCCGTGGATCGAGGCCGAGTCGGTTTCGCTGCAGGTAGTCGAGGAAGGCGAGCGCGGGCTACTGGGCATCGGCTCGCGGCCGGCTCGAGTGGTGGCCTTCGCACTGGTTCCCGATCCTCCGGCCCGCGACGAGAGCGAGCTCCTAGCCTCGCTGCGTGCCTACGTGGAGTCGATCGTGCGCACCATCGCACCCGATGCGCAGGTCGAGCTGAGCGAGGAGGCCGAGACGGTGCGTATCCACTTCTCGGGCGGCGATCTCGGTGTGCTGATCGGCCGCCGCGGCCAGACGGTCGACGCTATCGAGCAGATCGCAAACGCAATAGTTCACCAGCAGGTCGGTCCCGGCAACAAGCGAGCGTCGGTCGATGCGGGCGGTTACCGCGAGCGACAGAAAGCGGCCCTCAGCTACACGGCCTTGCAGGCCGCCAAGCGCGCGATCTCCAGCGGCGAGCCGCAGGCTCTGGAGCCGATGAGCGCCTACGAGCGCCGGCTCGTGCACGAGCGCCTGAAGGGCTATGCGGGGGTCACCACGACGAGCGAGGGGAACGACCCGAGCCGCTACGTGGTCGTGCTGCCGGCGAATGCCGACTGAGCTGGATCCGCGGCTCGAACGCTGGCTGGAAGCCTTACTCGGCACGCCCGGGCTGACCTCGATCCGCGAGCTCGAGCAGGCCAGGCGCGAGCACGTGCGCGACAGCCTGCAGGCCACTCCGCTCGTCTCGCGCTTCGCGGGCCCGATCGCCGACGTCGGCTCGGGCGGGGGCGCGCCGGGGATTCCGCTGGCGGCGGCCTTCCCCGAGCGCACGGTAACGCTGATCGAGTCGCAGCTGCGCAAGTGCCGCTTTCTCCGGCGGTTCGAGCGCGACTTTCCGAACCTGCGCATCGTCTGTGGTCGCGCGGAGGAGCAGGAGGTCGATAGCTTTGGCGTTGTAGTGGCCAAGGCGCTCGCTCCCCCGCCGGTGGCGCTCGAGTGGTGCCTGCCGCTCGTCAAGCCCGGCGGCGCGGCGATTCTGTTTGCCGGTTCGCTCGAGCAGGATCTGGCTCCGCCGGCGCACCTGCTCGGCGGCGGCAAGCCCGAGCTCTACCCCGTAGAGGGCTCTCGCGAGCGCCAACTCGTGCTCATCCCGAAGCTCACGCCGACCCCTCCAGGCTTCCCGCGCAGGCCGGGAATGGCTAGGAAACGGCCGCTGATCTGAGCCGCTCGGCCTGTCCGCGCTCGCAAGTAGAGTGGTTCTGTGAAGCTCGCCTCAAAACGAAGCACTCCGCCGCCTGACCGCGCTCGGCGGCACGGTGCTGTGTCCTCAGTCGCGCCCGGAGTCTCTGGCTACGAGCACTCCCTGCGTCCTGGCCTCGCACTCGCCGAGTCGCGCCCGGTCGACGGATCTTCACTCTGAAACGAGCTTCTGTGGCCGGCCATATCTACGCGCTCGCAAACCAGAAGGGTGGAGTCGGCAAAACGACGACCGCGATCAATCTCGCGGCCTGCTTGGCGGAGGCCGGTGAGCCGGCGCTGGTCGTCGATCTCGATCCGCAGGCGAACGCGACCTCCGGCCTCGGCGCGCGTGCGAACGGCACCTCTTCCTACGATCTGCTCGACGGCGTGCCGCTCGACGACCTGGTCAGGCGAACCCGTTTCGCCAACCTCGACCTCGTTCCCGCCAAGCCCGATCTCGCGGGCGCGGTGGTTGAGCTTGCCCAGCGTACGGGTGGCAACCAGTATCTGGCCGACTCGCTGATCGAGGCGACCGCCCGCTACCGATTCGTCTTCCTCGACTGCCCGCCCTCGCTCGGCCTGCTGACGGTGAACGCGCTGGCTGCCGCCGATCGCGTGCTCGTGCCGGTGCAGGCCGAGTACTACGCGCTCGAGGGCCTGTCGCAGCTGATGCGCTCGATCGAGCTGATCCGCCGCAGCCTCAATCCGCGCCTGGCGATCGGAGGAGTGCTGCTGACGATGGTGGACGGGCGGACACGGCTCTCGGCTGATGTCGCCGCGGAGGTGCGGCGGCACTTCGGCGAGCTGGTCTTCAAGACGGCGGTGCCGCGCTCGGTGCGGCTGGCCGAAGCGCCGAGTTTCGGACTGCCGGCGATCGTCCACGACCGGCGCTCATCGGGCGCCGAGGCCTACTGGAAGGTGGCGATGGAGCTTGTCGAGCGTGCCTGACGGAAGCCGCACCAATCGACGCGGGCTGGGGCGCGGCCTCGAGGTGCTGGTCGGCGGTGCCGGCGAGTCCGAGCTGGTGCACCTGCCGCTTGAGATGATCCACGCCAACCCGCGCCAGCCGCGCAAGGCGTTCGACAGTGAGGCCGCGGCCGGGCTCGCCGCCTCGATCAGGGCGCAGGGACTGTTGCAGCCGCTGGTGGTGCGGCCACGCAAGGAGGGCGGCTACGAGCTGATCGCCGGCGAGCGGCGCCTGCGGGCCGCCGGCGAAGCCAGGCTGGCCACGGTACCGGCCGTAGTTCGCGAGGCCGACGACCGCGAGAGCCTCGTTCTCGGCCTGGTCGAGAATGTCGCCCGCGAGCAGCTTTCGCCGCTCGAAGAGTCGCGCGCCTACGCGGTGCTGCTGGATGAGTTCGGGCTTGCGCTGGGCGAGATCGCCGATCGAGTCGGGCGCTCGAAGCCGTCGGTCTCGAATCGGCTGCGCCTGCTCGAGTTGCCCGACGAGGTGCTGGAGATGCTCTCTTCGGGCGAGTTGAGCGAGGGACACGCCCGCGCCATCCTCGCCCTCCCCGATCACGACGATCGTAAGGCGCTCGCCCGTCGCGCCGTCAAGAGTGGCATGTCGGTGCGCCAGGTCGAGCAGGCCACCCGCGACGCCGGCGCGCCGCGCCAGCACCGTTCCCGCCCCGAGCCGCTCGATCCCGACTTGGCTGTACGCGCGGCAGCAGCGGCCGAGCAGCTGACCGGTTTTACCGCCCGCGTCAGCCCGGGCAAGCTCGAGCTCCGCTTCGCCGGTGAGACCGAACTGGCCGAGCTGGTCGAGGCGCTCGAGCGGGCAGCTCAAAGCTGATCGAGAACCGATCTGCCTCCCGAGTCGTGCTTGCCGACGGCCACGCTCAGCGCGTAACGGTCACCGGTGCTCCGGGCCCTACGGGGGCAACGAGCCAGCTCATCGCATCGGTGCTGAAGCGTACGTAGCCGTGAGAGACCGCACTACCGAGGACGCCGCCGACGTTCGCCAGCCTGTGCGTGGCGATCTGCCCGGAACCACGTGCGGACTTCTGAAGGACGTTTGAGCGAGCACTTGTTCACTACCGGCGCGATTCCCGGAGGAGCTTTCGTCCGCGCTATGTTTGTCTATGACGCCAAAGAAGCGTCGCAACGATTCACATCGTAGGGTAAGGCGGCGCGCCCGCGAGCCCGCAATATCTGAAGGAGTGTGGATGCAAGACGAACCGCAGTCATCGCAGCCGGCGCCCGCAATGGAACCTGTCGAGCCCCGCTCCGCGCGCCTGCGCCGACACGGCCGCCGCACTTATCTCTATGTCTGGGCGTTCACACTGGTGGCGCTACTCGTCGTCGTTATCGCGCTCGCGGTCGCGAATACGGGACAGGTGAAGTTGAGCTGGGTATTCGGAACAAGCCACGCCTCGCTGACCTGGATCATCGTTGTTGCCGCCGTCCTCGGCTGGCTGCTGGGAATCGCGACCAGCGTCGCCTTTCGCTTACGGACGCGGCGGCACCGCGGAACTGAGCCGCGGCCGCCGGGTAGCTGACCGGATTTGCCATCTGCGTCTGCCCGGGCAAGCTCGAGCTCCGTTTCGGCGGCAAGATCGAACCGGACGAGCCGGTCGACGCGCTCGAGCGGGCAGCCGGCCGACCGGTCTACACTCGAGGCGAGCACTCCATGAGCTCGCCGCTGATACGCAAGGTCGACTGCATCCGCCTGGCGGTGGACGATCTGGCCATGGCCATCGACTTCTACGAAAGCCTCGGTCATACCCTGATCTGGCGCCGTCCCCAGGCAGCAGGCCTTCTCCTGCCCGAGTCGGGTGCCGAGCTGGTTCTCCAAACCGAGGATCCCGGGATGGAGGTCGATCTACTGGTGGACGACGCCGTGCAAGCCGCTACACGCTTCGTGGCTGCCGGGGGGACCCTCGTCAGCGGCCCCTCGGAAATCGAGATCGGCCGCTGCGTCGTAGTTGCCGACCCCTGGAGGAACGAGTTCGTGCTACTCGATATGAGCCGCGGGTCATTACCGGAGACCCGAGCGTAATACGAATCGAGCGAGGCCGGGCGCGACTAGATATCGGCTGCCCCCCCGCTCACCACTCGACGATCACCTGAAGCGGGCCGTGCTGTTCGAGCACGACCAGCGAGGTCTCACCGTGATGGCGGCGGAAGAGGAGATCGACTTTCGCCTCGCCCACCTGGAGCCCACGCACGCCGACCTCGCCGAGCCAGTCCGGTAAGGCCGGCCGCACGATACGAAGCTTGCGCTCCGTCGCATCCGGCTCCAGTCCAAGTGCCGTGCGCAACATGTAGGGAATCGCGCCTGCGGCCCAGGCCTGGGGCGAGCAGGCGACCGGATAGCGCACCGGCTCGGGCGAGTAGTTGCGGTCGAAGCCGGCGAAGACCTCGGGCAGGCGGTAGCTCGGGAAGCGGCTGGCAGCCTCGTAGATCGCGCTGAACACGCGGAGTGCATCCTCGCTGTAGCCGTAGCGCTTCAGCCCGGCGGCGATCATCGCATTGTCGTGCGGCCAGACGGCGCCGACCTGGTAGTCGAGCGGGTTGTAAGCGGACTCTCCCTCGGCCATCGTGCGGATGCCCCAGCCGCTGAACATGCGCTTTGAGAGCAGGGTGCGCGCGACCGCGCGGGCGTGGCGGGCGCTCACGACTCCCGACCACAGCGCCTGGCCGGGGTTCGAGCTGATCGCCTCGGCCGGCCGTCCTTCCTTCTGCAGCGCAACGGCGAGATAGCGGCGCTCGGGCAGCCAGTAGGCGTTCTGGAAGCGCTTGTACAGCTCGCGAGCCTGCCGCTCGAGACGCTCGGCTTCCTGCCGGCGCCCGCTGAGGCGGTAGAGCCAGGCCGCGTCCAGGCGCGCGCGGTAGACGTATCCCTGCACCTCGACGAGCGCAACCGGCGGCTCGGCCGGGGAGCCGTCGCTGTTTGCGATCGAGTTTCCGGAGTCCTTCCAGCCCTGGTTGGCGAGGCCCTTCTCGGAGCGTGAGACGTAGTCGACGAAGCCGTCGCCGTCGTGATCGGCGATCGTGTCCAGCCAGCGCAGCGCGAGCTCGACGTTCTTCTCGAGCTTGCGGTAAAGCCCGAGGTCGCCCGTCCAGCGCACGTACTCGGCCATCAGGCAGAGGAAGAGCGGCGTCGCGTCGACGGTTCCGTAGTAGGGCGTCTGAGGAACCTCGCCCAGGTTCGCCATCTCGCCTACGCGCAGCTCGTGCAGGATCTTGCCCGGCTCCTCGTCGCGCCACTCGTCGTCGTGGCTGCCTTGATAGCGAGCCAGCAGGATCAGCGTCTCGGCCGCGACGCGTGGGTTGTAGGCGACCGTCTCGAGCGCCGTGGTGATGCTGTCCCGGCCGAAGAGGCACACGAACCAGGGCACCCCCGCCGCGAAGAAGACCTCGCCTCGCTCGCGGGTCACGAGCATCTCCAGATCGGCAAAGGAGCGCTCGAGGACACGGTTGAAGAGGGGGTTGTCGGACGTGACGCTCACGCCCGAGAAGCTGCGGCTCCGCCGCCGAGCTCCGGGAGTAGTCTCCAGCGCCCCCGGGCCGGTGTCGGCGATCTGGACCTCGAAGCGGATGCATCTACTCGCGGCGGGAGCGAGATCGATCCGATAGCGAGCCACAGCATTTGCGCCCGTAGAGGTGGGGTTTGGATCGAATGACAGCTTGGTCGTACGCACACGCCCGTCGGCGCCGTCGTAGCGAAACTCGAGGCGGCTCCCCTTCCAGCTCGGCTTGTGCAGTTTCCCCCGCCGCCCGACATCGGCGCCGCGGATAGCGAACATGTTGTCGAAGCCAGCCGCGAACTCGAGTTCGAATTCGAGCGTCACCGGCTCGAGCCCGAAGTTGCGAAGATAGATCGCCTCGCTGACGTGCTTGCCGAGCTTGCGCTCGCGGCGGATGCCGATCTGTTGTTTGGGGATGACCCGACCGCGCTCCAGTTCTAGATCGGGGTTGGTTAGCTCGCTCACCGAGCGGTCGTCCTCGACGGCGCTCGAGAGCAGCACCGAGAGAGGCTCGTCGCCCATGTGTAGTAGCGCGCGGTCGAGGAAGCGGGTGTCATGGAAGTAGAGGCCGTGTGCCGGAGAGACCGACGAGTCGATGTCGCCGCCGCCGGCGCAAAGGCAAAAGACCCCGCCCGATTTCGTCGTCAGCGTCTCGCCCACATCGGCGATCAATGCCGAGGTTCCATGGGTCAGGACGCGGCTGGTGGATCGGCTTGCCATCGCCCGGTCAAACGAACTTCGGGTAGAGGGACATTCCGCCGTCGACGACGAGCGTTGTTCCGGTGACGTAGCCGGCCTCGCCACTCGCCACCCAGGCGATCGCGCCGGCGATCTCCTCCGCCTTTCCCATCCGTCCCAGCGGGATCTCCGCCTCGACGACGTGCTCCTCCTTCGGGTGCTCGAGCAGCCGCTCGTTGATCGGCGTAGTGATCGCGCCCGGCGCCACGTTCACGACGCGTACTCCCTTCGGCGCGAGCTCGCGCGCCGCCGTCTCCATCAGCAACTTGAGCCCGCCCTTCGAGCTGCAGTAGTGCGCGTATCCCGGCCAGGGGATGAACTCGTGCACGCTCGAGACGTTGACGACGACGCCGCTCTTCGCCGCGACCATCAGCCTGGCCGCCTCGCGCAGACAGAGGAAGGCGCCGGTCAGATTGGTGCGCAGGACTCGCTCCCAGTCGGTGAGCGGCATTTCGGTCAGAGCGACCTGGTTCTCGATGCCGGCGTTGTTGACGAGCAGATCGAGCCCGCCGAGCTCCCTTGCCGCCTCCGAGACGAGGCGCTTCACGTCGTCCTCGCTACCGACGTCGGCCTGAAGCGCGATCGCTCGCCCGCCCGCCTTGCGGATCTCCTCCAGCGCCTGCTCGGCGCCGGGCTTGTCGCTATCTGAGTAGTAGTTCAGGCAGACCTGCGCGCCTTCGGTCGCAAGCCGAATCGCGGTGGCCTTGCCGATTCCGCTCGAGGCGCCGGTGACGACTGCCTTTCGCCCTTCGAGAAGCATGAGCGATCTATGCCCGGTACGGGCGTTTGTCGCACCCCAAGATGAAGCAGAAGCGAGCGAGTTCGACGAAGAACACCGTTGTCCGTCGCTGTGAGCGACATGGCGGGCGAGCCGGAAGTGACAAACCCGGCGACCTTCGCCGGTCAAGAAGCTCTATTCCAGGCCACCGCAGCCGACATGTGCGGCTGCGGCTCACCAAACGCCATCCCCGGGCCGCACATCCCGAGCACTGCTCGCACTCGCGGTTAGCTCGCCACGCTCCTAGGAGCAGACGAGTCACGCGCGCCGAAGGCGCGCAAACTCGTATACCAAGGTCATACCAGCGAAAGTCTTCGCCGGCTTTGCCGGCGGACTTTCGCTGGAGAAGTGGACCTTCTTGCGTCCTATTCGAACGCTTCGATACTCACGATTCTCGTGCAA
>CAZWTK010000046.1:0-11993 GCA_964636655.1 uncultured Gaiellales bacterium
CCGCCTACGATCCCCGCGCCCACCTGATCTACGTCTCGCAACAGTTCGCCGACGGTGACGCCCCCGTGATCCACGTCTTCAAGGCCCGATAGCCAGAGCCGCCGAGCATCCGGTGCTTCGCCCGCCTCTCTGTGTCGATTCCGTGCCGATCAACTTGGATTGCTGGTGATCAGATCCAGCCTCCCGTACCGTCGCTTCCTGGCGGAGGGTTGAGGTCCCGAGGAGGGATGCCGAGGTGAGATCTAGTCGGCCGGCGTAGAGCTGGGCGCCGCTCCTCGGTCTTAGCGCATATAGAGCCGTCTCGAAAGCGAGCAGATTCCGTAGTCGTCCGATAGCAGGAGCATGTGAGCTAGCTGCTAAGCTGAGTTCGCGTGAACCGAATACATTCAACACATCTACGAGTGAGACGCGCATGAGAGCACATTCGAGCACTTTCCGCTGGACATTGATGATTGTCGGCACTCTACTGGTTGGTTTCACTGTGGTAGCGATAGCGGTCTATCTCTTTATCAGTAGCTCGCCGTAATAATCGGCTCATTCCCTGCGGGCCCACTCTCTTCATGCTGGCTTAGCGGACGTTTCTATGCTGAAGTTCGTGTATTTCTAGCAAGATACTTGTCGGTAACGAACGTTAGTTATCACGAGCGCGCCGGTTTTACTTTCGCTCGGCGCTTACGTAGTCCGATTACAGCGGGTATCCATAGAAACGCTGTTATAGCAACTAAGCCAATCGCTCTAATCGCCCATGTAGTCGCGACATCGCCACTCGTATTCCTCGCTTGGATTATCGCACGTAAGCCGATCGCTGGTCCATTCGCGGTAGTACTATTGACGCGAACTACAATCGTGGTAGATACACTGCGTATCGCTACAAACCGAAATGTACCACTAACTGGCCGTACTACTCGATCAAACGAAAACGAACGGTTGCCGATAACGCGAAGATCATGTGGATTATACTCGAGTTCTACGGTAGTGTTTCTCGCTGCTAGTCTGCTTATGTTTCGCAATTCCCAGGCGATTTCGGTTTCACGTCCTACGACAAGATCTTCGCTCTTCTCGTATTGAACATTGAGAGTTAGGTGAGGCGGAGGTACTTTTGTGCGTACGATTTTTGTATCGGGAAGTATTCGAACGGCGGTCACACCATTCTTCGCTAGTGATTCTTCAAGCGCAAATTGAAGAGAGCTCTTTCCCGCGCGCACACCAGCGCTTTGAAGATAGTTCATAAACTGTATTTGGACAACACGAGACGTTGTTAAGGACTTTTCCAATCCATTGATTAGTCCAAGGCGAGATAATTTCGTTATCGACTTCTCTCGCTTCTTTATGTCGCGCCGGATATCGGATGCGCTGGTGTATGAAAGAAATCGAGTATCGAGTATTTCGTTATAACGATCGCGATTGGATCGCTCTCAAGTCGAAGCGAGGGTCTATGTCATCCGCGAAAGCGGACGTCTAGCGAGAGGGAGGTCGCGAGGCTATTCGAAGATGATCATCTCCGGTGGAGATAGTCGTCGACGGCCCGGCGGCCTCTCCGCGGGTGAAAGCCGCTATCGGGCGTTTGACCAACTCGCTGGCGTCCGATAAGAGCTTCGGACCGGTACAGGTGCTCGCCGACAAGGCCGGCGACCTGACCTTGCTCCAGACGCCTGTCTCCGGAACGGCCAGTGGTGACTTGGCGGTCGCGAAAGTGCGGGAGCTGCGCAGCACCTACATTCCCCGGGCCTTCGCGGAAGGCGGCGCCAGGGTCTACGTGACCGGCGAAAGCAGGGGCGCCGCCTCCCGGCGGCGCCCCAAGCAACTACTTCAGGCGATGTGCCTGCGTACAGCCCTACTCGTGCGCCAGAGCCTGAGCCTCCCGCAGCGACAGCCCCTGAGCCGCCGCGTACTCCGCCTCGCGGAGCGCCGCCTGAGCCGCCGCCAGACGCGCCAGCGGAACTCTGAACGGTGAGCAGCTCACGTAGTTGAGCCCGATGTTGTGGCAGAAGGTCACCGACACCGGGTCGCCTCCGTGCTCGCCGCAGATGCCCGTCTTCAGCTCCGGCTTGACGCCGCGACCGCGCTCGAGGCCCAGCTTCATCAGGTCGCCGACGCCGGCCTGGTCGAGCGAGGCAAACGGGTTCTGCGCGATCACGCCGTCCTCGATGTACTTGGTCAGGAACTTGCCCTCGGCGTCGTCGCGAGAGATACCCATCGTCGTCTGGGTCAGGTCGTTGGTGCCGAAGGAGAAGAAGTCGGCGTACTCGGCGATCTCGTCCGCGCGCACGCAGGCCCGCGGTAGCTCGATCATCGTGCCGATCAGGAACTCACCCGCCTCTTCCTCGGCGATGACCCTCTCGGTCAGCTCGCGCATGCGCTTGAGCTCCTCGGCGAAGCCGATCAGTGGATGCATGATCTCTGCCTGCGGTCGCTTGCCGGTGCGCTTCTCGACGGCCTTGGAGGCCCGTACGATCGCCCGCACCTGCATCTCGAAGATCTCGGGATAGAGGATGCCGAGGCGCGAGCCGCGGGTGCCGAGCATCGGGTTGAACTCGTGCAGGGCGACGATACGCTCGCGGATGGCGGGATCGTCGGTCTCCTCCAGCTTGGGCAGGAACTCGTGCAGCGGCGGGTCGAGCAGCCGGATAGTGACCGGCAGGCCCTCCATCGCCTCGAAGATGCCCTCGAAGTCGGACTGCTGGAAGGGCAGGAGCTTATCGAGTGACTTCTTGCGATCCTCGGTCGTGGTGGCCAGGATCATCTCCTGCACGACCGGGAGCCGATCCTGGGCCATGAACATGTGCTCGGTGCGGCACAGGCCGATGCCCTCGGCGCCGAACTCGCGCGCCTTGGTCGCATCGTCGGGGGTGTCGCCGTTGGCGCGAACGCCGAGGCGTCGGTAGCCGTCGGCCCACTCCAGGATGACGCGGAAGTCATCGTTGATCGAGGGCGGAACCAGCGGCACCGCGCCGATGATGATGCTGCCGTTACCGCCGTCGATGGTGATGATGTCGCCCTCGCTGATGCTCTTGCCGTTCAGGCTCGCTGTCTTGGCGTCGAGATCGAGCACGAGCGCCTCGCAGCCGGCGACGCAGGGGATGCCCAGACCGCGGGCTACGACCGAGGCGTGCGACGTCATGCCGCCGCGTGTCGTCAGAACGCCCTTCGATACGAGCATGCCGTGGATGTCGTCGGGAGTTGTCTCGGGACGGATCAGGATGACACTCTCGCTCTTGCCGAGCTCGGCGGCTGTGTCGGCATCGAAGATGGCCTTACCACTGGCGGCGCCCGGAGAGGCGTTCAGGCCCTTGGCGGCCACGTCGATCTTCGCCTTGGGATCGATCATCGGGTGCAGCAGCTGATCGAGCTGATCGGGGTTGATCCGCTTGACGGCCTCTTCCTTGTCGATCAAACCCTCCTCGACCATGCTCACCGCGGCGCGCAGAGCGGCGCGGGCGGTGCGCTTGGCCGCGCGGGTCTGGAGCAGGTAGAGCTTGCCTTCCTCGACCGTGAACTCCATGTCCTGCATGTCGTGGTAGTGCTGCTCAAGCGTCTTCATCGATTCGACCAGCTCGCCGAAGGCCTGCGGGAAGGGGCTCTCCATCTCCTCCAGCGGCTGCGGCGTGCGGATACCCGCCACGACGTCCTCGCCCTGGGCGTTGAGCAGGAACTCGCCGTACAGGCCCTGCTCGCCGGTGGAGGGGTTACGGGTGAAGCAGACGCCGGTGCCGCAGTTCTCGCCGCGGTTGCCGAACACCATCTGGCAGATGTTGACCGCCGTGCCCAGGTCGTGCGGAATGCCGGCGTGGTCGCGGTAGACGCGGGCGCGCGGAGTCTCCCAGGAGTCGAAGACGGCCTCGATCGCGCGCATCAGCTGCTCGGTCGGATCCTGCGGGAACTTGCGACCCTTCTCCTTCTCGTAGATGGCGATGAAGGTGTCGGACAGCTGCTTGAGATCGTCGGCCGTCAGCTCGGCGTCGTTCTTGACCCCGCGCTTCTCCTTCAGCTCGGTCAGCGCGTCCTCGAATGCGTTCGGCTCGATCCCGTCCACGACCTCGCCGTACATCTGAACCAGGCGGCGATAGCAGTCGTAGGCGAAGCGGGGGTTGCCCGTCGTCTCGGCCAGCCCGGCCGCCGCGGCGTCGTTGAGACCGAGGTTGAGGACGGTGTCCATCATCCCGGGCATCGAGACGGCGGCGCCTGAGCGCACCGATACGAGCAGCGGATCCTTCAAGTCGCCGAACTTCTTGCCCGACTGCTGCTCGAGCTTGGCGATGTGCTCGGCGACTTCCTTGTCGAGCCCCGCGGGCACCTTGCTCTCGCGCATGTAGGCGCGGCAGGCATCGGTCGAGACGGTGAAGCCGCCGCACACGGGCATACCGATCTGCGTCATCTCCGCAAGACCGGCGCCCTTGCCGCCGAGTAGTGCCTTACCGCCCTCTGACGGCTCGTCGAAATCCCAGACGTAGCGCATCTATCTGTCCCTTTCTCTCGTGTTTACGCGCCTACGTCGAGTCTGTGGCTATGGCTCTGTGGGAGAAGCCTGCCCACCCGATCGGTGGCTTGGCAGCGCGGGCGCTCGGCCCGAAAGGCTCCCGATAAGAATGCGCACGCCAACCGCACTACGGCGGCGCGCGAGCGAAGCGCCTCTGCGCTCATGTCTCCTGCCATTGTCACAGCTCGACGGTTTTTCGAACGACGCCCGCCCGCTCAGGGGAGACGCCCTCATGACGGAGTCGTATCAAAGACGGCGCCGCCCCGGGGGAAAGAACCGTATCCGGGTGGGCCGAGAAAGAAGCCGAAATCGGCCGCCGGCTTGCGTGGGCAGTGCGCGCTAGCTACCCTGGTAAACGAAGTGTTCACACGGACGAAGAGCCAGAACCTCCTGCTTAGCTTGGCGACCGCCGGGTAAACACAACCCGGTCCGGTCGCCCTCCGCCTCCACCGCCTTCGGGCTTGGGGGCTTTTTTGTGGCCGAAAACAGTACGAGCGAGGAAACGAGATGAGTCGCATGCCAATCACCAAGTACCGGCCCTATCCGCCGGTCGAGCTGCCGAATAGAACCTGGCCCTCGAAGGCCATTACCGAGGCTCCGGTCTGGTGCTCGGTCGATCTACGCGACGGCAACCAGGCGCTGATCGACCCAATGAACAGCTCCCGCAAGCAGCGGCTCTTCGAACTCCTGCTCGAGATCGGCTTCAAGGAGATCGAGGTCGGCTTTCCCTCGGCCTCGCAGACCGACTTCGACTTCCTGCGCCGGCTGATCGAGAAAGACATGGTGCCCGATGACGTCACGATCATGGTGCTGACCCAGGCCCGGAAAGAGCTGATCGAGCGCACCTTCGAGAGCATCCAGGGTGCACGCAACGTCATCGTCCACCTGTACAACTCCACTTCGGAGCTGCAGCGCCGCGTCGTTTTCCGCAGCGATCAGGAGGGCGTGAAGAAGATCGCGGTCGACGGCGCCGAGTGGTGTCTGGACGGAGTCGAGACCGTTCCCGGCACCGACGTCCGCTTCGAGTACTCGCCCGAGAGCTTCACGGGTACCGAGTTGGAGTACTCGCTGGAAGTATGCGAGGCGGTGCTCGACGTCTGGCAGGCGACGCCCGAGCGTCGGGCAATTCTCAACCTCCCGGCTACGGTCGAGATGTCCACGCCCAACGTCCACGCCGATCAGATCGAGTGGTTCTGCACCAATCTCGACCGGCGCGAGCGCGCAATCATCTCCATCCATCCCCACAACGATCGCGGCACGGCTGTCGCCGCCGCCGAGATGGCGCTGATGGCCGGTGCGGAGAGGGTCGAGGGGACGTTGTTCGGAAACGGCGAGCGCACCGGCAACGTCGATCTGATCACGCTGGCGATGAACATGTTCAGCCAGGGAGTCGACCCGAAGCTCGATTTCTCGAACATCGACGAGCTGCGTCGCGTGGTCGAGTACTGCAATCAGCTGCCCGTCCACCCACGCCACCCCTACACCGGCGACCTCGTCTATACGTCCTTTTCGGGCTCCCATCAGGACGCGATCAACAAGGGCATGGAGGCTTGGGCCAAGAAGCCGGAAGGAGAGGTCTGGGAAGTTCCGTACCTACCGATCGATCCCAAGGATGTGGGCCGATCCTACGAGGCGATCATCCGCGTCAACAGCCAATCGGGCAAGGGCGGCGTTGCCTACGTGCTCAAGACCGAACACCATTTGGAACTACCGCGGCGCCTGCAGATCGAGTTCTCCAAGGCGATTCAGAAGATCGCCGACAGCGAGGGCGGCGAAGTGACGTCCGAGGAGATCTGGCAGACCTTCGAGGGCGAGTATCTGAAGCCCGTTCGCCCGCTCGAGCTGATCTCGCTCAGGCACCTGGAGGGCGAGCCCGGACACGATCGCATCGAGGCGGTGCTGCGCGTGGACGGAGTCGAGCGCGCAGTCGTGGGCTCGGGACATGGGCCCGTCGACGCCCTCGTCATGGCGCTCGGCGAGGAGCTCGGCATCGGCGTTCGCATCCTCGACTATGCGGAACACGCGATGCGCTCGGGCGCCGACGCGACGGCCGCCGCCTACATCGAGGCGGCCATCGACGAGGACGTGCTCTGGGGCGTCGGCATTGACGAGAGCATCGTCGTCGCCTCGATGCGGGCACTGATCAGCGCGATCAATCGCGGCGCGTCACGCGCGCCGAGCTGATGACTAGCGCTTGACCGCGAAATCGGCCGTCACGAGCACCACCGTGTGACCCCCGTAGATGCCGGCGCCGTGAATCGATCTGACCACGCCGACTCCGAAGACTCGCCAGTGCGACGAGAGCATCACGCGCCTGTGCTCCGGGCTGGCCAGCCAGCGCTTGACGACCCCACGCGGCGTCGCCCGCGGTTGCGCCCAAAGAATGTTCTCGCCGGCGGCGAAGTATCTCGGGTGGCTTCCGCCGTAGAAGTTTCTGACTCGGGAAAAGAAGCTTGCGCCGTTTGGAGACGAATGTGCGAAATAGCCGTTGACGGCCATCTGCAGCGAGTGCTTGTCGGCCGAGCGCATCAGCCCGGCTCTGAGCTTGAGGGCACGAAGCCCGTGACGCTTGCGGGTGGCGTTGATCGCCGCAGCCAGTTGCTTCTCATAGCGGTTCATGGCGGTGACGGAGGGTTTCTTCGTACTTGCCGCCTGAGAGCGGGCTACGGCGCCCTGCGCGGTCGACAAGATCGCGACGAGCAGCGCGAGCGCGAGTGCTATCGCAACCCCGAATGAACTCGGCCGGTGCCCGATACCTCTCTTTCCTACCACTACGGTCTTGAGCCCTGTTTGCATCTCGCCGCCCCCTCGAAACGCCGCCTTTTCTCGAAACTACCCACGTCGACATTCGATCCTAGAAGATCGAGACATTCTTTGCGTGTGGGTCTGTCGGCGACCAAGTTTGACGCATCGATCGGTTGCGACCAACGACAACTGGGCACAAGTACGATCTGAAATGGTGAGACTCGGCAGCGAAATATCTCGAACCGACGCAGACCAGGAGGCTCGGCGCGAGTCACCGGAAGACGCGTCTCGGATCGGCCGTGGCAATCGATCGCGCCGTCTCATCAGCCGGTTCGGGCTGGTGATCGCCGCTTTCGGTACCGTCCTCATCGTCTGGGCGCTCGTCGTCCTCTTCTTCGGCGATCCGGTCACCGCCCTCTATCAGGACTGGCGCCAGCATCAGTTGGCGGGCCAGTTGAACAAGGAGTTCAGGCAGTTCAAGGCGTCGGTTCCCGTCTCGAGCACGAAGAACGGGGAGCCCTCGCCGGCCGCGATTCGCGCCGCAGCCCTGCGCTACTCCCGCAAAGCGAGCGCGGGGCAGGCGATCGGCCGAATCGAGATTCCGCGCATCGGCCTCAGTAAAGTGGTCGTCAACGGTACCGACTGGGGCGCCGATCTGAGCCGCGGACCCGGGCGCTATCCGCAGAGCTCCTGGCCGGGTATGGGGAAGGTCACGGCGATCGCCGGGCACCGTACGACCTTCGGCGCGCCGTTTCGGCACGTCGACGAGCTTGCGCGGGGCGACCGCATCAGGCTCCAGATGCCCTACGGCACCTTTACCTATCGCGTTTTCGCACACAAGGTCGTTAGCTCGAACGACTGGAGCATCCTACGGAAGCGGGGCTTCGACACGCTCGTTCTCTCGGCCTGCCACCCGCTCTACAGCGCTTCCCATCGCTGGATCGTCTTTGCGCGGCTGGCCTCCGTGACGGCGCCGGCGAGCTGAACGATCGGTTGATCCGCCGCCGAAGAGGCCGGGCCTCCGGCGCTTTTATGCCGCCTCGCGCGATACGGGCGTGTATCTTGCCGGGACCTCATGAGGAGCCGATCGAAGGGATAAACAAGGATGCGCTACGGACACTTCGACGATGAGCGGCGCGAGTATGTGATCACGCGCCCGGACACGCCGCTTCCCTGGATCAACTACCTGGGGAGCGAGGCCTATTTCGGGATCATCTCGAACACCGCCGGCGGTTATTCGTTCTACCGCGACGCCCGCCTGCGGCGGCTCACGCGCTATCGCTACAACAACGTCCCCTTCGACCTGGGCGGGCGTTATCTCTACCTGCGCGACGCCGTCTCGGGCGACTTCTGGTCGCCGTCCTGGCAGCCGACTCAGTCGCAGCTCGAAGACTACGAGTGCCGGCACGGCATGGGCTACTCGTCCATCTCCTCGCGCTACGACGGCATCGAGGCCGAGACTCTCTATTTCGTTCCCCCGGCCGAGAATCTCGAGATTTGGCGCACGCGCGTCACGAATATGCGCGACGGCGAGGCGAAGCTCTCGCTCTTCTCGGCGGTCGAGTTTTGCCTCTGGGACGCCTGGGACGACCAGACCAACTTCCAGCGCAACTTCTCGACCGGTCAGGTGGAGGTAGACGGCAGCGTCATCTACCACAAGACCGAGTACCGCGAGCGCCGCGATCACTTCGCCTACTTTGCCTGCTCCGAGCCGCTCGCGGGCTTCGACACGCAGCGCGACACCTTTCTCGGCGCATACAAGGGCTGGGACAGTCCGGCCGCCGTCGAGCGCGGTGAGTCCTTCGACTCGGTCGCCAACGGTTGGGCACCCTGCGGCTCGCATCACGTCGAGCTGACGCTCGCTCCCGGCGAGAGCAAGGAGGTCATCTTCGTGCTCGGCTACTGGGAGAACCCGGACGAGGCCAAGTTCGATCCGCCGGGCTCGCAGACCATCAACAAGAAGCTGGTCAGGCCGGTGATCGAGCGCTACTTGCGCTCCGACGAGGCCGAGGGGGCGTATCAGCGACTACGCGACTACTGGTCGGAGCTGCTCGGAACTCTGCAGGTCTCCACGCCCGACGAGCACACCAACCGGATGGTCAACGTCTGGAACGCCTACCAGTGCATGGTCACCTTCAACATGTCGCGCTCGGCTTCGTTTTACGAGTCGGGTATCGGACGCGGAATGGGCTTCCGCGACTCCAACCAGGACCTGCTCGGGTTCGTGCACATGGTTCCCGAGCGCGCGCGCGAACGAATTCTCGATATCGCGGCGACTCAACTTCCCTCGGGCGGTGCCTACCACCAGTACCAGCCGCTGACCAAGCGCGGCAACGACGACGTCGGCTCGGGCTTCAACGACGATCCGGCCTGGTTGATCCTCGGTGTCGCCGCCTACCTGAAAGAGACCGGCGATATCTCGATTCTCGACGAGGAGGTCACCTACGACAACGAGCCCGGCTCCGAGTCGCAGCTGTACGAGCACCTGCAGCGCTCGCTTCGCTACACGCTGCACCGGCTGGGCCCGCACGAGCTGCCGCTGATCGGCCGGGCCGACTGGAACGACTGCCTCAACCTGAACTGCTTCTCGACCACTCCCGGTGAGTCGTTCCAGACGACCGAGAACAAGGAGGGCGGCGTCGCCGAGTCGGTCTTCATCGGCGGCTTGTTCGTGCTGGCGGCCGAAGAGCTGGCGCAGATCGCCGAGCATCGTGGCCATACCGACGAAGCGGAGAGCTATCGCGCCGAAGCAGCCAAGATGGATACGACGGTGCGCAAGCACGGTTGGGACGGCGAGTGGTTCAGGCGCGCCTACGACTACTTCGGTGAGGTCGTCGGCTCGGCGCAAAACGAAGAGGGCTCGATCTTCATCGAGCCGCAGGGCATGTGCATCGTCGCCGGCATTGGTCTCGACGACGGCAAGGCCGAGAAGGCGCTCGACTCGGTCGCCGCCAGACTGGCCACCGAGCACGGAATCGTTCTACAGCAGCCCGCCTTCTCGCACTACTACGTCAACCTCGGCGAGATCAGCTCCTACCCGCCCGGCTACAAGGAGAACGCGGGTGTCTTTTGCCACACCAATCCCTGGATCATGATCGCCGAGACGATCATCGGGCGCGGCGACGCCGCCTTCGACTACTACCAGCGCATCAACCCCTCCGCTCGCGAGGACATCTCCGAGCTGCATCGCTGCGAGCCGTACGTCTACCCGCAGATGATCGCCGGCAAGGATGCGCCGACCTTCGGCGAGGCCAAGAACTCGTGGCTCTCGGGTACTGCGGCCTGGAACTTCGTCGCCGCCAGCCAATGGATTCTGGGCGTGCGCGCCGAGTACGACGGTCTGCGCATCGACCCCTGTCTCCCCGAGGATTGGACGCGGTTCGAAGCCATACGTAAGTTCCGCGCGGCTACCTACCGAATCAGCGTGAGCAAGCCGAAGGGCATCTGCAAGGGCGTGGCCCAGGTCGTCGTCGACGGCGAGAAGATCAAGGGCAACCTGATCACGCCGCATCCGGCGGGCGCCGAGGTCGTAGTGGAAGTCACCATGGGGTAGCAGCCACTGCGTTCGGCGATACGTCTTCCATCCTGCCGCGGGGAGAGCCGAGTGGGTTGGCGGTTGACCCCGGGCTGCTTTTCCAATAAGGTCTCGCAAACGTTTTCAGGCGGCAAAGGGCGTTTTTTCTCAGCTGGCGCTCGACTATTTCCAACCTAAGGCGGGTCGGTCTGCAGTGAATCCATACGGCTATTTCGACGAAGAGGTGCGCGAGTACGTCATCACCCGCCCCGATACGCCCACGCCCTGGATCAACTACATGGGTGCCGGTCGCTACGGCGGCATCATCTCCAACACGGCGGGCGGGTACTCCTTCGATCGTGATCCGCGCAACCGCCGCGTCAGCCGCTACCGCTACAACGCCGTTCCCGACGACCAGCCCGGCCGTTACGTCTACCTGCGCGACCAAGACAGCGGCGAGTTCTGGAGCCCGACCTGGCAGCCCGTCCGTCGTGATCTCGACTCCTACGAGTGTCGCCACGGCACCGCCTACACGAAGATCTCCGGCGAGTATGGCGGCATCTCCAGCGAGATTCTCTACTTCGTTCCGCCGCTGCCCGACGACGAGAAATGCCCCTGTGAGCTGTGGGTCCTAACGCTTCGCAACTCGAGCGGCAGGCGCCGGCATCTGCGCAGCTTCAGCTATGTGGAGCTCAGCTTCCCCGACGCCTTCAACGACATGCACAACCTCGACTGGTCGCAGCACATCATGCGCAGCAAGTGCGAGGACGGGACGATCCGCGCCGGAACCGTTTTCGCCCCCGCTACTACGTACTTTTCTTCCAGCGCGAAGCCCTACGGTTACGACTGCGACCGCGAGGTCTTCGTCGGTCGCTGCCGTGACCTCGCCAGCCCGCTTGTCGTCGAGCTCGGCGAGCCCTCGAATCAGGATTCGCCGCGCGGAAACAGCGTCGGCTCGCTCTGCCACGACCTCGTGCTGGAGCCGGGCGAGGAGCGCCAGATCGTCTTCGTGCTTGGAATTACCGACCACCCCGAGGAGATCGAGCGAGTGCTGGCGACCTATAGCGACGCTAGGCAGGTGGAGAGCTCGTTCGCCGCGCTCAAGGCCGACTGGGACGAGTACCTGTCGCGCTTCACGGTCGAGACGCCCGACGTCGAGACGAACGCGATGCTGAACTTCTGGAACCAGGTTCAGTGCCGCACGACGCTTTACTGGTCGCGTTTCGTCTCCGCCTACGAGACGGGTCTCGGGCGCGG
>CAZWTK010000047.1:0-168 GCA_964636655.1 uncultured Gaiellales bacterium
AATTACGGTGAGCCCGAAACGCGCATAGGAGCAGTCGAGTCAAGGCGCCGCAGGCGCAGAGACTCGCACTTTGCCGCACCGCCGGAAATCGTAGATTTCTGGCGGACAACGATCGCTCTGCCACCCCTCCGCGCCTGTCCCGCGGAAAGACTACCGCTCGCGCTCTCC
>CAZWTK010000047.1:268-11907 GCA_964636655.1 uncultured Gaiellales bacterium
AATTACGGTGAGCCCGAAACGCGCATAGGAGCAGTCGAGTCAAGGCGCCGCAGGCTTGGCTCACCCCTCCGAGCCGATCGAGGAAAGGCTTTTCCGTCTCGCACGCTCGGCGTAGTCGGCGCGGTAAGAAGTCCTGCCGCCGCGACCGGCATGACGGGCGCGGCTCACTTACGCCGTCCTCCGGCTCCTCATTACGAACACCGACCACACCCACGGTCAGCCGAGTGCGCTCCTAAGGAGCAGACGAGGCACGCGCGCCAAAGGCTCGGCGACTCGTACGCCTCGGTACGCCGGCGAAAGTCGGGGCCCGCTCCGCGGGCCGACTTTCGCCGGAATTACGGAGAAGGAGGGATTCGAACCCTCGAAGGAGGATTAGACCCCCTTAACGCCTTAGCAGGGCGCCGCCTTCAGCCACTCGGCCACTTCTCCGAGCGCGCTCAGGATAGCTGACCAGCCCCGAGATCACTAGTCACGGGAGCCCGAACCGAGCTGTTCCTCAACGGCCGCCGCAGCCGACATGCGCGGCTGCGGCCCACAAAACGCCGTCCCCCGGCTTCCGCACTACGAACACTGGCTACGCCTCACGGCTAGCCCGCTGCGCTCTTAAGGAGCAGACGAGTCAGACGCGCCGCAGGCGCGGAGACTCGCACTCAAGGCCGATATCCCGAAAAGTCTGAGCCGACTACGCCGGCGGACTTTTCGGGGAGAAGAAAATCCCCCGATGGGGTGCTGTCTCGCGCGGCTCCAGGGGTAAGACTTTAGGAGCCGGCTCCCCCCTCATCCCGGCACAGTGGCGTCGCCCGTCTGCGGCTTATGCGAGGCGGGCTTCGCTCTTTCCGGGGACGTTTTCAGCCCGACGCGGCGCGAGCAGCTTGCTTGCGCCGGTAGACGTGCGCGCGGTGGCGGCTGCCAACGATCTCTAGCGTTCCCATCGCGCGCAGGCAGTAAGTCATCTGCTGCGCCAGCCGGCGGCTGATCGCCGCCGCTTCGGCGAGCTCCGCGGTGTCGAACGACTCGGCAAGCCGTGACGGCAGCAGCGCCGCAGCGTCCTCGGGGCAGGTGAGGCGGACGCTGTCTGAAACGGCCGAGAGCGACCGCCCGCTGACGATCCAGCCGCGGCGCCTGAACGCCTTTCCCGGCTGGTGGACGCGCAGCTCGTTTTCCTCGGTCAAGAGGATCTCGAGCTCGAACTGCGGCCTGCAGAGCAGTGTGGGGATGCTGACCAGGCGAGAGAAGACGTCCAGGGCCGTGCCGTGCCTGGGAGAGCGACGGGCGGAGAGGATCTCGCCCGCGCCGGAAAGGCGAACGATCCTGCGCTCGCGAGCGACGGGAGCGACGACTCTAACCGGGTGCTCGCGTGTGAGAGCATCGAGCTTGCGCCTGAGCGGCGCGAAGCCGCCCGTCTGGATCTCGATCAGCAGATCGCCGCGAACGATGTCGACGACATAGCCCGATAACCGCTTCTCGACCTCGTCGCCGGGCCGCCGGTACCACTCCTTGAGTTGCGCATGCAACACCCCTTCTCTGAGCGTCCCGATCTTCGGCGTCGCGCTTGCGCTGGTTGCTCCCACCGTCATCGAGCTAGAGCCTTCGCCTCAGCACGCTCGTGCCCTCCCGTACAGGTGCGGCTCAATTAACGCTCGCCCCAACCCAAAACACCACGAACATCGTTCACGACCACGGCCGGCCCGCCTCGCTCCTGGGAGCAGACGAGGCACTCGCGCCAAAGGCGCGGTGACTCGTGCGCCGAAGTCCGCCGGCAGACTTCGTAGATTTCCGCCGGTCCTAGTCGTTGATACGCGCGATCAGATCGCGCCGGCGGATGACTCGTACGGCCGAACCGGCCAGGCGCGCCTCGTAACCCGCGTCCTTGGGGAAGAGAACCTTGTCGCCGGGCTCGATGCCGTCGGCGTCGGCGCCCACGGCGGTGACAACCCCCGATTTACAGGTGTTCTCGGAGCTGGCCGGGATAATCAGGCCGGCGCGCGTCTCGGTTTCCTCGTCGGAGGGCTGAATCACGATGTAGTCGTCCAGCGGCTCGAGCGAGAGGTTGAGGTCTGAAGAATGCTCGTCGATCATCCTGTACTCAGCATACGCTCTGCTCGAAAGAGAGAGACGGTCTCGAGTGCGGCGTAGCGGTCTCGCTCGCCCTCCGTTCGGCCGGGTGTCTCGACTAGAGTTTCGCTATGCGCCGCGTCGTGGTCACCGGGATGGGTGCGGTCAGCCCGCTCGGGAATGATCTCGCCACGACCTGGGACGGGCTCGTCGCCGGGAAAAGCGGAATCGACTTCATCCGGGGCTTTGATGCCGGCGACTACCCGGTAAAGGTCGGCGCCGAGGTCAAGGACTTCGACCCGACCGGGCTCGCTTCACCGAAGGAGCTGCGCAAGCTGGCGCGCTACACGCAGTTCTCGCTGGCCGCCGCCAAGGAAGCGGTCGATAGTGCCGGTCTGCTCGGTGCCTACGCGCCCGAGCGAATCGGAATCGTTCTCGGCTCGGCTATCGGCGACATCGGCGGGATCGAAGCTCAGCAGCAGACGCTCCTGGAGCGCGGTCACAGCCGCGTAGCGCCATGGTTCATACCCAGCGTCCTCACCGACGCGGCCAGCGGCCAGCTGGCGATCGCCTTCGGCTTCAGCGGCATCAACTTTGCGGGCGTTGCCGCCTGTGCGACCGGTTCCTACACGATCGGCGAGGGCGCCGAGATCGTCCGCCGCGGTGCGGCCGACGCCATCCTCGCCGGCGGCGCCGAAGCCGCCCTGACTCCGCTCATCCTGGCGGGCTTCTGCAACATGCGCGGGCTCGCCGCCGAGGAGGAGTACCCACCGCGTGCCTCGCGTCCCTTCGATGCGACCCGCGATGGCTTCGTCATCGGCGAGGGGGCCGGGATCCTGGTGCTCGAGGAGCTGGAGGCGGCTCGGGCTCGCGGCGCCAAGATCCACGCCGAGGTCGTCTCCTACGGCGCCTCGAACGACGCCTACCACATCGCTCAGCCCGACCCCGACGCGAGCGGGGTGGCGCGCATGATGACCGAGGCCCTTGCGATCGGAGGCGTCGAGCCCGAGCAGGTCGGCTACATCAACGCTCACGGCACCTCGACTCCGCTCGGCGACGCCGCCGAGACGAAGGCGATCAAGGCCGCCTTCGGCGACCATGCCTACAAGCTCGCGGTCTCTTCGACCAAGTCGATGCTCGGTCACTGCCTCGGCGCCGCGGGCGCGCTCGAGGCGATCGCCTGCGTGCTTGCGATCGAGCACGGAATCATCCCGCCGACGATCAACTACGAGCACCCCGACCCCGAGTGTGACCTCGACTACGTCCCCAATGATGCGCGCAAGGCCGAGCTCTCCTACGCGCTCTCGAACGGGATGGGGCTGGGCGGCCACAACGGCTGCGTTCTGCTCGGCCGCGTCGAATAGCTCCGGCTCGAGCGCGTTCGCGGGGCCCGGGGTACGGGCGCCTCATTGCCCACCCACCACCCCCCACCCACCCACGGGGCGGGGAACGGTATCGAGGAAAAACGCGCGGGAATGTGCCATTGTCGAGAAGAAATCGCTCACTGCGGCGCCGTTTCCTGGCTTGCTCAGCGTCTCGCCGGCCTGATGGAGATAGACCTGGCCCACCGCCCGGCTGTTGTGGGACAATGAAGCTCCGCCGCAACTGGCGCTACGAGGTGGAAGCGACCACCGGGGAGCGGCGGGCAGATACGCCGAGCGCCTGGGCGAAGAACCGACAACCTCTAGAGGAGGGCTTCGATGACCACCCAGGCGCGACTCGAGCTTCGCTACGGGATCAACCCACACCAGGCGCCCGCTCAGGTGCTGGCAGCCGGCGAACGCCTTCCCTTTCGCGTGCTGAACGGCGCGCCGAGCGCGATCAACATCCTCGACGCGCTGCTGGCCTGGAACCTGGTACGTGAGCTGAAAGAGGCACTCGGGCTCGCGGCGGCGGCCTCCTACAAGCACCTGAGCCCGGCCGGCGCAGGCCTCGGCGTGCCTCTGCCGGAAGATCTCCGGCAGTCGTACTTCGTCGGCGAGACCGAGCTGAGCCCGGTCGCGACCGCCTATGCGCGCGCCCGCGGCGCCGATCGGCTCTGCTCCTTCGGCGACTGCACGGCGCTGAGCGACGTCGTCGATGAGGCGGCTGCCGCGCTACTCGCCCAGGAGGTCTCCGACGCCGTGATCGCGCCCGGCTTCGAGCCCGCCGCGCTGGAGATCCTGAAGCAGAAAAAACGCGGTAAGTACCTCGTACTCGAGGCCGACCCCGACGTCGAGTTGCCGAAGATCGAGCGCCGCGATCTGCTCGGCGCCACGCTCGAGCAGCCGCGCAACGACGCGCGCCTCACGCTCGAAGACCTGCGCACGGGAATCGTGACCGAGAATCGCGAGCTACCCGAGGAGGCGGCGCGCGATCTCCTCTTGGCCACGATCGCGCTCAAGTACACGCAGTCCAACTCGATCACGATCGCCGCGGGCGGACAGCTGGTTGGCGTGGGCTGCGGTCAGCAGTCACGCATCCACTGCGTCCAGCTGGCGGCGAACAAGGCTCAGCTCTGGCACCTGCGCCGCAGCCCGCTCGTACAGGCGCTGCCGCTGCGTGAGGGGATCACCCGCCCCGAGCGGGACAACGCCATCGATCTGTATCTGCGCGACGAGATGACGCCGAAGGAACGCGAGGCCTGGCTCACCTCCTTCTCGCAGGAGCCGCGCCCGCTCAGCGCGGAGGAGCGTGCCGACTGGCTGGCTCGGCTTCGCGGCATGTCGCTGAGCTCGGATGCCTTCATCCCCTTCCGCGACTCGATCGACCGCGCCGCGGCGGTCGGAGTCGGCTACGTGGCCGAGACAGGCGGCTCGATCCGCGACGCCGAGGTGATCGAGGCGGCCAACGAATACGGCCTACTCATGACCTGCACCGGCGTGCGGCTCTTCACGCACTAAGAACTCGAATCAAAAAGAAGCACTCCGACGCGTGGCCGCCTCGGCGGCGCGCTTCGTCGTTCTCGGCCTCGCCCGTAGCGCCGCTACGAACGAGGCGCGGCGTCCTAGCATCGCATCCACCGATCGCACCCAGTCGACGGGTGTTCGTTTTGCTCCGAGCTCTAAGGCCGATCAGGAAGCGAGCACGGTCTCGGGCGTGAGCTTGGTCAGCGAGTCGATCACGACGTCGGCGGCGGCCAGCGCATCCGAACGGGGCGGAAAGACGGGGTTGGGTACGGCGACCACGAACATGCCGGCCGCGCGCGCGGCGAGAAGCCCGTTCGTCGAATCCTCGATCGCCGCCGCCCTTTCGGGAACGACTTCCATCCGCCGGAGCGCCTCGAGATACACGTCCGGCGCCGGCTTTCCGCGCTCGACCTCCTCGGAGGAGACGGTGACCTCGAACCGATCGGCGATCGCGGCGAGCTGAAGCACCAGTTCGATGATCGGCCGGTTCGAGGAGGAGGCCAGCCCGAGGCGGAAGCGTTTGGCCATGCGCTCGACAGCCTCTACGGCAGCTTCGAGTAGCGGCAGGTGCTGCCGGTAGAGGTCTTCGAGCCGGCGCACGACCTCGGCCGAGATCTCCTCGGGCGTCTCGGCAAGCCCGACCTGTTCGTGCATGTAGCGCGACCACTCCGGCGAGCTCATGCCCATCATGTCGCGCTGCGCGCTCTCCGGCCAGGCGAGGCCCCGCTCGAGTGCCAGGTCGTGCCTTGCCTCGTCCCAGATCTCCTCGCTGTCGACGAGAACGCCGTCCATGTCGAAGACGACTGCCTCGAGCGCAGCCCGGGAGTCGGCGATGCCGTTCACGATGCGATCATAGGCATAGAGCCGCGCCCGCGCTTTGATCTCGCCGGGCCCGGCTGGATGTCTGCTATCTCTCGCGGCGCGGTCTAGGGCGCTAGTTGATCGTGCACCTTTTGTCGCCCTGGAGCTCCTGAGCCTGCCGCTCGTTTGCCAGTGCGTCGAGCGCCTTGTCGTACGGGCCCGGAGCTTCGCTCGTCCAGAACACGTCCGGAGTCACGCCCGGCCCTTGGACGGTGGCGCGGTACTTCTTGCCCTTGCCCGTCACTCCACTCTTGCGATGCGAGGTTAAGCCGTAACAGAAGCCGCCGGTGGGCGGATGGGTGAGGAAGCTGTTCTCGCGCCTCCAGCCTCTTCCGTAGCGAGAGTTGAAGGTGTCGAGGTAGATGTTGCGGCCGTACCGGTCGAGCGGTGCGCCCTTGAGAGTGTGCGCGAACCCGTATACGGGCTGACCGAGGTAGGTGTAGAAGCCCCAGAGGTGATCGAAGCGCCCGGCCCACGACCAGTCGAGGTTGATTGTCAGCACCGGTATGTCGGTGTTCCAGTGCGACAGTCGCAGCTCCCGGAAGTTCCTCTTGCCCGTGGTCTGCAGCCCGTAGTTGAACAGCATGCGCTTCCAGGCCTGAACCGCCCAGTGAGAGCCGTCGGGCATCGTGCAGGCAGTGACGAGCCAGGTCAGTTCCGGCCCCTCGTAGTCGCCGCAGACGTTCTTGAAGTGCTTCCAGTACTTACCGTTGTGGTAGAACTTCCAGCCGCCGGCGCGGTCGAGCTTGAACGCGACCTGCTTGCCTCCCTTCACCGGGGGGCGGGCGTTGATACCGCCCTTGGCCAGGACGTGGTACACCCTCTTGTGTTTGCCTCTCTTTGTGTAGGTGAGCATCGCGACCCCGGCCTTGTTCACCTCGAGTCGGACGTTGTGTGCGTTCCTATCGATGAGCTGCGAAGCGCCTGCGGTGGGCGCCAACGCGCCACCCAGCGCTACGACGCAAGCAAAGAGGAACAGTCGGACAGACATCTTGCCGATTAATCGCATTATTCATACACCTCGGACTCGCGGGAGAGATTCAGCAATGTCGTTATCCGGATCGGCACCTCATGCCGGATTCTTGACCCCTGAGAAGGGTAGCGATACCGGCAAGAAGCGGGTCGAAGACCGTTTTTTGGGCGCGACGCACCCTTTTAGGGCTAGAAGAACCCTTTTGGCTCGAAGAGCCCCTTTTTGGGAGGCTCCTCGAGCGGCTGGAGGGGATGAGGGACTCATGCGCTCTTCTCGGCGGATCTCCGCTTGAATCGCGCTGATTCGATGAGCCCGCTTGCCGATTCTGCGCCCGGGGGCGGTATCCTCTTTCGGCGCGAACGACCGCTCGCCGCCGGAAATCGCCTGATTTCCGCCGATATTCACGGCGGGGGTGGGATTCGAACCCACGGGGGGCGTGAACCCCCAACGGTTTTCAAGACCGTCCCGTTCGTCCGCTCCGGCACCCCGCCTATACCGGCGAAAACCTATCGGTTTTCGCCGGAGTCAATCGGGAGTTGAGCGCGCCTGGCGGCGCTTTCTCAACTTCTGCTCCTGAGGAGCGTGGCTGGTTAACCACCCATGCTTCTCGGAGTTCGAGGAGGGTTGAGGGCCGGCGTCCGGTGAGCCGCTCCCATCCTGCCGGTCGCGGCGGCATCTTGGGCATCGACGTGCTTCGCACTCGATCCCCTACGAGGGTTTCCGGCGGTCGGTGCTTACCGGCGAGAGAACTTCTTCGGCGCGCCGTAGCGTGCGAGCGCGGCGGGTACGACGACGCTGCCATCATCCTGCTGCCCGTTCTCGAGCAGCGCCAGCAGCATGCGCCCGACGGCGGCGGTGCCGTTGAGCGTGTGAACCGGCGCAGGCCCGCGCTCGCCGCGGTACCTGACCTTGAGCCGCCGAGCCTGGAAGTCGGTCGTGTTGGAGCAGGACGTGACCTCGCGGTAGCGGCCCTGGCTCGGCAGCCAGACCTCGAGATCGATCTTTCTGGCCGCGGGGGCGCCGAGGTCGCCCGCGGCGATGTCGACGGCGCGGTAGGGAAGCTCCAGCGTCTGCAGGATCTCTTCCTCGATCGCCACCATCCGCTCGTGCTCCTGCCAGGAGTCTTCGGGCCGGGCGTAGACGTACATCTCGACCTTGTCGAACTGATGTACACGGAACATGCCGTGCGTCTCCTTGCCCGCCGCCCCGGCCTCGCGCCTGAAGCAGGTCGAGTAGCCGGCGTAGCGCAGGGGCAGTTCGTCCGACTCGAGCAGCTCGTTCATGTGCAGGCCGGCGAGCGCCACCTCCGAGGTGCCGGTCAGGTAGAGGCCGTCGGACGGGATCTCGTAGATGTTGGCCTTGTCGGTTGGGAAAAAGCCGGTGCCGAACATTGCCTCCTCACGCACGAGCACCGGCGGGAGCACCGGCAAGAAGCCCCTGCTGCCCAGTAGGTCGAGCGCGTAGCGGAAGAGCGCAAGGGCCAGTAAGGCGGTGTCGCCGATGATGTAACCGAAGCGGGCGCCCGAGAGTCTCGCGGCCCGCTCCATGTCGAAGCGGCCAAGCTCCAGGTGGCTGAGAGGGTTTTCGATCGCGCGCGGCTCGCCGACGCGCCTCAGCTCCACGGCGTCCTCGTCGGTCTCGCCGTCGGGGACGTCCGGATGCGGCGGATTGGGTACGAGCGCCATTGCCGCTTCGCGGGCGGCCTCGGCCTCCGCCAGCTCCTCCTCGAGTCGCTGCAGCTTCGTCTTGATCAGCTTCAACTGCTCGAGCTGCTCGGGGGTCGGCTTCCCCTTGATCTTGGTCTGAGAGCGAAGCTCGTCCACCTGGGGCACGAGCTCGAGCCAGCGGGCGTCGGCCTGCATCAGGTGATCGAACGCCTCGACGCCGCCCTTGCGGGCGAGCGCGGCGCGGAGGCCGTCCGGATCCGAGCGAGCGGCTTTGAGGTCGATCACGGCTGCAAGTCTACGGGGAGGAGGATCGCGACGGAAGCCCGCAAGTGGGCTACCGGCCCGATTCGGGCGCGAGCATGGCCTCGATCACCTGCGCGACTCCCTCTTCCTGCACGGGCGGGCAGACGAAGTCGGCGCGAGCGCGCACCCCGGCCTGGGCGTTGGCGACGGCGACCGAGTAGCCGGCCCAGTCGAGCAGCTCGATGTCGTTCTCCCCGTCACCGAAGGCCACCGTCTCGGCGGCCGTGAAGCCGAGGCGCTCGGCGACGAAGCCGAGCCCCGCGCCCTTCGACACCTCCGGACTGGCCAGCTCGAGGAAGAAGGGAAGCGATTTCGAGATGTACAGCCGTCCGTCGAACTGCCCGCGCAGACGCTCGGCGAGCCCGTCGAGCGCCGTCGGCTCGCCGATCACGACCAGCTTCGTGGGCGGACTTTCCAACCACTCGAGCAGGTTGCCGACGGTGTCGATCGGGATCCGCTGGTGCTCGGCGTAGCTGTGCGACTCGGGTGTCATCTTCGCCACGTAGAGGTTGTCGCCGACGTAGCAGTTGAGCGAGAACCCTTCCCGCTCGACGGCCGCGATCGTCTCGCGCGCCAGCTCGAGCGGAATCGTGACGTGGTGGAGGAAGCGCCCGCTCGTGGGATCGGCGACGATCGCGCCCTGGTAGCAGACGGCCAGATCGTCGATGCCCGCCCGCTCGAGGTAGGGGCGCACCGAGCGGAACATGCGGCCCGTCACGATCACGAAGTGGATGCCTGCCGCCTGCGCGGCGGTGATCGCGGCGGCGCTGCGCTCGTGCAGCTCGTAGTCCTCGCCGATCAGGGTGCGATCGAGGTCGGAGGCGATCGCCTTGACGCGGCGCGGAAAGTCGTCCGGAAGAGCGAGGGCAGCGGGCACTGATCATCTAGCCTAGATGAGGTGATCATCGAGCGGAGCATGCACCCAGGCTGGCTCTCGAATGCCTATCTGGTCGCCGACCGGCCGGGCGGCACGGCGGTCTTCGTCGACAGCGGTGCCCCGCTCGAGCCGCTGCTACGAGCGGTCGAGGCGAACGAGTTGACGCCGACCCATCTGTTGGTGACACACGGGCACGCCGACCACACCATCGGTAACGAGACGCTGTGGCGCCGCTTCGGGCTCGAGCTGATCGAGCGGGTGGGCGACCGGTTCCAGACCGGCGAGCTGTCGATCGAGACGCTCGCGACACCTGGACACAGTGCCGACTCGCGCTCCTTCTTGATCAACGGCAGCGCCTGTTTCAGCGGCGACACGCTGTTTGCCGGCACGGTCGGCGGATCGGGTTCGAGCTTCGCCGATCTGCGCCGTTCGATCATGGAGGTGCTGCTTGCTCTTCCGCGCGAGACGCGCGTTCTGCCCGGGCACAGCGAAGAGACGAGCGTGGACGAGGAGTGGGAGGGCAACCCGTTTGTGCGCATCTGGCGCGGACTCGACAGCGAAGGCGACGAGCGCTGCCGCCTCGCCGGGCGCGAGGCACAACTCGTGCTCTGGGCGCGCGACTACGACGGCGGGTTCAAGGCCTGGCTGCGCTTCGACGACGGAAGCGACCAGATAGTCGGTGGCTCGCGCGTGGAGCGCAGGCGCTAGCGCCCTTCCGGCTACACTCCTCGCCCCGATTCGGGCTGGTGATGTGACCCTCGGCGGCTCTACGATAGGGTAGTGCGGCTTCTGCGGCGACGCCTCTCGGTCAAATGCCTTCACATTCGGTCGATTCCCGGGACATGAGCCATTCGGCCACTGCGATTCTCGCTGCAATCGAGGAGGAAACGAGGGAGCGAGAGCTCTTTCGCGAACAGGCCGACGCGCTGGCGGCGGAAAAGATGCGGACGGAGAGCACCACGCCGCCGGTGATCGGCGTGGCGACGATCACCTGGGAGTACACGGACAGCCCGCATCCGGTCTTTCTCGGCTTGCTCGAGGGCATCAAGTCGCGTCTGCGCGCCAGCGGCTGCGACCTGCTCCTCTTCACCACCATCGACTCCGATCCCGATGCCTACCTTCGCCGCTGCCGCGACAGCGTCGTTCGCGGAGTGATCCTGCACGGTTTCACCACCGACGATGCGCGCGTGTCCAGGCTGCTCGAGGCAAGGATTCCCTGCGTCGGGGTCGACGACATCGGTCTGGCTCCCCGGCTTGGCCACGTCTCGTCCGACAACGTCGGAGGGGCTCTCGAGGCGGTGCGTCATCTGCACGCGGCCGGTCGGCGCCGGATCGCGACCATCCACGCTCCGCTGTCTCACTCGGTTGGCGGAGAGCGCCTGCTCGGCTACCGCATCGGGCTCGAGGAGGTTGGCCTGCACGCCCGGCAGGACTACCTGGCCGAGGCGGATTTCTTCCTCCACGACGGCGAGATCGCGATGGAGAAGCTGCTGGTGCTGGACGAGCGCCCCGACGCGGTCTTCGCCGCCAGCGACGTGATGGCCATCGGCGCGATGGCCGCGATCGAGAAGGCCGGCCTGCGCATCCCCGACGACATCGCCATCGTCGGCTACGACGACTCTCCTTACGCGACTCTCGTGTCGCCCCAGCTCACCACCGTGCGCCAGGATGCGACGGCGCAGGGAATCGCGGCGGCCGAGGGCGTATTGCGTATGATCCTCGATCCCTCGGCGAACCCGGTCGAGCTGGTAGTCCCGGTCAAGTTGGTAGTGCGCGAATCGTCCGGCGTAAATCGGCCTGCGAAGCGGGCCTAGACTTCCGCCGGCGTACCAGCGGCGCGGGTCGTCGCGCCTGCGGCGCTTGTAACTCGCCTGCTCCTTGACACGAGCCGGGCTGGCCGTAGTTGCGGTCAGTGTTCGAGGCGTGAGCGCCGGGGGACGGTGTGAGTGCCGAGGAGATTGTTTGACGGCGCTAGACTGTTGGCTTCGCGGGGCTATAGCTCAGTTGGGAGAGCG
>CAZWTK010000048.1:0-11742 GCA_964636655.1 uncultured Gaiellales bacterium
CGATTACATCAACGCGCACGGAACCTCGACGCCACTTGGTGATCTGAGCGAGACGAAGGTGATCAAGCGTGCGCTAGGCGAAGAGAACGCCTATCGCACGCCGGTGTCTTCGACAAAAGGGGCGACCGGGCACTGTCTAGGCGGTGCCGGCGCGGTCGAGGCGATCTTCTCGATCCTGGCGATACGGGACGGCATGCTTCCGCCCACAATCAACCAGGAAAACGCCGATCCGGAGTGTGACCTCGACTACATCCCGAATGAGGCGCGCAAGGCCGATGTGCGTGTGGCCGTTTCGAACTCCTTCGGGTTTGGCGGCCACAACGCGTCGATCGTGCTGCGCCGATTCGAGGATTGAGGGCGAGAACGCACACCGCCCGAGCAAGAGAGGGCTAGACTTCCGAGGCTTTTATGGAACCATCTCTATACGAAGCACCCCACTGCCTGATTACGTGCGGCACGCTGCTTCGCTCTGAAACGAGCTCATGGCCGGCCGAATAGACGTCTCAATCGAGCACAAGAACTCACCGCCCGAGCCCGGGGGCTCGAAGAAGCACCCCAACACCTGCCCCAAGTGCAACTCGCATTACCGCGATGACGAGCTGGCGGCGAACCTGCGCGTCTGCGCGCAGTGCGACTATCACTTCCCGGTGGGCGCGCTCGAGCGGATCGAGCAGCTGCTCGACTCCGGCAGCTTTATCGAGGAGGCCGCCGATCTCCGCTCTGCCGACCCGCTGGGCTTCTTCGACCTTCGTTCGTACAAGGAGCGGATCGCCGAAGCCGAGCTGAAGACAGGCTTAGGCGACGCGATGCTGATGGGGCAGGGGAAGATCGAAGGCCTCGATTTCCAACTCACCGTCATGGACTTCTCGTTCATGGCCGGCTCGATGGGAAGCGTCGTGGGCGAGAAGTTCGCACGAGCCTGCGAGCGCGCAATCGAGCGAAAAGTCCCGCTTATCTCGGTGAACGCCTCGGGCGGCGCGCGGATGCAGGAGGGGATCCTCTCGCTGATGCAGGTGCCGAAGACCGTCTGCGCGGTCGAGAACATGCGCGACGCCGGCGTTCCCTTCATCAGCGTGCTCACTCACCCCACCACCGCAGGCCTGCTGGCAAGCTTCGCCACCCTGGGCGACATCACGATCGCCGAGCCGGGCACGCTGATGTGCTTCACTGGTCCCCGCGTTGTACAGCAGACCGTGCGAGAGGATCTTCCCGACGACTTCGGTCTCGCCGAGTCGAACTTCCGCTTCGGGCATCTGGATGCGATTGTCCGCCGGCGCGAGCTCAAACCAACCCTTGCCAAGCTACTGAGGTTGTTCGGCCATGTCGGGTGAGCTGGAGCTGAAACTACGCGATCAGCTGGCCAAGCTGAAGCGGCTACGCCTGCCGGGTGCGGGCGTCTCGGACGAGGTGCGCCGGATCGAGCAACAGCTCGAGGAGATGGGCAACGGCGACGAGCGTGGCGTCGACGAGATCTGGCGCTCGGTCGAGTTCGCGCGCCACCCCGAGCGCCCCTACACGCTCGACTACATCGAGCGCCTGATCGGCGACTGGATCGAGTTGCACGGCGATCGCGCGCGCATGGACGACCCCGCCATCGTCTCGGGTCTGGGCAGCTTCGCCGATCGCACCGTCGCGGTCATCGGCCACCAGAAGGGTCGCGGGGACGCCGTGCAGAGAGTGAAGCGGAACTTCGGCATGTCGAACCCCGAGGGCTACCGAAAAGCGATGCGGGTGATGGAGATCGCCGATCGCCACGGCTTCCCGGTGATCACGTTCGTGGATACGCCCGGCGCCTATCCGGGGGTCGCGGCCGAGCAACACGGTCAAGGCGGCGCCCTGGCGGCCTCGCAGGCGACGATGGCGCGCCTCACAGTGCCGACCGTGGCCTGTGTGATCGGGGAAGGCGGCTCGGGCGGCGCTATCGCCTTCGCGCTGGCCAATCGCGTGCTCATGCAACAGTTTGCGATCTACTCGGTGATCTCCCCCGAGGGCTGCGCCTCGATCCTCTGGCGCGACGCGGGCCAGGCACGCAAGGCCGCCGCCGCCTTCAGGCCCGATGCGGTTCACTGTCTCGAGCTGGGCGTGATCGACGCCATCATTCCCGAGCCGAAAGACGGTGCGCACACCGACTACGACGAGGCGGCGAAACTACTCGGGGCAACGCTTCGATCGACCCTGGATGAGCTGAAGAAGATGAGCGGCAAAGACCTCCGCCGCGACCGCCGCGACCGCTTCCGCTCGCACGGCGTCTTCACCTCCTGACGAGTCGAAGCGGATCGAGCGCCTCACCGGCGCGGTCGTCTCAACGCGAGGTGATCCACAGAATCCACAGCTTCTCGTCCGATTTTGCGCAGAAGTTATCGACAACCGTTGAAAACTTACCTCGGGACGGATAAACGCGGAATAGCGGCGCTTTCCCGCTCGAACGCAGTCGATAGCCGCGTCTCGCGACTGAGTTGAGCACAGACTTTCCTCGCAGCCGTTGTTGACGAAAACGAGGCCACGAGCCCGCAGGTTTGCTGGGACAAGACGCCGCTAGGTCGCGGACGAGCCCGTGCTCCGGCTCTCGGGCTCGCTCTGCTCGGCGGCGATGTCCTTGGCCATCGGGTCGAGCTTGTAGCCGACGCCGAAGCGCGTCTGAATGAAGGTGTGGCGAGACGCTCGCCTATCGATCTTGTCGCGCAAGCGCTTAACGCAAACGTCGACCGTGCGGTCGCGGAAAGAGCGCCGGCGGCCCCAGATCTTCTGCAACAGCTCGTCACGGGTGACGACTCGCCCGGCGTCGAGGGCGAGCGCGTAGAGCAGCTTGAACTCGGTGGGAGTGAGCTCGGCGTTGACGTCGTCTACGTACGCTTGAACCTCGCGGGGGTCGATCCGTAGTTCCTCAAGCTCGATCGATTCTCCATCCTGGCGTGGTAGCGCGCTGTGCCCGCGGCGAGCGGCGGCGCGAACGCGAGCCACCAACTCTTTCATCGAGACGGGCTTAACGAGGTAGTCGTCGGCTCCGATCTCGAGCGCGTGGATGCGATCGTGCTCGCTACCGCGGGCACTGACGACCACGATAGGCGTTCCGATCCCCTCGGCTCGTGCGAGCTCGATCAGCCGCCAACCGTCCAGCCCGGGCAGCATCAGATCGAGCACGCACACATCGGGCGCTCCATAGCGCAGGCGCGCCAGCGCGACGTCGCCCTTCGTCACCAGAATCGGATCGAAGTCGGCCTCGCCGAGCGAGTCGGCCATACCGCGGCCCAGAAGCTCGTCGTCCTCGACGATCAAGACCTTGGTCATGGGACGAACGGTACTGCTCAACGCGGCGCCCGTGGGTTGATCATCTGTAACGATCTGGTGAATGTTCGGCATCGGACCGAACGGCGTCAAGGGAGGACGATCGCACCCGCCGGCCGAGCTGCCACCGGTCGCGAGTAGTTGCCGGCGGCAGCATCACGACTCGCTCGTCGCGCATGGGAGACTCGGGTGACGGTCAGGCTGCCCGTTTCTCCGGCGTGCGAGTCAAGCACGAACGGCAGATCCGTGTGAGGCGGCCCGAGCGGTTCAACTGCTCGATCTCGCGCCCACAGATCTCGCACTTCGCCGCTCGAGCACTCTGCGCGATCGGGAGACACCAGACGCTCATGCGGCTCTCCTGAGCGGAGAGCCCATCCAGTTGCTCGCCCCACACATCGGACAACGCTCGGGCGACTTGCTTGCCGCGATCCCATATCTGCAGACTGCGCAGATTCGATCGCGTTCGCGTCTCGGAAAGACGCTCGTTTTCTCGGTTTTCTCTTTCATGGTGCGAACTTAGCCCGACCGTGGCGTGTGGTGGGTACCAGCTTGGTTACATTCGCGTTCCATCGTGGAGGGATCCCCACTCGATACGCTCCCCGTGATGCCGCTACCGCGCAAGAGCCGAAGCACGGAACGCGTTCACGAAGAGGGGCGGACGATCGACATGGCGCGGGCGCTTCTGGAGTACGGCGAGCTGGTCGCCTTCGTGCTCGACGACGAAAAGAAGCTGGTGGAGGCCAGCGGGCGCGCCCATGAGCTCTTTCCGGCGCTTGAGCCGGGCTGCGAGCTGCCCGAGACGGTCGAGTTGGCGAACGCGCGCCGCGTTCGCTACCGGCAGGGCGACGAGCGAAGGACGCTGATCGTCGCGCCCCTGGTCGATCAGGAGGCCTACGAAGAGTTGCGCATAGGCTTCACCGCCGCCGTCTCACATGAGCTGCGCACGCCACTGGCCCGGCTGCTCGTGCTGCTCGAGGCGATCGAGCGCAAGCCGGACGAGGCCGCCCAGATCGCGCTTCAGGCACAGCGAGAGGTCGAGCAGATGGATGAGCTCCTGAACGACGTCCTCTTTCTGAGCGAACTGGAGAGCGGACGCGAAGTCGTTTCGTTCGGCGCCGCGCCGGCCGTACCCGTTCTCGAGCAGGTCGTGGCCGAGTTGAGCGGCCGCGCCGATCTCGCGGGGGTATCGCTGAGCGTCGAAGGCGACCCGGCGCTCGAGCTGCCTCTGCGCCCTCGCATGCTCGCGGTCGTTGCGCGCAACCTGGTCACCAACGCGATCCGGTACGCGGGCGTGGGCGCGAGCTGCAGGCTCTCGATCGGCACGTCGAGCGCCGGCGATCTCGAGCTGACCGTCAGCGACAACGGCGCCGGCACCGCACCCGAACACCTCCCCCGCCTTTTCGAGCGTTTCTACCGAGCCGACAGAGCACGGTCTAGCAAGGGCAGCGGCCTTGGCCTGGCGATCGTCAAGCACGTGGTCGCGGCTGCCGGAGGAAGTGTCAGCGCGAGCGGCGCGCCGGGAGAGGGCCTGACCGTCCGCTGCACCTTTCCGCTCGAGTGAATAAAGAGGGCGCCCACGGTCGGCGGGCGCCCTTGTTTCGCTGTCGCGTATTCGCCTAACTGGACTTGATCTGGTTGAGCAAGCCGAGCGACGTCTTCCGGACCGTCTTGGGAAGCGCCACGAACCGCAGCGATCCTTCGTAGCGGGTGTTCTGCCCTTTGGTGAGCGCCCATTTGAAGAAGGTCCTGAGCGCAGCGGCCTGCTTCGCCTGCTTGGGCACGATCACGTAGGTGAAGGTGCCGATCGGGTAAGCGATCGCCAGCTTCTTGTTCTTCCTACGAGCCTGCGCCAGCAGCTTCTTACGGTGCTTGACGATCTTCGCTCGCAGCGTCGCGTTCTTGGTCTTGATCGGCTTGAACTTCGGCAGCCCCGGCTTGGGCGGGTTGACGACACTCAGGACGAGGCCGTTCTTGTTTGCCTTGGCCTTTGCGATCAGGCCGGCCGTGGCGGCTAGCTGAGCCGGCCGTGGCGGCGAGAAGAACCCGGCCTTGTTCTTGACCTTGAACGTGTGGAAGTGGTTATCGAGCGCGTAGGCGACATCGACGTAGCAGATGCCGCCGTCGGTCTTGGCCAGAACGGCCGAGACACCCGAGCTCTTGGCCGCGCCGACACCGGCCGGGAAGGCCGGCTGGGTGCCCTTACCGATCTTGCTCTTCCAGGTACCGCTGACGGCCGAGAGGTATTCGCTGAAGTTGTAGCTCGTGCCGCTCGAATCGCTGCGGAAGATGGGCGTGATCGACTTGCTCGGAAGCTTGACTTTCGGGTTGAGCTTCTTGATCGCCGGATCCGACCAGTTCTTGATCTCGCCGAGGTAGATCTTGGCGATGACCGGGCCGGTGATACGCAGGTTCGGTGGTAAGCCCGAACCACGGTAGGCAACCGAGGTTCCGGAGAAGGCCCACGGAACGGTCAGGCAGCCGTTGCAGGAATTCTGCTGGTCGGGCGTCAGCGGTGCGTCGCTGGCACCGAAGTCCACCGAGCGGCTGGTTACGGCGGCAATACCGGCGCCGCTGCCGATCGACTGGTAGTTGACCGTGATACCGCTGGCGCTCTTGAAGGCCGGTGCCCAGGTCGAAACGAGCGGAAAGACGAATGAGCTTCCCGCTCCGTTCAGTGTTGCGGCGGTGGTTCGTGAGGTCGAGCCGTGCGCAGCGCTGACGCTCGTTGCGAGAGCGGCGGCGACCGCGAGAGTGATTGTGAGGAACCCACGTCGGGTCATGTGATCTCTATCTCCTTGGGTTTCGATTCAGGTGTCGGCATCGAGCCTGCCATCGTTGTTCCCGCCCATGGGCAAGGAGATGGTGGCGATGTGGTTACAACGTGGTGAAACAGGTCTCTGAACCTACGGTTGTGTGTCTAGGCTGAAACGGCCGTGACGATCACGCACGCACACGAGGGCTCTGCTCTAAACCGAACGCGCGGACGGCTCGACCGGATCGGCGATCCGGTGCTCAAGGCGATCACTTTCGGCGCGGCTGCGCTCGCCGTCACCATCCTCGGTCTGATCGCCTACGAGCTTGCCTCGGGCTCGGGTCTCGCCTTTCGAACCTTCGGCCTGCACTTCCTGGTGACGCAGGACTGGAATGTCAACTTCGATCGGTTCGGTGCTCTCTCGCTCATCTTCGGAACAGCGATAACCGCGGTGCTGTCGGTCGCGATCGCCGCGCCGCTCGCCGTCGCCATCGCGCTGTTTCTGACCGAGCTGGCGCCGAAACCCGTACGCACGCTTCTGGGAGCACTGGTGGAGATGCTGGCCGCGATCCCGAGCGTAATCCTCGGCCTCTGGGGCATCCTCGTGCTCGGCCCGTTCGTCCAAAACCAGCTGGAGCCGTTCCTCAACTCGACGCTCGGGTTCCTGCCATTCTTCCGCGGACAGCCGTCGCCCACCGGCATCCTGACGGCGATTTTGATCCTGACGATCATGGTCGTACCGATCATCGCCAGCGTGACACGCGAGCTTTTCACGACCGTACCGCCAGAGCTCCGCGAAGGAGCGCTCGCGCTTGGCGCGACTCGCTGGGAGATGGTGCGCGGCGTCCTGCTCCCGGCCGCACGCCCGGGAATCCTGGCGGCCGTGGCGCTCGGTTTCGGCCGCGCCGTCGGCGAGGCGATCGCGGTTACGATGGTGATCGGCGCGCAGATCGGCATCCATCCGTCGCTGTTCGGCCACAGCGACACGCTTGCCAGTCGTATAGCCGGGCAGTACCAGGGCGCGTCGACCAACCTACAGGTCTCATCGCTCGTCTATCTCGCCACGATCCTGCTCGTGATCTCGCTGGTCGTGAACGTCGGCGCGCAGTTCCTGATCAGGCCGATCGACCGGCGCCCGCGCCGGCGCCGGATCGCTCTCGACAGAGCGCTCGAAGCTCAGGGATTGAGCGCCGACTGATGACCGAGCCGATCTTCTCTCTACAAACGAGCGGCCGCCTGCGCCGGCGCCAGCTCATCAGTCGTGCGATGGGCGCCGGCGCCGCCGGCGCCGCCCTGCTCGCCGTGGCAGTGCTCGCCGTCGTCGTGATCTCCGTCGCTCACCGCGGCGCGGGAGCTCTCAACCTCGACTTCTTCACCCAGAGCCAGGCGCAGGGCTACAACCCGAAGGGTGGCGGCGTCCTGTTTGCGATTGTCGGCAGCGTGGTGCTGGTAGGGATCGCGACCCTGATCGCGCTACCGCTGGGCGTACTGGTCGCCGTCTATATCAGCGAGCTGGCACCTCCGCGGTTGGCGCGCCTGGCCCGCGTAGCGCTCGACATCACCAACGGGATCCCCACCATCGTGATGGGTATCTTCGTTTTCACGATGCTTGTCGAAGCGCACGGTCAGAGCGCGTTTGCCGGCTCGATCGCGCTGGCGATCATCATGCTTCCGCTGGTTGCCCGGGCAACCGAGGAAGTACTTCTCCTCGTTCCCTCCTCGCTGCGGGAGGCCAGCCTCGCTCTCGGCGTCAGCCGCTGGCGTACAACGATGCAGGTGGTTGTTCCCTCCGCGATAGGGGGCATCCTCACCGGTACGACGCTCGCGATCGCGCGAGCGGCCGGAGAGACCGCGCCGCTCCTCTTTCTCACCTCGCTCGGTGTGAACAGCCATGCCGACGCGAACCCGTTTCACCCTCTCCAGTCGCTGACGCTCGTGATCTTCGAGTACTCCGAGCAGGCCGACCCGGCTTTCCAGGCCAAGGCCTGGGCGGCAGCTTTCGTGCTGATGTGCGTCGTCCTCCTGACGAGCCTGGCTGCGAAACTTGCCCTTGCCCGCTACCGGAAGAAACTCGGAGGTTAGGAGCGTGGAGACGATCAGGACCAAGATCGAAATCAGCGGCGTGGCCACGCCGCCCGATGCACGTGCGCGAGAGGCCGTATTCGAGGCTCGCGGCGTCTCTGTTTTCTACGGCGACCAGCGGGCGATCGACGACGTCGACATCGACATCTACCGGCGGCTGATAACGGCGATCATCGGTCCGTCGGGCTGTGGCAAGAGCACGTTCATTCGCACGCTGAACCGCATGACCGACCTCGTTCCCTCTGCCCGGCTTACGGGCGAGTTGCGCTACCGCGGTATCGATCTCTACGGGCCCAAGGTCGATCCGGTCGAGGTGCGCCGGCGAATCGGGATGGTATTCCAGAAGCCGAATCCGTTTCCCAAGTCGATCTATGACAACGTCGCCTACGGCCTGCGCATTCTCGGCCTAAAGAAGGATCTGGACGGGCGGGTCGAAAAGGCGCTGCGGGCCGCGGCGCTCTGGGATGAGGTGAAGGATCGGCTGAGGGACAGCGCGCTCGGACTCTCCGGCGGTCAGCAGCAGCGGCTTTGCATTGCACGGGCGATCGCCGTCGAGCCGGAGGTCATCCTGCTCGACGAGCCGGCTTCCGCGCTCGATCCGATCGCCACCTCGGCGATCGAGGACCTGATGCACGAGCTGAAGCGCGACTACACGCTCGTGATCGTCACCCACAACATGCAGCAGGCGGCGCGCGTCGCCGACATGACCGCCTTCTTCGGACTCGACGTGAGCCCGGATGGAAGCCGTCAGGGCGTTCTGGTCGAGTACGACGAGACGGAGAAGATCTTCACCAACCCCTCCGACAAACGTACGGAGGGCTACGTCACGGGGCGGTTCGGATGAGAGACCTGTACACAAGCGAGCTGGAAGAGCTCGAGGGCATACTGCGCGAAGAAGGCAAGCTCGTCGATCGAGCGATTCGTGGCGCGCTCAACGTGCTCGCGCGAGACGACCTCGAGCTGGCCGACGAGCTGATCGCTTTCGACGACGAGATCGACAGCCGCTATCTCACGATCGAGCAGAGAATCCCCTCGCTGCTCGCACGACAGACGCCCGTTGCCGGCGAGTTGCGGCTGGTATTGGCGATTCTCTACATCAACCTCCACCTGGAGCGGGTTGCCGACTACTGCGTGACGGTCGCCAAGCTGGCCAAGCTGGCGCACGGCCTGCCCCGGGACGCAGGCGTGCTAGAGGCGCTGGAGGAGATGGGCGAACGTTGCCGCGAGATGCTCGACACCGGGCTCGAATACTTCTACGCCCGTGACTTCACCGATTCGCAGGCGCTGATCGACATGGACAGGCCGATCGATCGGGCCAATCGGAAGCTGATCGATCGTCTCATAGCTCTCGGCCCGGACGAGCCTCAGCGCGAGTGGGCGATGCGGATGATGCTCGTCTCGCGTTGCCTGGAGCGTGTCGGCGACCACGCGGTGGACATCGGCGAGCAGGCCGCTTACCTGGTTCGCGGCCGGTTCGAGGAGTTCACCGACGCCTCGCACAAGACGAACATCAAATAACCGTTCGCCGCGACTCGCCCTCAATCCGTGGGCACCTCCGCGTGCTCCCAGGGGCGCCGGCGGACGACTATCGCGGCCAGGGAGATGGTGGTCACGACACCCGTGAGGATCGCGGTGTAGACCCGCGCCGGGATCAGGCCTTCGGCGACGCCGACGGAGGCGAGAACGAAGCTGAACTCACCGATGTGACCGAGGCCCAGAGCAAGCTGCCATCTGGAGACACCCGGAAAGCAAGTCAGACGCGCGAGGACGTAGATCGATCCCGCCTTGAGTGCGAGCACGAGCAGCACGACGAGCCCGATCCAGGGCAGCGCGGAGGGCACCGCCGACGGATCGATCAGGCTGCCGATGGCGACGAAGAAGAGCACTGCGAACACGTCTCGAAAGGGCAGAAGACGGTTACGCGCGGTGGCGGTGATCTCGCTCTCGCTGATCGCCAGTCCGCCGACGAACGCCGCCAGCGCGAGCGGAATGCCGAAGACGCGCTCGCCGATCGCTGCCAGGGTCAGTCCGCCACCGACGGTGACGAGCAGAAAGAGATCGGCTTGGTCGCGGAGGCGGCAGAGAATGCGGGGAAGGAGCGACGCCGCTGCGAGCGCCACCACGCCGAAGAGGACGATGCCCGCGAGCGAAAGCCAGAGCGGCCGATCCTCCAGGCCCATGGTCGCCAACACGACGGCGGCGAGCGCGACGCCGGAAATATCCTGGAGCACGCTCCAACCGAGAAGAGCATGGTTGGTGGCCGGGCTCGTTATTCGCCAGCGGCTGCGGGTGACGTTGACCGTCACCACGCTCGAGGAAAACGCGATCGAGGGCCCGAGGATGAGCGCCCCTTTCCACTCCAGCCCCGCGGCCACACCGGCGAACGTGGCAGCGGCCGCCATTGCGACGGTGTGGGCGGGGACGAGCCAGAGAAGGTGCTTTCGCTCGCGCCCGAGCTTGAGCGGGTCGATTTCGATCCCGACCTCGAACAGCAGGAGCACCACACCGATGTCGGCGAACAGCTTGAGCTGCTCGCGGTCGGCAACATAGCCCGGGGTGAACGGCGACACGATCAGACCGACGGCCAGGTAGCCGACTATCGCCGGCAGCCCCATCTTCCTCAGCAGCGCCCCCGCCGCCGCGGCCAGTAGCAACACGGCGCCGATCTCGAGAATGGTCGGAGCGGATACGTCCACAGCCAGAGCCTGCCAGATCGAGCCTTCGACAGGTGTTGCCGGGCAAAAGTCGCCGCGACCAAGGCGACAGACGCGGCGATACACACACAGAGGTCATAACGCCGAAAGTCTTAGCCGGTTTAGCCGGCCGGTTTTCGGCGGAGAAGTGGAACTAACCAGACAGCTTTACAGCCTCCCGGAGCCACTGAGGAAACTGCTGTACTCGGCCTAGCAACGTGCTGATACGCGAGCGTCGGCGACGTGCATTAGCGGCGCTGTTCGTCGTAGAGCTATTCTTCGTTTATGGGGTGGTTCGAGGAGTTCTCGAGCACCACCAGCGTCGCCAGCCCGAAAGAATCGGCGAGCGGGGGCACACTGGGCTCCCATGCGATCCCTCGCCGTGTCTGTAGTTCCCCGGCTCGGTCCGCGGGCTGGCTCGGATCCGCGGGAGCGGGTCCCGTGGAATCATTGAACCAATCTAACTCCGACAGGGAAGGTTCATGTTCGCCTCACATGTCGCGCGGCGCCCGGCTCGCTTGCTGACGAGTGCCGCCATCGTCGCGAGCCTTGCCGCTACCATGGTGGCTCCGACGGCGGCGAGGTGTGCCGCGACCGGGAAGCCACGCGTAACGGCGTCCGATCTCAGGTACCGCGGCGCGTTCCGCCTGCCCGCGCAGGTCACCGAGGAGAAGACGTTCGCCTTCGGCGGGACGGCACTCGCCTATAACGCCAAGCGGAACTCGCTGTTCGCGGTCGGCCACGACTGGTATCAGCTGACGGCCGAGGTGAGCATCCCGCAGCCGAAGAGGGATTCGAGCCTGCGCAATCTCCGCAGGAGCAGGTTCCTGCAGCCGTTCGCGGATGCCACGGACGGGAAGCTGGGCCCGCCGGCAAACAACAAGATCGGAGGCCAGCTCGTCTACCGCGGGCGGCTGTACGGCACGATGT
>CAZWTK010000049.1:0-11567 GCA_964636655.1 uncultured Gaiellales bacterium
ACGGTCGGGCGGATCCTCGCCAAGCTCGAGCAGGCACTGGCCGGAGAGTGCCCCAAAGAGCTTCATTTCGTGCCCGGACCGGTACCGAGCAAGGGTCGAGAGGCCGGCTCCCCGCCTTCTCCAAAGGGTCCCTTGACCACGGCGCGAGAACGAGAGCAAGGCGAGAAACTGGCGGCTGCAATCGACGACGACGAGCTGCGCGCCCTGGTTGCTCGAGCGGCGGCGGCGAGCCTTGCGCAAAACAGTAAAAAAGGCGCACCTTAGGCGCGCTTCCGACCGCCCTTTCTGATAGACTGTAAGAGGCCCGCAAGCAGGCTATTTGCAGGGCTTTTTTCATGACTGAGACATCCTATACAGCGAAGGACATCACCGTCCTCGAAGGTCTCGAGCCGGTCCGGCTTCGTCCCGGCATGTATATCGGTTCGACGGGCTCTCGCGGCCTGCACCATCTCGTCTACGAGGTCGTCGACAACTCGGTCGACGAGGCTCTCGCGGGCCGAAACGATCGCATCGAAGTCACCCTGAATCCCGACAACTCGGTGACGGTGAGAGACTTCGGCTCGGGCATCCCCGTCGACCTCATGCCCGAACAGGGAATGTCGGCGCTGACGGTCGTGCTGACCAAGCTACACGCCGGTGGCAAGTTCGGCGGCGAGGGCTACAAGGTATCGGGCGGGCTGCACGGGGTCGGCGTCTCGGTGGTCAACGCACTCTCAGAGTGGCTCGTAGCCGAGGTGCGGCGGGGAGGCAAGCTGTACCGGCAGGAGTTCGTACGAGGTGTTCCGAGCGGCGACGTCAAGGTTGTCGGCAAGGCCTCGGGCAGCGGTACGACGATCACCTTCCTGCCCGACTCGGAGGTCTTCGACGAGCTCGAGTACTCGACTCAGCTCTTGGTGCAGCGCCTGCGCGAGACGGCCTTCCTCACCCGCGGACTGATGATCGTGCTGATCGACGAGCGAACCGGCGAGGAACGGCATGAATTTCACTACGAGGGCGGTATCAAGGACTTCGTTTGCTACGTGAACCAGGCGAAGGAGCCCGTTCACAAGCACGTCGTCTACTTCGAGGGCGGTACCGACAAGGGTGCGGTCGAGGTGGCGATGCAGTGGAACAACTCCTACGTCGAGTCGGTCTTCTCGTTCGCCAACAACATCAACACACACGAGGGCGGCTCGCACCTGACGGGCTTCAAATCGGCACTCACTGCCAGTCTGAACAAGTACGCGCGCGACAAGAGCCTGCTCAAGGAGAAGGAGGCGAACCTCGACGGGGACGACGTGCGCGAGGGCCTGGCCGCGGTCATCTCGGTCAAGCTCCGCGACCCGCAGTTCGAGGGGCAGACGAAGACAAAGCTCGGGAACCCCTGGGTCGAGGGGCTGGTAAAGCAGGCGGTCAACTCCAAGCTGGCCGAGTACCTCGAAGAGAACCCCGCCGACGCGCGCCGCATCGTGCAGAAGGCCATCTCGGCCTCGCGCGCTCGCCAGGCGGCACGTAAGGCGCGCGAGCTGACGCGGCGCAAGAGCGCGCTCGAAGGCTCCTCGCTTCCCGGCAAGCTCGCCGACTGCACCATCCGCGATCCCGAAGCCGCAGAGCTCTACATCGTCGAGGGCGACTCAGCCGGCGGCTCAGCCAAGGCGGGCCGCGATCGCACCTACCAGGCGATCCTGCCGCTGCGCGGAAAGATCATCAACTCCGAGAAGAACCGCATCAACAAGGTTCTCTCCAACAACGAGATTCAGGCCATCATCACGGCGGTCGGTACCGGCATCGGCGAGGAACTCGACATCTCGAAGCTGCGCTACCACCGCGTGATCGTGATGACCGACGCCGACGTGGACGGATCGCACATCCGAACACTCATCCTCACCTTCCTCTATCGGCACATGCCCGAGCTGTTCGACTTCGGGCACATCTACATCGCGGTGCCGCCGCTCTACCGGGTGAAAGTCGAAGGGCGTGAGTTCTACTTCGAGAAGGAGTCGCAGCTCGAGGAGCTACTGGTGCGCGAGCGCGTCGGCGAGATCGAGGTGCGCGACCGAGGCGGCCACGAGCTGAAATTGAGCGAGGCGCGCTGGAAGAAGCTGACCGCCGGTCTGCGCTCGCTCGACGGGCAAGTGGGGCGACTACGCGCGGACTTCGGCACTCCGGCTACGGATTTCGTCGTCGCGCACAGGCTGGTCGAGCTCGACGACGAGACGGCTCAGGACATCACCAAGGCGCTGAATGCGATCGGAGAGAACGGGTACGAGCTGAAGATCGAGTCGACCAACGCGGAGGGCTCCTGGGTCAAGGTGATCGAGAAGGAGACAGGCGCAGCGCAACGCCTCAATGTCCCGGATCAACTCTTCTCCTCGCAGGCCTTCCGTGAAGCGCGCCGCGCCTACGGGAAGCTGGCCGAGCTCGGGCTGCCGCCTTTCGAGATGACACAAGGGCGCAAGAAGCGCAGCGTCGAGACCTTCCACGCCCTGCGCCACGAGGCTCTGGAGCTGGCCAAGGAAGGCCTGCAGCTCTCGCGCTACAAGGGGCTCGGCGAGATGAACCCCGAGCAGCTCTGGGAGACGACCATGGATCCCGCCCGGCGCCTGCTCGTGCGTGTCGACGTGGACGACGCCTCCGCCGCCGACCAGCTCTTCTCGACCTTGATGGGCGACCAGGTCGAGCCCAGGCGAGAGTTCATACAGCGAAACGCGACGGACGTGCGGTTCCTCGATGTCTGAGGTCGAGACAGGCGCGCTGGGCCCCGGGCGTATCGAGCCGCGCGAGCTCGAAGACGAGATGCGCACGAGCTACATGGATTACGCCATGAGCGTGATCGTGAGCCGCGCGCTTCCGGACGTGCGCGACGGACTGAAGCCCGTCCACCGGCGCGTTCTCTTCGGCATGCACGAGGCCGGCATGCAACCGAACCGGCCGTACAAGAAGTCGGCGCGCGTGGTCGGCGACGTGATGGGCTCCTTCCACCCCCACGGCGACTCCGCCATCTACGACACTCTCGTTCGCATGGCACAGCCTTTCTCGCTGCGCTATCCGTTGATCGACGGCCAGGGCAACTTCGGCTCGATCGATGACGACCCGGCCGCGGCGATGCGCTACACGGAGTGCCGGTTGGCCAAGATCGCCACCGAGATGCTGCGCGACATCGACGCCGACACAGTCGACTTCGTGCCCAACTACGACGAGTCGCGGCGCGAACCCGCGGTGCTTCCGAGCCGTTTTCCGAACCTGCTCGTCAACGGCTCGGCGGGAATTGCGGTCGGCATGGCCACCAACATGCCTCCTCATCGCCTGAGCGAGGTGGTTGACGCGATCGTGGCGCTGATCGACGAGCCGGAGATCTCGCTCGAGGAGCTGACCAAGCACGTCAAGGGACCGGACTTTCCAACCGGGGGGATCATCGTCGGTAGGCAGGGGATCAGGGAGGCCTACCGCTCGGGTCGCGGGCGCATCGTCATGCGAGCTCGCGCACACATCGAGGAGCTGCGTGGCGGCAAGGCCGCGATCGTGGTGACCGAGCTTCCCTACGGGGTGAAGAAGGGCGGCGACGGCGGTGTGATCAAGAAGATCGCCGACCTGGTTCACGAGAAGGTGCTGTCAGAGGTCTCCGACCTCCAGGACCACTCTGACCGTACGGGCATGCGCATTCAGATCGAGCTGAAGCGCGACGCGATCCCCCAGGTGGCGCTCAACAAGCTGTTCAAGCACACGTCCCTGCAGACGACCTTCGGCTACAACGCCGTGGCGCTGGTAAAGGGAGTCCCGCGCACGCTCTCGCTGCTCGAGCTCGTTCGCGAGTACCTCGATTTCCAGCGTGAGGTCATTGTCAGGCGCTCGAAGTATGAGCTGCGCCAGGCCGAGCGCCGGGCCCACATTTTGGCCGGCTACCTGATCGCGCTCGACAACCTCGACGCCGTGATCGAGCTGATTCGCGCCTCGAACGACGCCGAGGCCGCACGCAACGGGCTGATGAAGAAGTTCAAGCTCTCCGAGGTTCAGGCCCAGGCGATCCTCGACCTGCGCCTATCGCGACTGACCCAGCTCGAGCGCCAGAAGATCGATGCGGAGTTCGCCGATTTGCAGGAGCTGATTGCTGAGCTGAGAGCGATCCTGGGCGACCAGGCGAGGGTCGACGGGCTGATCCGCGCCGAGCTGCAAGAGATCAGATCGATCTTCGGCAAGCGCGACGATCGCCGCACCGAGATAGTCGCCGGCGAGACCGATCTCGAGCTCGAGGACCTCATCGCGGAAGAGGACATGGTGATCGCGATCACACGCTCGGGCTACATCAAACGCTTGCCGGTGACCGCCTATCGCGAGCAGCGCCGCGGCGGTGTCGGCGTGATGGGTATGGAGCTGAAGGAGGACGACTACATCGAGCACCTGTTTGTGGCCTCGACGCACGACTACATTCTCTTCTTCACCAGCGTGGGCAAGGTCTACCGGCTGAAGGTGCACGAGCTTCCGCTCGGCTCGCGCCAGTCGAAGGGGCGCGCGATCGTCAACCTCCTTCCCTTCCGCCAGGACGAGAAGGTACGCGCCGTCATCCAGACGCGGGAGTTCAAAGAGGCCGAATACCTGGTCTTCGCCACGCGAAACGGGTTGGTCAAGAAGACGCGCTTCGCCGACTACAACACCCCGCTCAAGGCCGACGGGATCATCGCCATCAAGTTGCGAGAGGACGACGAGCTGATCGGCGTTCGACACTCCACGGGCAGTGAGGACATCCTGCTCGTGTCGCGCAAGGGGCAGGCGATTCGCTTCCACGAGACCAATGCGCGCCCGATGGGCAGACCGACCTCGGGCGTCCAGGGCATGCGCTTGCGGCCCGGCGACGAGGTGATCGCAATCGCAATCGCTCACGACGACATGGATCTGCTGGTCGTGACCGAGAACGGCTACGGGAAGCGAACCCGCATCGGCGACTATCCCGTCAAGGGGCGCGGCGGCCTCGGCGTGAAGACGATTCAGCTGACAGAGGCGCGCGGCCGCCTGATCGGCGCCAAGGTCGTTCGGGACGGCTACCAGGTGATGCTGATCTCGAACGACGGCACGATGATCAAGATTCCGGTCGAGGACGTCAGGCGCATGGGCCGCTCGACACAGGGCGTGATCGTGATGCGCTTGCGCGGCGAGGAGGAGCGCGTGTCGAGCCTGGCACCTGTGGTCGAGTCGGAGGCGAGCGTCGAGGAGGACGAGCTCGCCGTCGAGGACTAGAGCCGGGCTTCGCGCAGCCGCACGGCCGCTTCCTCGGGGAGCAGGGTGTTGATGAAGATGCCACCGCCGAGCTCGATGCCGGCGTAGATGTTGAGCCGAGGCACCAGCTCGAGGTGCCAGTGGCCGTCAGCCTGGAAGTTGTGCAACCAGATGTTGAGGGGCGAAGGGCCTTCGACCGCGTTCAGCAGCCGCACCCCCTCGGCCGCCAGCGACAGCGCCGCGGCCAGGAGCTCGCGCCTGCCGAAGGCGTCGGGCAGGTGATCGCCGGGCGCGATCAGAAGCTCGTATGGCGCCCTGCCGGATGGCGAAACGGCGAGCGAGACGGTGCTGTCACCCAGTCTCCGCTCGGACAGCCTCAGGGCTGGATCGAGGTCGTGCAGGAGAGCGCAGAGCGCGCAACCGTCTCGTTGCAGCCGGGGCACCTCGGCGGCGACTTCCGGCGGCTCGCGCTCGAGCCAGACGAGCTGGGAGTGCGAGTGTGGGAGGCTCGCCCCGGCGGCCCTGCCCTCATTGATCATCGCGAGGAGATGGTCGAATCCCTGCTCCCAGGCGCGCTCGGCGGTCTCCGCCCAGGCCTCGGCGACCAATGCGAGCTGCGCGTCGGAGACATCGGCCAGCGAGCGGATGTGAGTCGGTGTGTGTACGACGACCTGCTGCCGCTCGAAGGCGGGATAGAGGTTGGGTACGACGCGCACCTTCCAACCCGGCAAATCGGGTGCGCGGTCGCTCTTGCCACCGAGCGCGAAGAGCTCGGGCGGCGTCTCCTGCTCGCGTCCCTCGCAGAAAGGACAGGTCTCTTCCTCGTTGGCCACCGCTGCTTCCCGCGCGGCCTCGTGGTTACCCGGACGCCTCGTGCGCACGGGCGCGAAGATCACCTCGCGCCCCGATAGCGGGTCGCTGAGAATCTGTGCCGCCGCGCTGTGTGCGCCTGGTTTATCCGGGTTCGTCATCGGCTCGGGGCAGCGTAGCGAAGCCGGCGACCCGAGCAAGAGCCGCGGAGTGACGCGCAACTCAGACGATCGCCTCGGCCAGCCAGAGCTCGTAGTGCCGCTCGAGCTGCGCAAGGATCCCGACGAGTAACTCGACGCGGTCGACCGGTCGCCCTAGCTCGAGGGCGAGCGAGCCCGCCGGGAAGACCGGGCGCGCGGGAAGTTCGCCTGCCGCCTGCGCGACGTTGACTCCGACTCCCAGTACGACACGCCCCGCGCTTGCCTCGGCGAGGATGCCGGCAACCTTCTTTCCCGCGAGCAGGACGTCGTTCGGCTGCTTGACCGCTGCTTGAGCGCCAAACGAAGCGATCGCCTGGACGATCGCCTCGGCCGCGACGGGCGTGAAGGAAGCAAGCCGGGCGGTCTCGACCTGCGGTCGCAGGCAAAGGGAGAAGAGCAGGCCTTTCCCCGCCGATCCCTGCCAGTCGCGACCTCGCCGCCCTCTCCCCTGCGTCTGCTCCTCGGCCAGCGCCAGCGCGCCCTCCGGCGCATCCGCCGGAAGCAGGTCCTGAGTGGAAGAGCAACGCTCCGCATACAGGTAGAGAGGCACCCCGAAACGCCCCTGAAGGCGCGGCCTGACGGATATAGGGGCGAGCGCGATGGCCACGATCTCTACACTAGTTCAGCCGTGAAACCCGAGAGAGTCAATCGCCGTCGAATCAGTAGCCCGCTCAGGGCCGACTCGATACTTCGATACGAAAGGCTCAGCGACGCGATCTTGATCAAGCGCGCGAAAGACGGCGACGGAAAGGCGCTCGAGGTGCTCTGCGAGCGCTACGCGGAGCGAGTCGGGCGGATCGCTCGGCGCGAGCTTTCCGATCCTCGAGATGCCCAGGACGCGGCGCAAGATTCGTTGCTAAAGCTCTGCCAGCGGATCGGGCAGTATCGGGGTGAGGCGCAGTTCGCGACCTGGCTTCACCGGCTGGTGGTCAACACCTGTCACGACACCGCTGCGCGCGAGGGCCTGCGCCGCGCGGCGCCGCTGCCCGAAGAGTTCGAGCTGGAGCAGGCCAGGGACTACGATCCGGTTGCCGAGACACTGGGCGCGGAGTTGCGTGCCGAGCTTTCGGATCACCTGAGCGTGCTGCCCGCCGATCAGGCTCGCGTAGTCGTACTCAAAGACGCTCTCGGTTTCTCGTTCGAACAGATCGCCGGCGCGGCTCGGATGCCCGTCGGAACGGCCAAGTGCTACGCACATCGTGCTCGCAAGCGGCTTCGCGAGCGGCTCGCAAAGGAGGTAGCCGCATGACGCTGACGCTTCCGCTGGGAATAGCAGAGATCGAGGCGATACTCCCGCATCGCGACCCCTTCCTACTCATCGACGAGATAGTCGAGCTAGAGCCCGGCAAGCGGGCCGTGGCGCACAAGACCGTGCGCGGCAACGAGTGGTTTCTCGCCGGCCACTTCCCGGGCCGGCCGATCATGCCCGGCGTGCTCATGGTCGAAGGTCTCGCTCAGACCGGTGCCGTCGCCGTCCTCACACTCGAGGAGAACCACGGCAAGATGGTGCTCTTCGGCGGAATCGACGACGTGCGCTTCAAGCGGTTGGTCGAGCCCGGTGACACGCTCGAGTACGTCTGCGAGATCGAAGCGGTACGCGGTCCGGTTGGGAAAGGCAAGGTCAAGGCCACGGTCGACGGGCAGCTAGCTGTTCGCGGCTCGCTGACCTTCGCGGTGGAGCAGTGATAGGCGTCTGCTCAGGAAGGCCCGTCTCGATCACGGGACTCGGTTGCTACGCGCCCGAACGCGTGCTTACCAATGACGATCTCGCGCAGATGGTCGACACGAGCGACGAGTGGATCCAGACGCGCACCGGAATCAGAGAGCGCCGCATAGCATCGCCGGAGGAAGCGACCTCAGACCTCTGTTTCCCTGCCGCGAAAGAGGCTCTGGCCGAAGCGGCCGTCAAGGGATCCGAGATCGATCTGGTCATCGTTGCCACGATCACGACGGACATGCTCTTTCCCTCTACGGCAGCGATTCTCGCCAGCCGCCTCGGCGCCGAGAATGCGGCGGCCTACGATCTCGCGGCGGGATGCACGGGCTTCGTCTACGCGCTCACCCAGGGCTACGGAGCGATCACCGCCGGCCTCGCGCGCCGAGTGCTCGTGGTCGGCGCCGACACGCTCTCACGAGTGGTCGATTGGAGTGACCGCGCAACCTGCGTTCTGTTCGGCGACGGAGCGGGCGCGGTGGTACTCGAGGAGGTCTCGAAGGGCGGTTTTCACGCCTTCGAATTGGGCGCCGACGGAGCGGGCGGAATGGAGTTGTTCATGCCGGCCGGTGGCTCGCGGCGGCCGGCGAGCGCAGAAACCGTTGCGGCGGGCGAGCACTATGTGAAGATGAACGGGCCCGGGGTGTACAAGTTCGCCACGAGAGTCCTCGTCAGCTCGGCCGAGACCGTGCTCGAGACTGCGGGCCGGGATGTCGGCGACGTGGATCTCTACGTACCGCACCAGGCGAACGTTCGTATCATCGAGCACGCCGCAAAAAGATTGAAAATCGAACAGGAGCGTGTTTTCGTCAACGTCGATCGCTATGGCAATACCTCGTCGGCCTCGATACCGCTGGCGCTCGGAGACGCGAGAGCCAGCGGGCGTCTGAAGGACGGGGCGCTAGTGCTCATGACAGGAATGGGCTCGGGGCTGACTTGGGGGTCGAGCGTGATGACGTGGACGGAAGGGAGAGACTGATGAGCACTGACGCTGAAGAGAGCCGTAAGGGAGGGAAGATCGCCTTCTGCTTCCCCGGTCAGGGATCGATCGAGGCCGGGATGGGCCGCGAGATCGCCGAAGCGGTACCCGAGGCGATGGCGGTGTACGAGCGTGGGAGTGAGAGCTGCGGTCTCGACCTGCGCACGCTCTGCTTCTCGGGTCCCGTCGAGGACCTCGTAGATACGTCGGTTCAGCAACCGGCGCTGCTGGCTACCAGCCTGAGCATTCTGGCGGCGATCGAGGCGCTTGGCTTCAAGCCGGACTACGTGGTCGGCCACTCGGTCGGCGAGTTCGCGGCGCTGGCGGCGGGAAGGGCGCTGGAGGTGGCAGACGCGATCGGGCTCGTGCGCGAACGCGGACTGGCCATGGCCGAGGTCGCCAAGGAGAACCCGGGCGCTATGGCCGCGATTCTCGGTTTGGAGGACGAGATCGTGGAGGAGCTTTGCCGCGCGATTCACTGCGTCTGGCCGGCGAACTACAACTGCCCGGGCCAGGTCGTCATCTCGGGGCAGAACGACGCGGTGGACGAGTGCTGCGAAGAGGCGCAGCGCGAGGGCGCCAGGCGAACGGTCAAGCTGCCGATCTCGGGCGCGTTTCACAGCCCGCTCGTAGCACGCGCCGCCGAGCGCTTTCGTCCGGTGGTCGAGCGGGCGCGCTTCAGCGAGCTCCAGATCGCGTTCATGTCGACGGTCAGCGCGCAGCTCGAGAACCGTCAGAAGCTCACGGGGCTGCTAGTCGATCAGCTAACCGCGCCCGTGCGGTTTACCCAGGCGACGAGAGGCCTGATTGCAGACGGCGTGCGCACGTTCGTCGAGGTCGGGCCGGGCAACGTGTTGTCGGGATTGGTCAAGCGCATCGATCGCAGTGTGGAAACGCTCTCGGTCAACAGCCTGGCTACGCTCAAGAAGGTCGAGGAGGTGCTCTCGGTTGCCTGACTCGTACGCTTCGCTGGAAGGTAAGCGGGCGCTGATCACGGGCGCCGCGCGCGGTATCGGTCGCGCAATCGCCACCGAGCTCAGAGGGGCCGGCGCCGAGATTCTCTGCTGCGATCTCCCCGGCACGAGCGAGAACGAAGAGGTGGCGAAAGAGGTCGGCGGGCAGGCGCTCTACGCCGACGTCACCAAGGCCGGCGACGTCGAGAAGCTGATCGCCGCCGCCGGCGATTTCGACATCCTGGTCAACAACGCCGGCATCACCCGCGACGGGCTGCTGGCGCGGATGTCGGAGGAGGACTGGCGAGCCGTTATCGACGTCAATCTCACCAGCGTCTATCTGATGTGCCACGCCGCGATCCGCGGCATGATGAAGCGCCGCTCGGGCGCGATCGTCAATCTCTCCAGCGTCGTCGGGTTGCACGGGAACTTCGGTCAGACCAACTACGCGGCTTCCAAGGCCGGTATCGTCGGCTTTACCAAGTCGCTCGCACGCGAAGCCGGTGCTCGAGGCGTTCGAGTCAACGCCGTTGCGCCCGGCTACATAGAGACGCGCCTGACCGAGGTCCTGCCCGACGAAGTCAAGGGAAAGATGCTCGAAGCCACCTCGCTCGGCCGTTTCGGCAAGCCGGAAGATATCGCCCGCGCCGTGCGCTTCCTCTGCTCGGATGAGGCCGCCTTCATCACCGGCGAAGTGCTCGTCGTTGACGGCGGGATGGCGATGTGACGGTGGATCACGAACGCAAGAGGGTCGTCGTCACCGGGCTGGGCCTGGTCAACTCGCTGGGCAACGACATGGAGACTGCCTGGAGCAACTTGCTCGCCGGCAAGTCCGGCGCCGCGCCGATCACGCTTTTCGACACCACGGGATACGCGGTCAACTTCGGTTGCGAACTGAAGGACTTCGATCCGACTCTATGGATCGATCGTAAAAAGACGCGGCGGATGGATCGCTTCGCGGTGATGGGGCTCGCTGCCGCTCGGCAGGCCGAGATCGACTCTGGTCTCGACATCGCCAAGGAACGCGACCGCATCGGCGCAGCGATCGCAACCGGCATCGGCGGTCTCCTCTCCTTCCAGGACTGCACGCTGACACTGTTCAATCGCGGCGCCGATCGTGTGAGCCCGTTCTCGATTCCCTCGATCATCCCGAACATGGGTGCGGCCTGGGTCTCGATGGAGCTAGGGACTCGGGGCCCACTGCTGTCGGAATGCGCCGCCTGCGCCGCTTCGAACATGGCCATCGGCGATGCCACCGACACAATTCGGCTTGGCCGCGCCGACGTGATGTTAGCGGGCGGCGCCGAGGCGGGGATCACACCGGTCGGAATCGCCGGTTTCGCGGCTATGCGCGCAATCTCGCGCCGAAACGACAATCCGGAGGGCGCGAGTCGCCCGTTCGACCGCGACCGCGACGGCTTCGTGATGGGCGAGGGCGGCGCGGTGCTCGTGCTGGAGGAGTTGGAGCACGCCCGGGCGCGCGGCGCGAGGATCTACGTTGAGGTTGCGGGATACGGCCTGTCGTCGGATGCGCTGCACATCACCGAGCCCGATCCCGAAGGCGAGAATCCGGCCCGGGCGATGACGATGGCCTTCTCCGACGCAGGCATCGATCCCTCCGAGGTCGATTACATCAACGCGCACGGAACCTCGACGCCACTTGGTGATCTAAGCGAGACGAAGGTGATCAAGCTTGCGCTGGGCGAACAGAACGCCTATCG
>CAZWTK010000050.1:0-11468 GCA_964636655.1 uncultured Gaiellales bacterium
GCGCAGCGCCTCGATCGCGTCGGGAACGAGGCGGTAGTACATCCAGGTTCCGCGCCGTTCGTGATCGATCAGTCCGGCTTCGCGCAGGACGCGTAGGTGATGAGAAACGGTCGGCTGAGCCAGCTCGAGCACGTCGACGAGCTCACAGACGCAGGCCTCACCGCACGAGGCAAGGCGGTTGACGATCGCCACGCGCGCCGGCTCCGAGAGCGCCTTGAAGCACTGCGCGTGCTCGGCGAAGGCGTGCGCGTCACTGGGCGCCGCACCCGGCCGGCAACAGACCTTTGCGAGCTGCTCATTCATCGATAGACCTGAATGTAACAGCTATCTGCCCTCTCGAACAGACGCATCTTTGCTCGCTCAAGCGGCACGCGAAATCGGGTGGTGCAGATGGCGCCTGATCAGCGCGTGCGAGAACTCTTGCTGACAGCGCGCGATCTCGAGCCTGTTGCGTTCGAGTGACTCGCGTGTCTCGCCCGTTTCACGAAATCGCTGACGCTCGCAAGCGAGCGCAGCAAGCCGCCGTTGAAGCTCTTCTGGACTTGCTGGCGACACGAACCCCATCTGATCCCCTCTCGCGAAAGCGGCGACGGCCGCTTCCGCTCTCTACTCCACTGACTCTATCTTCGGCAAACGCGGATCCGAGGAAGATCAGGAAACTCCACACACTTAAGGGTGCCCGGATCACCACAAACCGGGGATCCGAAGTAGGCGAAACGGTGGGGCCCGAAAAACCCCGGCTACACGTTGAAACGGACGTTGAGCACGTCGCCGTCGGCGACCACGTAGGTCTTCCCTTCCAGGCGCTGCAGGTCCTTGCGGGCGGCCTCGGTGTGGGAGCCCGTGGCGACGAGGTCGTCCCAGCGGATCACCTCGCAGCGGATGAAGCCGCGCGCGATGTCGGAGTGAATGGTTCCGGCCGCCTCCAGCGCCGTCTGTCCGCGCCTGAGCGTCCAGGCGCGCGTCTCCTTCTCGCCGGCGGTGAAGAAGACGATCAGGTCGAGCGCTTCGAACAGGCGCCGCACGATCTCACCGAGCGCCGAGGGCTTGCCTTCGCGGAACTCCTCCGCCTCCTCGTCGGCTAGCTCGGCCAGCTCCAGCTCGAGCGCGCCGTCGATTCCGTTCGGCCCGTTCTCGAGTGGGATCAAGGTCTTCGTCGTCAGCGGATCGAGCTCGGGCGGCAGCGGCTCGGGCCAGTCGCGCAAATTCTTGCCCTCGTCCAGGTGGGCGAGCAGCCGCTCCAGCGTCGCCACTTCTTTCTTGAGCATGGGGTCGCCCGACTTGGCCTGCTTCTGCATCCGCTCGAGCCGGCGCTCGACATGGTCGCGGTCGGCGACCAAGAGCTCGAGCTCGAGCGTCTCCAGATCGCGCGCCGGGTCGGCCTCGGGCGAGAAGCCGTCGAGCACGGCCAGGATCGCGTCGACCTGGCGCAGGTTGCCGAGTAGCGCCGGACCGGTGCCGGGCACGTCCACGACCCGGATCGCCGCCTTCGTGACCTTCTTGGCCTTGACCGTCTCGGCCAGTTGCTGCAGCCGCTCGTCGGCGATCTCCGCCACGCCGACGTGCTCCTTGCCGGCGGGGCCGGCGTAGGCACCGACCTGGGCGCCCGCCTTGGTCAGGGCGTTGAAGATGGTGGTCTTGCCCGCTCCGGGCAAGCCGACGATGCCGACCTCTAGAGCCATGCCGGTAGCTTAGGGCCTATCCCGCCGGCGCCTGCGGAACCAGCTCGAGCACCTGGGCGAGCCGAGCGATCTCGAGCCCCTGCCAGTCCTCGGGCGGCTGCGTGTCGCCCGGCCTGAGCAACACCGCGTTCATCCCGAAATCGCGCGCCCCGGCGAGCTCGTCGTCGCCACCGTCGCCGACGTAGAGGCAGAGCTGCGGGGCGACGTCGAGCCTGTTTGCCGCCAGCTCGAAGATGGCACGATCGGGCTTTTTCAAACCGACGCTGCAGGAGTAGATCTCGACGTCGAACAGACCGGCGAGCGGCGACTCGGCGACGAGCCCGGGGATCTCGGAGCTGCAATTAGTGAGGAGAGCCGTCTGGTAACCACGAGCGCGGAGCTCGCGAAGGGTGGGAACGGCATCGGCGCGAGGCTGAAAACGCATGTGGTGCATCTCTACTCGCAGTCTGTATACCTCGTCGATCGCGTCCGGCCGTGTTACCCCGAGCGAGTCGCAGACGTACTCGACGTTTTCTCGCAGATCGGAGACGAGGCGCTGCGGGTATGCACGGCGCCAGGCCGGCTCGAACTGCTCGCGCGGCAGCTCGAGGATGTCCGCCATCGCCTCGTACGCACTCTCCCAGCGCTCGCTCTCGAACGGGACGAGAGTGCCCCAGAGATCGAAGATCACCGCTCGAGCGGTCACGTCGTTCACGATAGTCGCCCGAGTTAAGGGCACCACCTTTCGCCGGCCCCCGCCTGATCCACCCACCCGCGGGGTCGTAAAACGGTAGCGAGAAAACGCACAACAAACGTGTCGGTTCAGTGTCGAACGAGAATCGCGCGCCGAAAACCCAGCTACGCCGTGATAAAGCCGATCTGACCCTCGGGCGGGAAGCGCTTGACGTAAACCACGTGCGCCAGTACCACGGTGAAGGGGCCCTCGCTGCTTTCGAGGGTCAACGTCGGCGTCGCCTGCTTGCCCAGGCTCTCTTCGAGCTCGTTCGCCGACTTGCTCGTGACCAGGCTGCTCATCATCTGGCCGCCGACGAAGCCGATCTCGACGCGGACGCGCTTACTCTCAGGCATATGCCACCAGCTCGTAGAGAACTCCGTAGGAGTTCTCCGGATGGATGAAGGCGACCTCGAGCCCGTGTAGTCCGCGCCTCGGCTCGGCGTCGATCAGCGTCACGCCTTTCGCGGCCAGCTCGGCAAGAGAGGCGCGAATATCGTCGACTTCGAAGGCGATGTGATGAACGCCGGGGCCGCGCTTGGCCAGGAACTTCCCCACCGGCGTATCCGGCCCGGTCGCGCCGAGCAGCTCGATCGAGTTTCCGCCCAGTGTGACCATGGCCGCGTCGACACCCTGCTCGGGCACGATTTCGCGGTGGTCGAGGACAGCGCCGTAGAGATCCTGATAGGTCGCCAGCGCCTCGTCCACGTCGGCGACGGCGACGGCGATGTGATGGGTGCTCTTGGCCTGCACTGGTGGGATGCTACCGTCTCGCGGCGGCTTTAGTTCTCGCTGCGTTCCAGCTCCAGGCAGGCGCCGAGCGCCGCGCGGGCTACCTCGAGTTGCGCCGGGCTGGGCTCGGCGGTTGCGAGGTGTAGTTGCAGCTCCGTCCCCGGGCGGCGTACCCAGCGCGAGAGCGGCTCGTCGGGATGAGCGAGCGCCCAGCTCAGAAGCTCGCTCGAAACGGCGACCGCGGCGACCTGGCCGGCCACCCGAGCCGGGCCCCGCGAGCGCCGGGGAAGGCGGGAGGCGAGCAGATTGGCCAGCAGCGAGCCGACAAGCATCGGGGCGATCAGGTTGGAGCCGCAGCGCTCGTGCACGCGAGTTCGCGGCTCGTCGTGCTCGTAGGTTCCGATCGTGGCGTGCTCGGCGCCGTGGTAGGCGGTCAACTCGGAGCCTCGCAGCGACACGGCCACGGGCAATACTGTCAGCGCCGTCCCGGCGAGCTCGTTACCGAGCGGACTGAGGCGAGACGAGCCGCGCAGCAGCCGCACGGCCAGCGAGCTGGTCACGAGCGCCGCCCGCACCCTTCGGCGCTGGAAGGGAAGATTGGCCTCGGGCAGCGCGCGGCGGATGGCCGGCAAGACCGAGAACGCCTCGACCAGCCGCGCCGGCCCGCGAAGCAGCGGCGAGCGAACGTGTGCGGCTCGAAAACGCTTCCGGCCGGAGGCTACGCGCAACTCTCCGTCGGGCAGGCGTACCGCGCAGGCCCAGGCGGTCGGCCCCTGAACGAGCACACCGTTCTCGAGCGCCATGCCGCCGAGCCGAAGCTTCTCTTCACCGGCCATATAGAGGTTGTAGCTGAGCGCGACCGTCTGGGGAAGGCTCAGCCTTCGCTTGCCGTGCGCCTCAGCGCCAGTTGAAGCGCCGCCGCCGCAGGCCCCGGGCGGCCGTCACCGATCGGCGAGCCGTCGAGCAAGACGACCGGCATCAGCTCCCGCACCGACGAGGAGGTGAAGGCCTCCTCGGCCGTGGCGAGCTCCGACCGCCTGTAGACGCCTTGCTCGACCTCGTAGCCGAGCCCGGGCGCCGCCTCGAGCACGAACTCGCGCGTGATCCCGGCCAGGATGCCCGTCTCGAGCGAGGGAGTGAACAGTGTCTGTCCGCGCCGCCACCAGACGTTCGTCTTCGGGCCTTCCAACACGACCTCGTCCTCGGCCAGGAAGATCGCGTCGTCGGCACCGTGCCTCTCTGCTTCCGCGATCGCCGCCATGTTGGCCGCGTAGCTGGTGGACTTGACGCCGCCCAGAATCCAGGGCGCCTTGGCGCGCAGCTCGTAGGGCACGCCGAGCGGAAGCGTGATCACGTTCATGCCGCGCGTCCGCAACGGCTCGTGACCGGGCGGGATGGCACCGAAGAGCGCGAAGCCGACCGAGCCACCGCCCTCGCTCGAGCCCGGCGTCCAGACCAGGCGCAGAGAGGCGTCCTCGATTGCTTTCAGCTCGATCGCGCCCATGACCAGCTCGCGGAAGGCCTCCTCGTCGGGCTTGGGCAGATCCATCCGCGCCGCCGAGATGCTCAAGCGGGCGAGATGGTCGTCGAGCCGGAAGGGCTTGCCGGCGTAGACGCGCGTCGTCTCGAAGGCAGCCTGCCCGCGCAACAGCGCCAGGTCGTCGGCGCGCAGCACCGGCTCGGTGGGATCGACGAGGCCGCGTCCGAGCACGGCCAGAGCAAGAGTGGACATGGCCGGAATACTTGCACGACGGCGCCGCCGCGGTCGCCTTCATACTTCGAAACATGTCCGACCTGTTCGCTGACGCGGCTGCAAAGCGGCTGGCCAGCCTGGCTCCGCTTGCCTGGCGGCTGCGCCCGCGCACGCTGGAGGAGTTCGTGGGCCAGCAGCAGGTGCTCGGGCCCGACTCGGCGCTGCGCAAGGCGATCGCCGAGGACCGGGTCGGCTCGATGATCCTGTTCGGGCCGCCCGGGACGGGCAAGACCACGCTGGCCCGCATCGTCGCCGAGACGACCGGAGCGGCCTTTGAGGAGCTGTCCGCCGTCTCGGCCTCGGTGGCCGATGTGCGCGGCGTGATCGCGCGGGCCAAGGACAACCTGGGCGCGCACGGAAAGCGCACGATCCTCTTCCTGGACGAGATCCACCGCTTCAACCGCGGCCAGCAGGACGCGCTTTTGCCGTCGGTCGAGGCGCGACTGATCACGCTGATCGGCGCCACCACCGAGAACCCCTACTTCCAGGTCAACTCGGCCTTGCTCTCGCGCTGCCAGCTGTACGCGCTCGAGCCGCTGACCCAACCGGAGCTGGAGGTGATAGTCCGCCGCGGCGCCGCTGAGCTGAAGCTGGAGTTGACGGGCGAGCTGATCAGTCTGATCGCGCAGAAGGCCGGCGGCGACGCCCGTAACGCGCTCAACATCCTCGACCTGGCCGCCGAGACGGCGAGCTCCGAGAAGAAGCCGCTCGAGGCCCGCCACATCGAGGACGCCTCGAGCAAGCGCCCTCTCGTCTACGACCGCGCCGGCGACGCCCACTTCGACTTCGCCTCGGCCTTCATCAAATCGATGCGCGGCGGTGACGCCGATGCTTCCGTCTACTACCTGGCGGCGATGATCGAAGCCGGCGAGGATCCCCGCTTCATCGCGCGGCGGATGGTCATCTTCGCCTCCGAGGACGTTGGCCTGGCCGACCCGCGGGCGCTGCAGGTCGCGGTCGCCGCTGCCGCCGCGGTCGAGTACGTGGGCCTGCCCGAGGTGCAGCTCAACCTGGCCGAGGCGGCTATCTACCTGGCCCTGGCGTCCAAGTCGAACGCGGTCAAGACGGCCATCTTCAGCGCCCGTGAGGACGTGCGCGAGCACGGCAACGTGCGCCCGCCCAAGATGCTGCGCGGCTCGGGCTACAAGGGCGCCAAGGCGCTCGGCTCGGGCGAGGGCTACATCTACCCGCACGACGACGCGCGCGGCTTCGAGCTCGACTACCTGCCCGAGGAACTGCGCGGAAGGCGTTACTGGCAGCCGAACGGATTGGGCGAGGAGCCGGAGCCCGATCCGAAGAAGTAGCTAGCGTCAGCGAGAAGACGCGATGAAGCTCAGATTCTCTCCTCGCGCTCTTTCGCAAGCGCTTCGCTTCCGGCTCTCGAAACGGCTCGTCGAATCGGTTTCACTTTGAGCAGGTCGCCACCACCGGCGAGCAAGCTCACGGACTCGGGCAGGCGAACAAGGGGTCGCTCACGAATCGTGTCCAGGAAACCGGTGTGGTCGTTTTGCCACTCGGCCTCGCTCACGATCGAGACGTTGACCTCGCGCCCGATCCGCTTAGAAGCTACTAGAGAGGCGGCGTATACGCGATCGGCGTCGAGCTTCTGCTCCTCTCCGACGACGAGCAGGTCGATGTCGCCGGGAGCCGGCCCTTCTTCGCCTTGATAACGCGCCGCCCAGGAGCCGAAGATGAACGCCTCGTGTAGCCCACGGATTCCGGCGAGTACCTCGGAGAGAATCTGCGGCGGCCCATAGACCTTCTCGAACAACCCACGCAGCTCGTCAAGCGCCGAGTAGTCGGGATCTACACTGACGACCCTCGTCTTCCCCGCTCTCTTGGAGTGGACGATCCCGGCCCGCTCCAGCAGATCGACGTCTCGTTGCACGGTGGAGGGCGCCAGCTCCAGCTTGACCGCGATCTGGCTCACGCTCTCCAGCGACTCCTCTTCACGGAGAAGTAGATGCGCGAGCAGCAAAACGAGGCTTCGCGAGCGGAATAGAGGTAACAGAGGAGGAGCCTTCGTTTGCATTTAGTGGAAAATATAGCCCACTTTATGCAAGCGTTACTAGTAGGTTATCGGGCCAGGAACTCCTCGATCTTGGCGACGATGGCCTGTGCGTGAGGAAGGTCGCGCCGAACCTGCGAGGCGGTGATCACACTCACGCTGTACTCGGAACCGTGCCGATTTCGACGCATCCGTTCACGCGCGCCCAGCGGTTCGTCGATGCCAAGCCCGGCGAACATCCGGCGCCCGTAGAGGAGGGTCTTCACGTGCAGCCCGGTTTGCCCAATCGCCCTCACTCCTCGATGGCGCATCTCCGCAGAGATCGCTTTGCGTGCCGCGTCGTAGAGAGCCGTGTAGGCGAGAGTCGGATCGATCTCGATAACCCGCTCGACCGAGACGAGGTGGCTCTTTGCCATCCTAAGCTCTCTGAGCGCGGCGGCCCGATCGGGCTGGACGCCCTCAATCAGCCTCTCGGAGATCATCTCCTCGATCGCATCGCCGCTGCCTGGTCCAGCAGTCCGTTTGCGCGGTTTCTTGGCGCTCGCCATGGAACCAATCTAGTGAGCGATGGCGCGCGAAACTGTCACATTTTCGAACAAGCTAGCGACTGAGCGAGCGTCAGAGAATCCGCGCCTCGAGCGCGCTCGCAACCAGCGCCACGGCCGGCTTCGCGGTCGCCTTCTCGCGGTCGAAGACCGGGTTGACCTCGACGATGTTCAGCTCACCGGAAGCGCCTGACGACTCCCTCCCCGACGACGGCCGCTGCGAGCAGCCCGCCGAGCACGCCGAGCTGGCCGGGCGTGTGCGTGGCGGCATAGGCGATCAGAGTGGCGAGCGAGCCGATGCAGGCGACCGCCCCTATGAGCGACAGGGCGATCCTGGCGCGGCTGCCTCCGACCAGGCGAACGGCGGCGAGGTTGACAGCGGCGAACACGATCAGGAAGCCCGCCGAGCCCATCAGGCTGATCCCCTGGATGTTCACCGTGTTGACGACCAGGAGCGTGCCGAACGTCGTTGCGAGCAGGCCGCCGATCGGACGGTTCCAGATCGGCTCGCCGAGCCGCTCGGGCAGCTCGCCGTGGCGGGCCATCAGGTAGGTGAACTTTGCGGCGCCGTAGAGAGTGGCGTTGATCGCGCTGGCAGTCGAGACGACGGCTGCGACGGCGATCATCTTGAAGCCGGCCGTTCCGAGGAACGGTCGGGCGGCCGCGGCAAGCACGTAGTCGCGCTCGCCCGCGATCGCCTTCGGCGCGAGGTTACCGACGGCGACCAGTGCGACCAGCACGTAGAGGACGATCACGCTGCCGATTGCGATCAGGTAGGCGCGCGGGAGCGTGCGCTCGGGGTCGCGCGCATCCTCGGAGGCATTCGCGATCAGCTCGAAGCCCTCGTAGCCGAGGAAGATCAGTGCGCCCGCATAGACGATCAAGCCAAGCGACGGGAATGCGGACGGCGCGATCCGAGCCGTGTCGACCATCAGCAGACCGCCGACGACGAAGACGAGGAGCACGGCGAGCTTGAAGTAGACGAGCAGCGCCTCGGCGCGACCGAACACGCGGGCGCCGAGCAGGTTGAGCGCCGCGAAGCAGACGATCACGGCACTGCCGAGGATCTTCCGCCAGCCGCCATTCGGGTCGAGACCAAGCAGGGTGGCCAGGTAGGCGCCGAAGGCCACGGCGTAGAGGCCGAGCATGACGAAGTAGCTCAGCCAGAGGAGAAGGTTCAGCGGTCCGGCTACTGGCCTGCCGAAGGCACGGTCGAGGTACGCAGCGGTGCCGCCGCGGCTGCGCACGACGACCGACAGGCGCGCATATGACCAGCCCGTCAGGGCCGCGACGGCGCCGCCGACGAGAAACGAGAGATAAGCCCCGGCCCCGGCTACCTGCACCGTCAGCCCGAGCACCGCGAAGATGCCGCCGCCCACCATCCCGCCGATCCCGATCGAGACCAGTGCGGCGATACCCAACTTCCCGGAAGTCGGCTGCTTGCGCCTCACAGTCGAAGCGGCCACGATCAGAGAATCCGAGCGCCAAGCGCGCTCGCAACCAGCTCGACGGCCAGCTTCGCGGTCGCGTTCTCGCGGTCGAGAATCGGGTTGACCTCGACCATGTCGAGCGAGCCGGCCAGCCCCGACTCGGCCACCAGCTCGAGTACCAGGTGCGCCTCGCGGTAGGAGAGCCCGCCGCGGACGGGCGTTCCGACCCCCGGCGCCGTGTCGGGATCGACCGAGTCCATGTCGAAGGAGACGTGCACGAAGCCCGCGCCGGCCACGTCGTCGAGCGCGCGCCCCATCACCTGCTCCAGCCCCAGCCGGTCGATGTCGCTCATCGTGTAGACCTTCACGCCGAGATCGGCGACCAGCGCCCGCTCGGGCTCGTCGAAGGAGCGCGCGCCGATGATCACGATCCGGTCAGCCTCGACCATCGGCAGCGGCCATTCCTCGCTCTCGAAGCCGCTGCCGGCCAGACCCAGCGCGGCGGCCAGCACCATCCCGTGCACGTTGCCGCTGGGGCTCGTCTCGGGCAGGTTGAAATCGCCGTGGGCATCGACATAGAGGACGCCGCCGGGCCCGTGCAGCGAGGCCAGAGCACCCAGCGAGCCGAGCGAGACCGAGTGGTCGCCGCCCAATAGCAGCGGAAAGGCGCCCTGCTCGAGCGCCCGGCGCATCAATCTCGCCACCTGCTCGCAGATCGCCTTCACCTCGGGTAGGAAGCGCGCGTGCTCGTCGCCCAACCTGGTCGCCTCGAGCACGGGCGACTGGACGTTGCCCCAGTCCTCGACCGCCAGCCCCATCTCGGCCAGGCGCCTTGCCAACCCCGCGTAACGGATCGCCGAGGGGCCCATGTCGACGCCGCGGCGGCCGGCGCCGAGGTCGAGCGGGGCGCCGATCACCACTACGGGCTGAGTTTCTGTGGAGGCCATGCTGGAAGTATCTCGCAGTTGCGACAAAACGAAGCCAAATGCGTGTCGGCAACGGCGGAGTCGGGTGACCCGGGCTAGGGTCGCAGCAACCCTTTCATCGCCGGCGTTCGAATGTTTCCCAGCGGCGCCGCTCCTCCGCCATCTCCGACAGTCCGGGCATGAACTACATCGAGATCAACGCTCGTTTCCTGAACGACCTTCGCCATCTATCTCCGCGCGTTCAGCAGCGTGTGTCCGCCGCGCTAGATGCCCTTCCGCTCGAGCCCCTGCCTCTAAATCTCGATATCAAGCCGTTGAAAGGGCACCGTCCGTGGCTTCGCCTGCGGGTTGGAGACTGGCGCATCCTCTTTCGCCCTCTCACTCGGCGCGAGCTGGACAAGATCTGCCACCGCGAAGGCAGTCTCTTCACACGCGGCTACTACGTAGAGACGGTCGTCAACCGGCGCGAGCTCGATCGGACTTCGAGGCGGCTGCGGTAGCCCGTTCCGCTTCGAGGCGGGCGAGCCCTTCCGCCAGCGAGAACGTTCTACCTTCGGCGATGTCGCGATCGGCTTGCTCGAGCCGTTTCACAAACTCGGGCGCGTTGGCTAGGACGTAGTCCTCGAGGTCTTCCTCGTCGAAGGGGTAGATGACGCCGACGGGCTTGCCCCGGTCGGTCACAACGGTCGGCATTCGCGTCTTGCTGACGTCGCGGATGATCGCACTGGCGTTACGGGCTAGTTGACGTATGCCGACGACGGGCATGTTCTGGCTCCTCGGTTCGGTGGATGATGTACGTCGTTTTGTACGTACATCTGCATTGTGCCTGAGAAGGGGCGCGAGGGGAAGCGCGGCGCCGGAGTTGTTTGAGTTGTGGCGCAGTTCTTGCCCGCTCGGCCCGGGATGCTGGGCGCAAATCCAAGCGCAGATATCGAGGCGCGAAAGCCGAGCGATATCATCGGCATGGCGTACTCGTTGATCGGTCAACCTGGAAGGATTGCGCGGATGTCGAGTTCGGAGGGGATCAGTCGCGAAGCGCTAACGGATCTGGCTCAGGGCATCGCAGCCTTACAGGACGAGATCGAGCGTAAGCATCTGAACCGCATAGGGCCACCAGGGTGGTACGCGATCAGCAGCCACGGCAGCCTGCTGCTGGGCGCGATGGCGACGAGGCATCCGGAGCTGTCACCTGCCCAGAAAGAACAGATCGCGCTGCAGCTGGCGCAGGCAGTCGGCATCAAGCGAGAAGAGGTCAGCTACGACCCAGCCGCATACCCGGACTTGGTCCAGATCGGAGACCCGATGACGACAGAGGACTTCTTCGGGGCGGAGCCCGAGCTGGCGGAAAAGGTCTTCGGACTGATCGGAGCTCTCGAGAAGGACCTCGCGGGCAGCGGAATCCAGATGCCCTACCACCGCAGTTCTTGACGCCGGCTCCGCCGCTCGGCGAAGAGGGGCCCATGTCGACGCCGCGGCGCCCGGCGCCGCTCGCAGTTGCGACAAAACGAAGCCGAATGCGTGACGCCGGCGGAGGAGTCGCCGGTCTAAAATTTCTCCGCGTCCGAGCTGAGCTGAGTCTGCCAACCAGAACTAAGGAGAACAGGCGTGACGGCGAAAACAACAAGCCCTGGAGAGATCAAGGGAGACACGCTCGCAGGCCGACTACGAGAGCTCGGCACA
>CAZWTK010000051.1:0-11165 GCA_964636655.1 uncultured Gaiellales bacterium
CGGCTGTGAGCTCGGACAGGGCTACTACTTCTCGCGACCGATTCCGGCAGAGGAAATCACGCCGCTTCTCGCATTCGAGCGCGAAGCGTTGGCGGCCTAATCGCCGGGATTCTTCCTCGCCGAGTGATATACGCCCAGGAATAAGGCAACAAGCAGGACGTTTGCGAGGGTTCCTTTTTTCGGACCGGAACGACTTAGGGCCGACTAGAAGGGCTCACCCGGCTCAACCGCAGACGCCTCGCCGAGAACTCGCACCTCCGGGCCAGGGTTCGAAAGCTGTCTCATGACCTGCAAATCGCTGTAATAAACTCAACGTTTATCCCTGCATATATTCCGTTTTCGCGTGTCCGGTCGCTCCGCTGTCGCCAATACGTCTGATTCAGCCTGATTCGTAGGCTCATAGAGTCCGAGACGTTCTCCTCGGCTTGCTCAGTCGTCTCGTGTTGGCGAGGCGAGTAGCTTCTCCGCGTCGTACGCCACGAGCGGGGACGCCGCTGATTCCCATCAGATACCGCCAGACCCTGCCCCGCACAGCCTCGCTACGCTCCTTGCATCAGCCAACGGACTACCAAGATCGCGCTTCCATCTCGTCTATCGCAGCTGCCCTCCAGCGAGCGCGTGAAGCTCGAACGAACTGCCCGATTGCTCGCCTGGGGCGGCAACGCCTGGCATCTGATCGAGTTCGGAATCGCGCTTGGCGCCGGTGTCGCTGCCGGCTCGATCGCCCTGATCGGCTTCGGCGCCGACAGCCTGATCGAAGCGCTCGCCGCGTTCATCATCATCTGGCTGTTCTCGGGCGGACGCGGCTCATCCGAGCAGGCCGAAAGGCGCGCGCAACTGCTGATCGCCACGACCTACTTCATCCTTGTCGCCTACATCGGTGTCGAGTCGATCCGCGACCTGGTTGGTGGTCATCACCCTGCAACGAGCTGGATTGGGATCGGCCTTGCGACCTTCACGGCTCCGACGATGCCGCTGCTTGCGTTGGCGAAGCGGCGGGTCGGACGCAGGCTGAACTCAAGAGCAACAGTGCGCGAGGCCCAGCAGAACCAGATCTGCGCCTACCTGTCGGTCGCCCTTCTCGTCGGACTGCTGCTGAACGCGCTCGCCGGCTGGTGGTGGGCCGATCCCGCCGCTGCGCTCGTGATTGGTGCCGTTGCGCTCAACGAGGGCATCGAGAGCTGGCGCGGCGAAGGCACCGGCGAAGACTGCTGCTAGCTCTCCGAATATCGCTTCCGCTTAGCCTTGCGCTCACGCGAGAAGTCGGGAGTCTTCTCTTTTTCTCCACCCTGGTTCACCGGGCTCCGGCTTTAGCGAAAGCAGTCCACGAAGACTCGTCGGGACTCGACTTGTCGCTGGCGCAAAGGCCGCACGCAAAGGTCGTTTAGGTACACCTAATCCTGGTTATCACGAGGGTTGAGATGGCACGAGACGAGCCCCCGCGCGCAGTACAGGACTACGCAAAGGCGATCTACGCGCTCCAAGAGCCGGGCGCGCGAGTTAGCACCTCGGCGCTGGCGAAGCGGCTCGGCGTCAGCGCCCCGTCGGTGTCGGAGATGATCCGGGCGCTCGTCGATCGCGGTCTGATCACGTACGAGCCCTATCACGGAGTGACACTCACCTCTGACGGCATTCGGGTAGCGCTCGAGGTGATTCGCCGCCACCGCTTGCTAGAGCTCTTCCTGGCCGAGGCGCTGGGCGTGCCCGTGGATCGGGTGCATGAAGAGGCGGAGGTGCTAGAGCACGCGATCTCGGAGGATCTGGAGGAGCGGATCGCGGCGACGCTCGGCGATCCCAGGCGCGACCCGCACGGCCAGCCGATCCCGACCCGGGCGGGCACAATCGAAGACCCAGTTTCCGGCGCGCGTGTGGAGGGGGAGCGATGAGCCGGCCTCCCGCTGAGCAAGTACCGCCGGTCGTCACGACCGACACCGACATGCTCCCGCTCGCGTTCGCGCAGGAGGCGAGCGCCCTCGAGTTGCTGCTCGCGCGCGGCCGACTGCGGGCGTCGCTGGCGATGCTCGGGCCGGCGTTCGTGGCTGCGATCGCATACGTCGATCCGGGCAACTTCGCTACAAACTTCCAGGGCGGCGCGGAGTTCGGCTTCTTGCTTCTGTGGGTGGTGCTGGCCGCGAACCTGATGGCGATGCTGATCCAGTATCTATCGGCGAAGCTCGGTATCGTCACCGACAAGAACCTGCCGGACGTCTGCCGCGAGCAGTACCCCCGTCCGGTCTCCTGGGCTCTCTGGCTGCAAGCGGAGATCGTCGCGATGTCGACGGATATCGCCGAGTTCATCGGAGCCGCGCTCGGTCTCAATCTCCTCTTCGGCGTCCCGCTGCTACCGGCGGGCCTGATCACCGGTGTGATCGCCTTCTCGCTACTCGAGCTCCAGCGACGCGGCTACCGGGGCTTCGAGCTCGCGATCGCGGGCCTGCTCGGGATCATCCTGCTCGGCTTCCTCTACGAGGTGTTGCGTGTTACGCCTTCGGTTTCGGGCGGTGCGCGCGGCCTCGTGCCCGACCTTGGCGGCAGTCGCTCGCTCTACCTCGCCGTCGGCATCGTCGGTGCGACGGTGATGCCCCACGCAATCTACCTGCACTCGGCGCTGACCAAGCTGCGAACGCCGGTCCGCGACGACGCCGAGCGTGCCCGCATACTGCGCTTCGAGCGCACCGACGTGATCATCGCGCTCGGGCTCGCCGGCCTCGTCAACATATCGATGCTGGCGGTCGCTGCCCAGCTCTTCCACGGTCGGCCCGGCTACGAGAAGGTGAACTCGATCGAGGCGGCACACGCCGGCCTCGGCCACCTAGTGGGCGGCGGTGCAGCGCTCGTCTTCGCGGCCGCCCTACTCGCCTCGGGCGTCTCCTCGTCCAGCGTCGGCACCTACGCCGGCCAGGTCGTAATGGCGGGCTTCATCAACTTCCGCATCCCCCTGTTCCTGCGTCGGGCGCTGACGATGGCACCGGCTCTGATCGTGCTCGCCCTCGGCGTCAGCCCGACAGCCGCACTGATCCTGAGCCAGGTTGTGCTCTCCTTCGGGATTCCCTTCGCGCTGATCCCGCTGCTGCTGCTCACCCGCCGCGCCGACGTCATGGGCGTCCACGTGAACCGCCGCCTCACGACACTGGCCACGGCCGCGATCTCGGCACTGATCATCGCGCTCAACGTCTTCCTGCTCTATCAGCAGTTCGTGGGTTAGAACCGGTCTCCCGCGGGCACATCGCCGAGTTTCCGCGTCTCTGGAGGAGGGTTTGCAAGCTGTTTCATGAGGTGCGAATCGTTGTCGATTACTCAACGGTTTCCCCTGCATATCGACCGTTTCTGGATGTCCGGTCGCTCTATGCGTTTCGTGCCCTCAACTCAGCGATTATCCCTGCATATTTGACGTTTTCGCGCGTTCGACAGCTCCACTGCCTCTGAGGCCTCTGGCCCAGTCCGTTCCGTAAGCTCAAGAATTCGAACGACGAAAGGAGCTACACGTTGAAGTACCTGTTCATCCTCAACGACCCGGCTTACGGTACCGAGCGCAGCTACAACGCGCTGCGTCTGGCAATGAATCTGCAGAAACAGGAGCCGGAGGCCGAGATCACGGTGTTCCTGATGGGCGATGCCGTAGCCTGCGCCAAGACTGGACAGAAGACCCCGGACGGCTACTACAACCTGGAGCACATGCTGAAGGCCGTTGGGCGCAAGGGCGACATCCTGCTCTGCGGCACCTGCATGGACGCACGCGGCATAACGGAGGACGAGGTGATAATCGGCGCACTGCGGAGCTCTATGGACGAGCTCGGTGAGCGCACGCGCCTGGCCGACAAGGTTTTGGTCTTCTGATCGACGGGGAGCGTACGGTCTGCTCGGGTGCTATACAGACTGCCGAGTTCTAGATCGGCGCAGCACGGAGGACAGCATGCCTGAGATCGTGATCCACCCCGAGACGCCGTCAGACGTTGACGCCATCAGCGAGATCAACGTCTCGGCGTTTCTCGACCATCCGTACAGCCACCAGACCGAGCACCTGATCGTGGACGCGTTGCGCTCGTCGGGTGCGCTGGACGTCTCGCTCGTCGCCCTTCTGGGCGGCCGCCCGGTCGGGCACGTCGCCTTCTCGAAGGCCACCGTAGGAGTGTCGGACGGATGGTTCCTGCTCGGCCCGGTGGGGGTGCGACCAGATCTCCAGGGTCAGGGCATCGGCTCGGCGCTCGTCAGCGCGGGGCTCGAGGAGCTGCGATCACGGGGGGCACTCGGCTGCGTCCTCGTGGGCGACCCGCGGTTCTACCGGCGGTTCGGTTTCAGCAGTGTCTCCGGTCTGACGTACGAAGGCGTTCCCGACGAGAACGTCCTTTGTCTCCCGTTTGGCACGGACGCGCCCAGCGGATCGATCCACGCGCACGACGCATTCTCGATCGAGGCCGGCGACGACGACAGGCGCGCCTGACAAGCGCATCGAGTCGACGCCGCGAGCTAATCGGCTACGAGCTTTCATCGGCGTGTCAGTGCAGACCTCATCGAGCCTCCGCACCTCAGGCCCAGGGTTGGAAAGCTGTCGCATGAGGTGCATACGTTGTGGTGAACGTAACGTCGTCACTTCACAAGCGCGACTTCTAATGTCCGTGACTCGGCGGGCTGAAGGCTCTGATTCCAGTCCGTACCGGCCGAGAGCCCGGCCCATCTCGCGGCTTTCCGCTCCGCTGCTTCTAGTATCGTTCGATGGCCGCGGCACCGGGCGGCGGCTGAGCGGATGAAGAAGGAGGCCGGTTATGGGCGACACGAAGGCGGTCGAGGAAGCGGTCGGGCTGTTCAGGGCGGGCTGCGCCTGCTCGCAGGCCGTGCTGGCGCCAGTCGCCGAGCGGCTGGGGCTCGACCGCGAGCAGGCAATGCGCATCTCCGCCTGCTTCGCGGGCGGTATGCGCGGGGGCGAGGTCTGCGGTGCCGTGACGGGCGCCTACATGGCCCTCGGCCTCGCTCATTGTGCCGGCGACTGCATCACCGCCGAAGGCTGCCAGGCCGCCTACGAGGAGGTCAAGTCCTTCAACAGTGCCTTCCGGATGCGGCACGGCTCGCTGATTTGCCGCGAGCTGGTCGACCTGGACAAGTGCGCGCAGCTCGTCCGTGACGCGGCGCTGATCCTCGACGAAGCGCTTCCGCCGCTCTAGCCGCCTCGCGCCGGCCGTCTCCTCTACGCGAGCAGATTTCTCAACATCGCTTTGGCGAGAGGAAACGTTGGCTTCCAGCCGGCCGAGGCGATGCCGTCCCTGGCCAGCCAGCTGCGTCTCGCCTCGGGATGGGGCCCGGCCACGATCACCTTCCCTTTCCCGAAGCGGTAGGCAAGTGCGGCGATCGAGCCGTTGGAGTAGGTGGCGATGACCTTGATCCGAGCGTGGCGACCCGTAGGCGTGAAGTAGGGGCCGTTCAGGTAGTACATCCAGCGGCGGCGCCCGTACCAGCGCACCTTCTCGAGGTGTGGTCTCGAATTGCTGCTGTAGGTCGCCACTGTTGCCGGGACCAGGCCGAGCCGAGCCGCCAGGAACGCTCCGCCGCACACTCCCCAGTAGCGGCCCCCGGCGCGTAGATACCGGCGCAGCGCGGGCAGAACGCTGCGTTTGAATGCCAGCCGCATCGACTCGGTGCCGAAGTTGGTCGCCGGCACGACGAAGGCACTCGCTTTCGCCAGCAGGCGCGGGACCTTCTCGGGCCGGGCAACGTTGCGAACGCGAAGACCGGCCGCCTTGGCCACGTCTCCGAGGTTCCGCGCGCAGCCGGAACAAACCACCGGGCCGCTGTAGATCAGGACGTAGCCGGAGGAGCGCTTATCCGATCTACGCGCTCCAGCGGCATCAGAGACAGGCAACGCCGCCCAGGACAAGAGGACGACGGCACACACGCCTGCGCACAGCGCCGCCAAGACGGATACGGCCCGGCCGTACCCACAGAGAGGCAGCGGCTCGAGACGCGACGGCTGAGTTGATCCGCCCATTCAAGGACTCATTTCAGCACGGATCACGGCGCCGCTTTCGCGCTCCGGTGACCATTCACGCATCCGTTTCGGCGCCGCTTTCGGGTGCGCCGTCCACCCCGAGTATCTCGATCGTCTGGTGGCTCTCGATCGCGGACAGCGCCCCGCAGAGCGGGCAGACGAGCATGTGCCCGGCGAGGTCATCGCGCGAGACCGGCGAGGGCTTGCCGCAGGCCGCACAGGTGTGCTCGACGGGCAGCTCCTCGACCAGCAGCCGTGATCCCTCGAGCGGCGTACCCGGGGTCAGCATCTCGTAGGCCTGCTGCAGCGCCTCCGGAGCGAAGACGGCGCTCGCCCGGATGCGCACCTCGGCTACGCGCCCGGCCTGGGAGTCGCCGAGCTCGCTCGTTAGTCGCTCGACCAGGGCTTCGACGGCGTGATAGTCGTGCACTCTCCCTCTCCCCACTCGGGGTCGCCGCTAACGGCGACCGGCTTCCTCCCCGGCGACGCTCTCCGATGCCCAGCGCTCGATCTGCTCTCGAGCCCTCCTTACGAGCTCGTCGAGTGCGCCGGCAACGGGCTCGCTCAGAGTCGCGCCGATCGTGTACGGATCGACCACCTCGATCGCCAGCACCCGCGTCTCGGCCGGGAAATCGAGACCGAGCCTGTCCGCCACCGCGGCCATCTCGGGCAGGCCGGCGTGATGGAGGCTCGGCGCCACCACGCGCCCGACCTCGGCCAGGGTCAGCTCGGTGATCGTTCCGGGCGGCTTGCGACCGGTCTTGATCGAGTCGACGACGAGCGCCCGGTCGTAGCCGGAGAAGATCTCGATCAGCGCCATGCCCGAGGCCGAGCTCTCCACCACGTCGACTGTCTCGGCGAGCTCCGCGCGCAGCGTCCGGGCGACCAACAGACCGATGGCATCGTCGCCCGCCAGCTCGTTCCCCAGCCCGAGGACGAGCGTCCTCATGCTCAGTCGCGCCGGATCCGGCGAACGAGCTCGTTCTGGGGATTCCTGATCTCCACGATCAGCGGCATCTGTCCGGGCAGGCTGTGCGTGGCGCAGCCGTAGCAGGGGTCGTAGGCGCGCAAGGCCATCTCCACCTGGTTCAGCAGGCCCTCGTCGGCGTCCGGGCTCTTGATCAGCGCTCGGGCCGCCTTGTCCACCGACATCGCGATCCGTGCCGCGTTGTTCTGGGTGCCGACGATCAGGTTGGCCTTGGTGATGAGCCCGCGCTCGTCGGTCTGGTAGTGGTGGATGAGCGTTCCCCGCGGCGCCTCGACGACGCCGATGCCCTCGGCGGGCGTGGCGGTGGGCAGCGTGCGCACGTCGGGGCTCAAGAGCTCGGAATCGGCGCTTAGCTCGGCCATCCGCTCCGCTGCGTGAACGAGCTCGACGATACGCGCCCAGTGGTTGGCGAGGGAGTGGTGTACCGGCTTGCCGCCGAGCGTCTCGAACAGCTCCTCGTAAGCCTCCTGCGCCACCGGAGTCGCCATCCCGTCGGCGGCGTTCAGTCGCGCCAGCGGCGCGACGCTGTAGACACCGCTGTCGGACCCATCGGTGAAGCCGTGCCAGCCGACGTCCTTGAGGAAGCAGAACTTCACGTAGCTCCACGGCTCGACGTGCTCGGCTACGTGGCTGAGGTAGTCCTTCGGATCGAAGTCGAGGAACTCCTCTCCGTCGGGAGCAACCACCCTGAGCGTGCCATCGTAGAACGTGACCTTCTTCGCCCGATCGACGAGGCCCATGTAGTAGGTGCGATGCGTATAGGCCTCGGAAGTGACCATCTCGACGTACTCGGGCGTGCCCAGGACGACCTTTCGGAACACCTCCAGCGCGAACTTGCCGAACTCGACCGCGCGACTCGCCGCGGCCGCGGCCTGCTCCTGTCGCTCCGGCGAGAACGGCTGCGACACGCCGCCGGGCAAGCCTAAGACGGGATGGATGACCTTGCCGCCCGCGGAGGCGATCAGCTCCCGCAGTTGCCGGCGGACGCCGATCACTTCCTTGCCGACCTCGAGCCCCACCTTGCCGATGACGCCGAGGATGTTCCGCTCTGCCTTCGGCGCGGCCGGACCGACCACGAAGTCGGGCCCGCCGAGGAAGAAGAAGTGCAGGGCGTGATCCTCGATCATGAAGGCGTCGTAGACGAGCTCGCGAATCTTCTTGGCCGCCGGCGGCGGATCGACCTGGTAGAGGTCGTCGAGCGCCTTGGTCGCGGCCATGTGGTGAGCCGTCGGGCAGACGCCGCAGATCCTGGAGGTGATCTGGGGCATCTCCTCGGCGCGCCGGCCCTCGGCGAACTTCTCGAACCCGCGCAGCTCCGGAATCTGCAGGTAGGCGCGCTCGACGCTCCCGTCGTCCTTGAGGAAGATCTGGATCTTCCCGTGCCCCTCGAGCCGGGTGATCGGATCGATCAGGATCTCGCTGCTCACGAAGCGGGCACTCCCTTCTCAACGACGGGCTCCACGCGACGGTGCAGCAGAGAGGACGGCAGGCTGTAGCGATAGAAGGTGCCGACCGGATCGACGATCTCGGCAGCGAATGCGGCGATCTCGTCCTCGTCGTCGGAGTCGAGCATCGAGGCGATCGCCGAGAGCGCCTTGCCCCCGTAGTCCAGCACCCTGCTGGTGGGGCCCATGCAGCCCGTGCAGGGCATGTTGCCGCCGACGCAGGCGGCCTCGCAGCCCGCTCGGGTCGCGGGCCCAAGGCAGATCAGGCCCTGGGCGAGCAGACACAGCTCGGGATCGGCGACTATCTCGTGCGGTCGTTTGAAGCCCTTCAGGAGCAGCTTCTCGGGTTTCGTCGACGAGCGCGAGCACTCCGAGCAGAGCGCCAGGTCGGGCGCCAGCACCGCGCCCTTCTCGGGCAGCTTCCCCTCGACCAGCGCCATCACTGCCTCGCGGATGAGGTGCACCGGAGGCGGACAGCCCGGGAGGTAGTAGTCGACGTCGACGGCCTGATCGAGCGCCAGCACCGAGTCGTGGAAGGCGGGCAGGGTCAGAAGACCCTCGGGAACGTCCGTCTCCTCCCTGGGCACCGTTCCCTCGTCGTTGGCGAGGCTCGGCGCCTCGTGGTAGACGCGCTCGAAAACGGCCTCGCGGTCGTGCAGGTTGGCGAGCCCGGGAATGCCGCCGAGCTGGGCGCAGCTGCCGAAGGCCACGACCGCGCCGGACTTACGGCGCAGCAGTTCGATCATCTCGCGCTGCTCGGAGGTGCGAACGGCGCCGTTGACGAACGAGGCCGCAAGCTCGCCGTCGTCTAGCGCCTCTACGTCGGTGCGCTTGAAGTCGAGCGCCACCGGCCAGAAGACGATGTCCACCGCCTCGACCACGGCCAGAACGTCCTCGGCGAGGTCGACGACGGCCTCCTCGCAGCCCCCGCACGAGGCGCACCAGTAGAAGGCGATCTTCGGCTTGCTCACGGCGCCTCCTCGCTGACCAGCTCGGCGCTCGCCACGATCTCGTCCCCGGGCACTGGCGTCGGGCTCAGGCGCAGCGGCCCCAGCCTGCGCAGCTCTTCGGTCATCTCGTTGCAGACCTCTTGCACCTTGTCGCCCTCGGCGGCCGAGATCCACTCCAGGCGCAGCCGCTCCTTCTCGATGCCCATCTCCACCAGCATCCGGCTGAGGAGCTCATAGCGGCGGCGGGCCTTGTAGTTGCCCTCCTGGTAGTGGCAGTCGCCGGGGTGGCAGCCGCCGATCAGCACTCCGTCGGCGCCGTCCCGGAAGGCGGCGAGGACGAACTGGGGATCCAGCCTGCCCGAGCACATCAGCCGCACCACTCGCACGTTGGGCGCGTAGGTCAGGCGCGAGATGCCCGCCAGGTCGGCGGCCGTGTAGGTGCACCAGGTGCAGAAGAAGGCCACGATGCGGGGCTCGAAGGAGCGCTTGCGCCCGTCCTCAGACACCGTCCAGCACCCCTTCGATCTCGGCGAAGATCTGCTCATCGGTGAACAGGTGCTGTTGCGCCGCCCCCGACGGGCAGGCGGCGACGCAGACTCCGCAACCCTTGCAAAGCACATCGTTCACCGTGGCGATGTTCTGCTCGCTGTCGAAGTCGATCGCCCCGAACGGGCACAGGCCCACGCAGGTGCGGCAGCCCGAGCAGGCCGCAGGGTCGATGAAGGCCGTGCTCGGCTCCAGTTCGACGCTGCCCCGATCGATCAGGGCCAGCGCCTCGGCGGCGGCCGCGCCCGCCTGCGCGACGCTGTCGGGAATGTCCTTCGGGCCCTGGCAGGTGCCGGCCAGGAAGATGCCGTCGGTGAAGGTGGAGACCGGGGCGAGCTTCGGATGCCGCTCGGTGAAGAAGCCCTCCGCCCCGCAGCCGATGTTCAGCAGCCGGCGAACGTCATTGGCATCGGGTTGCGGCTCCAGCCCGACCGCCAGCACGACCATGTCTACCGGGATTCGCCTGACGATGCCGATCAGTGTGTCCTCCACGCGTATGACCAGCTTGCCCTCCTCCTCGGCGGTCAGCGCCGCATCGCTCACCTCGGCCACGCGGCCGCGGACGAAGTTCACGCCCTCGTGCAGGAGCTTGTCGTAGAACTCCTCGTAGCCCTTCCCCGGCGTTCTCATGTCGATGTAGAAGTTGAACACCTCGGCTCCCGAGCGCTCCTTGACCAGGTGGGCCAGCTTGAGCGAGTACATGCAGCACACGCGCGAGCAGTAGGTGTTGTGCTTGGCATCCCGCGAGCCGACGCAATGGATGATCCCGACCGACTTCGGCCGCTCTCCGTCCCTCATCACGATCTCGCCCCGAGTGGGGCCCGAGGCGTTCACCAGGCGCTCGACCTCGAGGCTGGTGTAGACGTTCAGGTGCTTGCCGTAGCCGTACTCGGGCATTCGGCCCGCGGCGAAGGTCTTGTGGCCGGTCGCCACGACGATCGTGCCCACCTTCAGCTCCAGCTCGCGCTCGCGCTGCTGCAGGTCGACCGCGTCTGCCGGGCAGACGGCGACGCACTGCCCGCACTCCGAGCAGACGCCGCAGTCGAGGCAGCGCTCGACGCTGTAGCGCGCCTGCTCTTCGCTCAGCGGCGGCTCGAGCTCCGAGAAGTCGCTCGGCGCGGCGGCAAGGGCGGCAGCCTGCGGCAGCGGCTCCAGGCGGCGGCGCTCCTCTCTGGCCAGCACCTCGGCCTTGTCGACGACCGGCAGCTTCAGGTCGAAGCCGGGTCGCTTCAGCGGCGCGAGCGCGATGTCTCCGC
>CAZWTK010000052.1:0-10447 GCA_964636655.1 uncultured Gaiellales bacterium
CGAAGTCGGGCGCGACATCCTGATGGTCTCGAACTACGACGCCGAGCAGGCGAAGATCATCCTGAGTGTGCCGCCCGACGTCGAGCCGCGGCGCGTCTCGGTGGACGCGATCGAGCACTGGATGATCTATCAGCGCCATCCCGAGGTGGGCGCGATCCTGCACGTTCACGCCTGGCTCGAGGGAGCCGCCGCGACCGAGATCAACTTCCCCTGCGGAACCGAGGAGCTGGCACTTGCGGTTTCGAGCCTGCTCGACGCCGAGGATGATCCCGGCCACGCCGTCATCGGGTTGCGCAATCACGGCATTACGGCCACCGGCGAGAACCTGCGCGAGATCATCGAGCGCATTACGCCGCGCCTGCAGCCGCAGGTGCCGATGACCTGAGCGTAGCGCTCGTTTCGACGATCTCAGAGTGCGTCGAGTACGTAGCGGGTCGTGTCGCCGAGCGTCTCTTCAGTCGCGCGGGGAGAAAACCCGAGATCGCGCTCGGCCTTGGCTGGGTCGGCGTACCACCAACGGGCGGCTACGCGCGCGTAGCCCGCTGTTACCGGCCAGGGGACGAGGGACGTGAAGGCGACGACGAGCTTCGCCGGTAGCTCGAGCTGGCGCCGGCTACGTCCGGCGATCCGACCCACCCGAGCGAAGAACTCGGCGTGGCTCATGTTCCCTTCACGGTTGGCGAGCACGTAGCGCTCGCCCGCTCTTCCGCGCTCGGCGGCGGCGATCAGGCCCAGTGCGGTGTCGCGTACGTCCACCAGGCACAATCCTCCGTCGACGACGAAGGGGAGGCGCCCGCACAGGTAGAAGCGAATCGGCCAGGTCGTGCCGCCGCGACTGTCGCCCGGCCCGATGATGTAGCTCGGATTGACGATGACGACGTCGCGCCCGGTACGGGCAGCTTCGAGTGCGTAACGCTCGCCTGCGATCTTGCTGGCCGAGTAGGGCATCGAGTCGGCGTCGGGAGGCGGCGTGTGACTCTCATCGACGAGGTCGTCGGGGCCGGAGCCCGGGCCGAGCGTCGCAACGCTGGCGACGTGCACGAGACGAGCGGCGGGGTCGACCAGCTCCAGCAGCCCGCGCGTGCCCTCGGCGTTGGTCGCCATCAGGCGCGCACGATCGCGCGACTCGTGCGCGACCAGTCCGGCCACGTGGTACACGAGCTCGCAGCCGTCGACGGCCTTGCGCAGGCCCTCGGCGTCGTCCATCGCGACCTGCACCGGCTCGGCCCCCAGCGTCGCCAGCTTGCCAAGCGCCCCCTCGTCGCGGCCCAGCGCTCGCACCGCCTTGCCCTGCTCACGCAGGATCCGCACCAGCTCCGAGCCGAGGAAGCCCGTCGCGCCGGTGACGCAGATCACGTAGCCCCGCTCCGATCGCGCTCGCCCGAGGAAAGAAGCCAGGCAATCGCCACCGGGGCGAGGATGGCCGAGACGATCTCGTTCGAGACGCACCAGGTGCAGTAGCGACCGATCTCGTGCTCCTGGATGTAGAGCAGGTAAGCGTTGAAGCCGAGCGCGACGAGGGCGATCATCGCCCCCACCTGCTTGACGAGCGGATGGCGCACGAGCGTTGAGGCGACTATCGACAGGTACGTGAGCAGACCGAGCAGGGCGACCGGGATCCCGAACAGCTTCGACCAGCGCGAGTTCTGCACGACCTCGCAGCCGCTCGTCAGGCAAACCGGAGGGCTGCCCTTGAAGTGCGTGTAGGTGAGGTAGCCGGCAATGCCCGCCCCAACCAGCGCAAGAGCGGCAACCGCCCAGCGAAGGTAGCGCTCGATCATTTCTTCAGCAGGGTGTCGATGGTCTGGGTGAAGGTCGAGAGAGGCTGAGCACCGACGATCAGCTTCTCGGTTTTCGTCGAGGCCGTATATCTGATCAGGAACGTGGGAGTCGAGATATTCTTCCCGACTTTCGTCTCGGCTAGTTTCTCCGCCGCGTTTATCAGCGGTACCACCGCGTTGGTGTCGGCAGCCGCAATCGCCTTGTTGACGTCGAGACCGCTCACCGCCTCCGCGATTCCCTTGATGAAGGCGTCGGTGGCGTAGCCACTACCTTCCGATCCCTGGTTCTCGAACTCCAGCTCGACGACGTTCCAGAGCTTGTTCTGGAATCCCGCGGCAAGAGCGAGCCTGAGCAAGCGCTCGGAATCTGTAGTACCGAAGTTTTGATCGAGGAAATCGAGACCTCGATACTCGACCCGAAGCATTCCGCTGCGAACGTAGTTCTGAACGAGAACGGGGAGGGTGTCTCGAGCCCACTGACCGCAGTAGGGGCACTGCGGATCGGAGAACTCGACCAGGGTCAGCTTGGCCGTGGGCTCGCCGAGCTCGATTCCCTTCTGGGGAATACCGCTCAGCATCTCTGCGATCGAGTCGGTCGCGATGTTGTCGGCGCTGGTCTTCTTAGGGGAGTTGCCGAGCTGGCTCGCAACTACCAACGCGATCACCAATACGATCGCTCCGCCGACGATTGCCAGGACTGGTGCAAGTCTGTCGCGCCTCACCGCGTTTCCTCCTCGATTCGCCTAGGCCGTGCTTATCCGTTCGCAAAGAGTATTCGACGCGAGCCGCGTTCGGGCGCAGGGTCAAACGCGACTCCTGGATTCCTCGGCACGGGCTCCCGGCCACTGTAGAGATAATGGAACGCGTGATACCGGATTTCGAGCACCTGAGTCAAGATCGTCTGCGGGCGCTGGTCGCCGCGGGCATCGCGCTCAACTCCGAGTTGTCGCTGGATCGGGTGCTCGAGAAAGTGGTCGAGTCGGCAGCCACTTTGACGGGCGCGCGTCACGCGTTGCTCGAGCTCGTAGCCGGTGGCGAGGCTGGTCGCCTGGTCAGCTTCGGACTCGACTCGCGCTCGCAAGAGGCGGCCAACGAGATCCTCGATCGTCCCGGGACGCTGAACGAGCCGATTCTGATTCGAGGCAAGCCGTTTGCTCGTCTACATCTCGCCGCAAAGCGAAACGGCCAGCTGTTCACGGCCGAGGACGAGGAGCTTCTGCGCGCGCTGACGACCCAGGCCGCGGTGGCGATCGAGATGTCCGAGCGAGTCGCCCGCGACGCGCTCAGACGCGTGGTTGCCGCACAAGAGCTGGAGCGCCGCCGGCTCTCGCGCGAGCTCCACGACGAGACCGCCCAGACTCTGACCTCGGTGCTGTTGGGACTGCAGGCGATCGTCGAGGCGCCCGACTCCGAGCGCGCCGTCGCCGAGATCGAGCGCCTGCGCGAGCTCGTCATGCAAGCGCTTCAGGACGTTCGCCGCCTCGCCGTTGAGCTACGCCCGAAGGCGCTCGACGACTTCGGGCTCGTACCCGCACTAAAGCGGTTGGGAACAGGCTTCTGCGAGCAGACCGGCATCCGCGTCGAGGTGGAGTCGTTTCTCGGCGAAGAACGGCTCCCGAGCGAGATCGAGACGGCGCTCTACCGCATCGTCCAGGAGTCGCTCACCAACGTGGTCAAGCACGCGCGCGCCGGCTCGGTTAGCGTCCTCGTCACGCGCAAGAGCGGTAGTGTGGTCGCTGTGATCGAAGACGACGGACGAGGCTTCGACACGGGGGCCGGCCGCGGTGAGGGCCTTGGCCTGGTCGGAATGGAGGAACGTGTGGCGCTGCTGGACGGACGGCTACAGATCGAGTCGCGCCAGGGCGCGGGCACGACCATCGTGGCGGAGGTTCCGCTCAGATGATCCGGGTGCTGATCGTGGACGACCACGCAGTCGTACGCGCCGGATTGCGGCACGTGCTCGACTCGGCGACCGACATCGAGACCGTGGGCGAGGCGGGCGACGCGCGCGAGGCCGTATTCGAGGCTCGCTCGCGCAAGCCTGACGTGATTCTCGTTGACGTCGTGATGCCGGGGAAGAGCGGCATCGACGTGACGCCGGAACTACTCAAGGAGTCGCCCTCGTCGAAGGTACTGGTGCTGTCGATGCAGGACGACCCGAGCTACGTACGCGAGGCTTTCGCGGCCGGAGCCAGCGGATACGTGCTCAAGGAGGCGGCGGGCGCGGAGCTGATCAACGCCGTGCGCGAGATCGCCCGCGGTGGCCGCTACGTCCATCCCGAGCTGGGCGCGCGGCTGATCGAGGCCGAGGCGAAGGCGCGCACGGAGGCCGAGCTGGATCCTCTCTCCGAGCGGGAGCGCGAGGTGCTGCGCCTGCTCGCCCTCGGGCACACCAACCAGGAGATCGCCAAGAAGCTCTACATCTCGGTGCGCACGGCCGAGACGCACCGCGCTCACATCATGCAGAAGCTGCGCCTGTCGACGCGCGCCGAGCTCGTTCGCTATGCGCTGGAACGCGGGCTGCTGGACAAGGCTCGCCGCGGCGAAGACGAGCCTTCTTAGGCTTGCGTAGTCACTGACCTTCGTATTGCCGCCATTCGCGATCGAGCGGGCCACGTCAAGTGCCACGAACCTCTTGGGGCAGGGCGCCACGCTGCCGCGATCGGCATGACGGGCACGGCCCACTTCGGCCCTCCCCAGGCTCACCGACGAAAGTCGTCATGCCCGCAGCAGCGGGCGGACTTTCGTCGGTTTTTACCAACCTTTAAGCGGTGGGGCCCCGCGCACCGGCTCGACGCGAATACGAGCGTCTACCGGAAGATAGCCCTCGGGCAGTGCAAACAGCGGGTTGAGGTCGAGCTCTACGATCTCGGGCCGGTCGACGGAAAGCTTGGAGAGGCGGAGCACGAGGTCGATCAGCGCAGCGCGGTCGGCCGGCGGCGCGCCGCGGAAGCCCGCGATCAAGCGCTCTGTGCGGTCGCTCGAGACCAGCTCCTCGGCGTCACGGGTGGTGATCGGCGCGATCCGATAGGTCGTACCGGCGATCAGCTCGGCAAAGACGCCACCGGGCCCGAGCCCCACCAGCGGCCCGAACAGCGTGTCCTCGACGACACCGGCGAGAAGCTCGATCTTGCCGTCGACCTGCTGCTGAATCAAAGCCGGAAGGCCGATCCTCTCGAGCGTTTGCTCGAGCTCCTCGTCGCCACTGATACCAAGCGCGACCAGGCCCTTGTCGCTCTTGTGCAGGCCGGCTTCGGCCGCCTTGACGACGACCGGGTAGCCAAACTCCCTGGCGGTCGCCAGCGCCTCGTCACGGCTGGCGGCAACGCGTTGCTTGACGAAGGGGATGCCGTAGGCGCCGAGCAAGCGCTCGATCTCGTCGGCGTGCAGCCAGCCGTCGTCGTCGCGGGCGATCGCCTTGTTGACGACGGCGGCGCCGGCCTCGAAGTCGATCCCGTCGAGCTCCGGGATGATACCGAGTGGCCGACGCAACCACTGCCCGCGCCTGGCAGCGTGCCCAAGCGCGTGCGCCGCCGACTCGGGGAAGTTGAAGGAAACAGAGAGCGATCCGAAGACCCGGTCGGGGCTACCGGCGAAGACCGGGATGATCGGCTTGGTCGGCTTGTCCTCCGCCAACACCTGCTCGATTGCCTCGACGATCCTCTCGGTCTTGACGCTGACCATCGGGATCGAAAGGACTATCACGGAATCGACACGGGCATCGGCTAGCGCGATCCGGATCGCCTCGGAGAACGACTCTCCGGGCGCAGTCCCGAGCATGTCAACCGGGTTGCGGACGGTGGCTTCCTTGGGGAGCAGCTTGCGCAGCTTTTCCTGGCTACCCTCTGTCAGCTCGGGCAGATTCAGCCCGACCGCCTCGCAGGCGTCGGCGCAGAGCACGGCCAGACCACCCGCGTTGGTCACGATTGCGACCCGGTTACCGGCGGGGAGCGGTTGCCCCGCAAGAAGGCGGGCGGTCTCGAGCAGTTCCGCGAAGGTCTCGGCGCGAGTCACGCCGGCCTGGTGGAAGAGAGCCGCGGTTGCCGTCTCGGAGCTGGCGAGCGCCGCGGTGTGCGAGCTGGCAGCGCGCCGGCCGGCCGTAGATCGCCCACTCTTCAGGGCCAGGATCGGTTTCTGCCGAGCTACGCGACGGGCGATACGGGCGAATTTCTTCGGGTTTCCGAACGACTCCAGGTAGAGCAGGATGAGGTCGGTCGTCTCGTCGTCTTCCCACCACTCGAGCAGGTCGTTGGGTGAGACATCGGCCGTGTTACCGACCGAGACGAAGGCCGAAACCCCGAGACCGCGAGCACGCGCCGCGTCTAGGAGCGCGACGCCGAGCGCGCCGCTCTGCGAAGACAGCGCCAGCCGTCCGAAGGGAGGCTCGACGGCGCCGAAGGTGGCGTTGAGGCGCGGAGCGGCCGATGCGAGGCCGAGGATGTTCGGGCCGAGCAGGCGGCCTCCGTGCATGCGCACGAGCGCCAACAGCTCTTCTTGCAGGTCCTGCCCATCGACACCGACTTCGGCGAAGCCGGCGGAGATGACGGCGATGGCGCGGATACCCTTGCGCAGCGCATCGTCGACTACGTCGAGTACGACTCTAGCCGGCGTGCAGACAATGGCCAGGTCGATCGTGTCTTCGATCTCGTCGACCGAGCTGTAGGCGCGCACCCCCGCGACGGGGGTCGCCGATGAGTTGACCGGATAGACGACGCCCTTGAAGCCGGCATGCAGGATGTTCCGGAAGAGATCGCCGCCGATCGATCCTTCACGCGAGGAGGCTCCGATAATGGCCACGCTGCGGGGCAGGAAGAAGGGTCGGAGCGATGTCACGACCGCTTCGTGATCTCTGGCGCCGACCCATTCGAGCAGGTGCTCGGTCGGCGCGAGCGAGATCTCCATCTCGACGATGCCGCTGTCGAGCTCGCGATGGAGACTGAAACCGCTCAGAGACAGCATCTCGAGCGCCTTCACGTTGTCGGCCTTGACCAGAGCGACGAAGCTGCGGATTCCTACTGCCGAGGCACGTGCGACGAGCTGATTGAAGACCTGAGTTCCGAGCCCTCGACCCTGGAGGTCGTCGGACACGACGAAGGACACCTCGGCTCGATCGCGCTGCCGTAGGCGATCGTAGCTGCCGAGGGCGAGAACCTCCTCGCCGCCTGTGCCCGCACGCGTGGCGATCAGCGCGCCCTGCTCGAGCCAGTCGCAGTCGACCATCCCCTCGAGTAGCGAGGCGTCGACCGAGGCGGCGCCGTGGAAGCGCTGGGTATAGCTCTCGGGCGAGAGGGTGCGAAGGAACTCGACGACCGATTCGACCTCTTCGGCTCGAGGGGGCCTCAGCCGGACGGTGCTGCCGTCGCGGAGGATGACGTCGGTTGGGCCAGAGAGCAACTCGCGCGCGCGAACTTTTTCGGTCAGCTCAACCTCGGACTCGTACTGCGCCTCGGCCGAGGTGACGGCGCTGTCGGCACTCTCTGACATCTTTCGCTCCTTACTCTCTCTTCAGTTCTCGTGGAACTCTCCGCTCGCGCCGGCGAGACGCAGGATCTCGTCCGCGGCGTCTCCGCGAAGGGTTGCTCCCTGCGTACTCACCGTCAGTCTAGGCGCGGACAAGAGCCGGTTCATGGTACCTGCGCCTAGACCGCCGATTAGGCTCACGGAAATCGCCGCCGGCCGAGGCTTTAGGCCGAGCCGGCGACGATTCCCGAGCAGTCGTATCTCGTGACGTTAGGGCTTCGTCTGTGCCTGCTGCTGGATCTTGGCCAGCACGGTCGGATCGGCGAGCGTCGTCGTGTCGCCGAGCTCGCGATTCTCGGCCACGTCGCGCAGGAGGCGGCGCATGATCTTGCCGCTTCTCGTCTTCGGCAGCTCCGCGGTGACGACGATGCTCGCCGGCCGGGCGATCGGGCCGATCTTCTTGCCGACGTGGCCACGCAGCTCCTTGATGATCTCCTCCGAGCCCTCCTTGCTGCCCTTGAGCGTCACGAAGGCAACGATGGCCTGACCGGTGACCGGATCGGCACGACCGCAAACCGCGGCTTCGGCAACCATCGGATGATCGACCAGGGCGCTCTCGATCTCGATCGTCGAAAGGCGGTGGCCTGAGATGTTCATCACGTCATCGACGCGGCCAAGCAGCCAGTAATCGCCGTCCTCGTCGATGCGGGCGCCGTCGCCGGCGGCGTAGTTACCGGGGAAAAGCGACCAGTAGTTGGAGAGGTAACGCTCCGGATCGTTGTAGATGCCGCGCAGCATCGCCGGCCAGGGGTGGCGCAGTACGAGGTAACCGCCGCCGCCGGGCCCGACCTCGTTCGACGACTCGTCGTAGACGGCCGCATCGACGCCCGGGAAGGGCTTGTTGGCCGAGCCGGGCTTGAGCGTCGTGACACCGGGAAGCGGCGTGATCAGGATCATTCCGGTCTCGGTCTGCCACCAGGTGTCGATGACCGGCGCCTTGTCGCCGCCGATGTGCTCGCGGTACCAGGTCCAGGCCTCGGGGTTGATCGGCTCGCCGACCGTGCCGAGCAGCCTGATCTTGGACAGGTCGTGCTTCTGCGCGTACTCCGGGCCCCATTTCATGTGCGAGCGGATCGCGGTCGGCGCCGTGTAGAGGATGGTCACGCCGTAGCGCTCGCAGATCTCCCACCAGCGATCCTTGTCGGGAAAGTCCGGTGTTCCCTCGAAGATCACCGAGGTGGCCTGGTTGGCCAGCGGCCCGTAGACGATGTAGGAGTGGCCGGTGATCCAGCCGATATCCGCCGTGCAGAAGTAAACGTCGGTCTCGGGCTTGAGGTCGAAGATGTAGTCGTGCGTCGTGGCGACGCCGACCAGATAGCCGGCCGTCGTGTGCACGATTCCCTTGGGCTTTGCGGTCGTGCCGCTGGTGTACATAAGGAAGAGGAGATCCTCGGAGTCCATCGGCTCGCAGGGGCAAGTCGCCGGATCGTCCGAGGCGTCCTTGGCCAGATCTTCGAAGCGGATGTCGCGGCCTTCCGTCCAGGCCACGTCGCCGCCGGAGTGCTTGATGACGAGCATCGTCTTGATGCTCGGCGTGTTGGCGGCAGCCTCGTCGGCGATCTTCTTCAGCCCGAGCGGCTTGCCGCGCCGGTAGCCCTCGTCCTGGGTGATCACGATCTCGGCCTCGAAGTCGTTGGCGCGGTCGGCGAGCGACTCGGCCGAGAAGCCGCCGAAGACGACGCAGTGCGGGGCGCCGAGACGCGCGCAGGCAAGCATGGCGATCGGCAGCTCCGCGATCATCCCCAGGTAGATGGCGACGTGCGTTCCCTTCTTCACGCCGATCGACTTGAGCACGTTGGCGAAGCGAACAACCTCGCTCTGCAGGTCGGAATAGGTGATCGTGCGCCGTGTGTCGGCCAGCTCGCCTTCCCAGTAGAAGGCGACCTTGTCGCCGGCGCCCGACTCGACGTGGCGATCGACGCAGTTGTAACAGACGTTCAGCTTGCCGCCGAGATACCACTTGGCGTAGGGCATCTCCCACTCGTAGAGCTTGTCGTAGGGTGTGAACCAGGAGACGCGCTCGCGGCCCTCCGTGTCCCAGAACTCCTCGAAGTCGCGCTCGTAGATGTCGGCCTTGGCGTTGGCCTGCGCCGCGAATTCGGGCGAGGGCGGATAGCGCCGCTCTCCTATAAACATCGTTTGGATGGCGTGCTCGCCCTGCTCACTGCTGCCCATGCTCGACCTCCTGGAGTTTCAAATACCGACGTGTACCCGACGTCATCTCGGCTGGCGAGGCGGCTTTCGGCCGATCGATTTTGATCGCCGAAAAACTGCCCGAGTCAGTAAAAATGACCTGGTTTTCTTGCGGCGCAAAGGCTATCACTGGCCATCCCGGCGCCGCATCGTGGTCTGCGGATGGAAAACGCGCCCTGGCGCCCGGTTGACGATCGGCCGCGCCGGGGAAAAGCCGGCGGTGCGCCTCGCCTACTTCAGCGACGTCCACGATCGCTTCGAAACCGTGACCGATGCGATGGGCGCGATCGGCGACGTAGACCTGATCGTGATCGGCGGCGACATCACCAGTCGCGGCACCGCCGACGACGCAGCGCGCGCGCTCGAGCTGTGGCGGCCGCTTGCGCCGCGCCTGCTGGCGGTTTCGGGAAACTGGGACTCCGCCGCCATCGACGCCCTGCTGGCCAGGCGCGGGGCGGCACTCGACGGGCGCGGAGTCGTGCTGGGCGAGACGGGCCTGTGTGGGGCTTCGGGCTCGCCTCCCTCGACCATCCACTCTCCTTACGAGCTCGAGGAGGTCGAGATCCTACGCCGGCTGGAGCGGGGCTTCGCCGCGATCGAAGGCTGCCGCGTACGCGTCGTCTGTCCGCACGCGCCGCCCGTCGGCACGACCTGCGACCAGATGTACGGCGGCGATCACATCGGCTCGAGCGCGGTGCGCTCCTTCATCGAGCGGCGCAGGCCCGAGCTCGTCCTCTGCGGCCACGTGCACGAGGCGCGCGGTTTCGACCGAATCGACGCTAGTCTGATCGTGAACTCGGGCGCGGCGCGCGACGGGCATCACGCAGTGGTCGCAATCGAGAACGGTGAAGTGGAGGTTTCGCTCGACGCGGACTAGGCCCGAGTGCGTCAGTCTCCAGGCCGATCGAAGCGGCGCTCGAGCCGACGGAAGACACCCGGTGCCAGGCCGCGCA
>CAZWTK010000053.1:0-10139 GCA_964636655.1 uncultured Gaiellales bacterium
GCCCCGAGCTCGCGCGCGAGGTCCGTGAGAAGTTCCTCTTCGTCGGAGGAGACGATCAGCTCGCAGCCCTCGCGCCTGAGCTCGAGTGCAGCCGCCCGACCTATGCCGCTCGACGCGCCGGTGACCAGGCAGATCGCTCCGGGGAGATTCAGCATTCGGCTTTCGGCTTACCCGTCGTCCGCTGCCCTAACTCGATCCGGCTCCTGCGCCGCACCAGGGCGAGCGCTGCTCGAAACCGTGGCTCGGCCGCGTTCGAGCTGGCTCTGGAGCCGCCGCTTGCCTCCACGGATATTCGAGCAAGCGTTTCGCGAATCCCGCGTTCGGACATTTCGATGCCGGGAAACGAGAACAGGTCATGAGAGTCGCACCCTCTTTCTACCGAAGCACCGCCGCGATCGCTCTGGCGGCAACCGCTTTGCTATTGGTCTCGGCGTGTGGCTCGGCAGCCAGGTCGACCAGCGGTGCGGGATCGAGCTCAACCTCTCGACAGAGTGCAAACGCCGCCGCGTCGACGACTGTCGACTCCTGCACCGTCATCAGCGAGGACGAGGCGGGCGCCGCGCTCGGGCAGACTGTGAAGCCACCCGTGAGAGGACACGCCACCGTCGAAGGTGGCGTCGCCTGCGTCTTTTACGGGCCCAACGTCCCTGCAGGAACAAACCCGGACGTGCCTGTTGGCGACAGTGTCAGGATCGTTCTGGTCAGCGGCCCGAAAGCACTTAGATACTTCAACGACTATCGGGACAAGGTTCAAGCCCAGGCGATTGCCGGGCTGGGCGACAAGGCCTACTACGACGGCTACGCGTCTCTCAGCGTGCTGAATGGCGACGAGTATCTACGGGTTGCCGTAATCGGCGTGACCGACGTCCTTGGCGCCGAGGAGACGCTCGCGCACGCTGCCGTGCCGCGAATGTAGTCCTGGACGCGATCGCCCACAGAGCAAGCTCGAAGTAACGAGCGCAAGCGCCCCGATCGCCGCAGCAGAAGCGCCGATCCGCAGCGCGCTGGTCCTGTGCGAGCGTTCGCTCGCCGAGGCCAAGGACACGGCCTCGAGAACCATCCTCGCCATGGAGATGAGTCAGACGCTTTGCGTTCTCGGCGACTTCGAGCGGGCCGAGCGTGTCCTCGACGAGTTCGACGGCGACCTCGGGAACGCGGACCCATATGCGAGAGCGAGGATCCACTGGTCACTCGCCCGCCTGGCAACCGCTCGAGACGACCGCGCGCTTGCCCTCAGACACCTGCGAACAGCGATCTCGATCTTGAAGGACACGGAGGACACCCTGCGTCTTGCCCGCGCCCACATGTTCTGCGCCAGCGTTCTCCTCTGGGGCGGAAGGACGAACGGAGTCGCCGGTCATCTGGCGCGCAACCGGCGCGCGCCTCGAGCGCCGGCCGGCCAACTCGTGACCGCGGCGATCGATCTTAATATCGACGCGATAACAGACGCCACGGATCGGTTGTTCGTTCTGATCGATGAAGCCGCCGCACAGCTCAGCTGCGAAGAGCGCGAGACAGTCGCCCTGAGAGGCGACCCTGCGATCGCGACACGCGGTCGTCCTTCGCCCGCAGGCGCTTGGCCTTATAAAGACGCCGGTCGGCTTCGCTCAGGAGATCGTCCGGACTCGTGTTCGGTGCGAACGAGGAGATTCCGACACAGGCGGTGACGCCAAGCTCGGCTGCTCGCTCGTCCATCACGAGCTGCAGTCGGCGTGTGATTCCGTCGGCTTCTGAATATGTGGCGTGCGGGAGCAGGAAGACGAATTCGTCGCCCCCAGTCCTAGCGACGAGATCGCATTCGCGAGCACGCCGCTTGAGCAGCCTGGCGAACGCTCGAAGCACCTCGTCGCCGCGCTCGTGACCATGCGTGTCGTTCACGGCCTTGAAGCCGTCTAGGTCGAACAGCAGCAGCGAGAGTGGGTGGCCGTAACGTTCGGCGGCGGCGACTTCGCGCGCGAGTACCTCCCGGAATCCGCGCCGGTTCGCGACCCCGGTCAATTCGTCGGTGGTAGCCCGCCGCTCGAGCTCGTTGTGGGTGTGAGCGTTGTCGATCGCGATCGCCGCGAGGTCGGCGAAGGTGCAGGCGAGCTCAAACTCGCCCCGGCTGAACGCTCTCTTCTGGCCGCGGCGATAGAGGCTTAACACGCCGATCAGTGCCTCGTGGACAACCAACGGTACGCAGACGATCGCCTCGGGCACGTCCTCGGTTCCGGGCACTAATCGTGAGCGTGGGTCGAGATGGGCATCGTTCGAGCAGATCGGCAGGCTCATCAGGGCGGTGAGCCCGGTCAGCCCCTCGCCGACACGGACGCTCAACGTGAGCATCTTCCTAGCGTTAGTCCCGCGGGCGAACACTGGTAGCAACTCCGCGCCGCGCTTCTCCCAAACGATGATGTCCTGCGAAGGGACAAGCTCATCGAGCGTCTGAGCGATACGTGCGAGCACATCCTCGATCAAACGTTCGCTCAGGACCAACCGCAGCATGTCGGCGAGACGCCTGAATCCGGCGTCAGGATCTGGCACGTGCAGATAGGGGGGCATCTTCAGCGGCCGCAGTCGTAGACCCTGCTGCGTCTGGCCAAAGTATCCCCCCGGTAGCGCCCAACGCGCATCGCCTGAGACGCCCCACGCGCATCCCCCGGGCGGGTGATCCCCGGCCTGAGGCTAAATAACCGCAAGCCCGGAGAGCACAGTATGAACACACGGGCACGGAGAGGATCGTGCCGCCAGCGGCGCCAGGTCGATTCGGGAGGCCAGTCGCGCCTGGCCGTACGAGTCGCCGGCCGAGGACGCGAGGTGGAGCTAGGCGGACAGCTTTCAAACCTCTCGGAGCCGCTGAGGAAACTGCTGTTTGCGCCTTAGCCGCGAGCGTCTCTACTGAACGCAGTAGCCCGCGTACCACGACAGGGTGAACGGGCCGGCCGACGCGTCTCTTCCCGAGGAGAGACGATCGACTACCTGAATCCAGTACGTCTTTCCATCGGTTGGTATACCGCAGCCAACGGAAGCGAGCTTCAGATTTCCCAGCGAATTGCCGGTGTACACGTTCGTCTCGAGGAAAGCGCCACTTCCGTCTGAGGCAGTCACGAACTCGCCATCGCCGGTCGTGGGCGCGCTCCACCGGTACCACACGCTCTTCGTTGCGGGTCCGTTTGGAGAGGTCTCTCCCGGTTCCCAGGTGGCGCAGTTCAACGGAATGTCTTCCGGGCCGCCCTGCGAGCCCGTGAGCGTCTGCGCGTTGGCGAAGTCGTCGTTCGAAGGCGGGGTGCAGCCCGGGTTCCCTCCACTTCCTCCCCACAGTCTGAATGTGTTCCAGGCCTTCGCCTGAGTGAAGTCCGTGGCGCTTGAAACAGATGGCTTGCAGAGCATCGGGCTGCTGTGGCCCTTCCTGGGATCGCATGCCTGTATCGGCGAACCGCCTGGGCTATACGCGCCCGCTACTGCTCTCGCGATCCTTCGCGCGAGAGTGGCCCGATCCCACGCGTTCCAGAGATGCTTCGGAGGGTGTTTGTAGTGCTTTGGTTGTTTGATCGGATCGAGCCGATCGACCCAGCGCACGCCAATGCGATCGCCGGAGTAGCTGCTATGCGAGTTGATCCAGCTTCGGGCCGCGTAGACCTGGAGACCTACGAGTTTCCTGATCTGCTTGATGCTCATGTTGTAGGTGCCATAGCTGTTGGTCTTGCTTCCCTTCTTCCCTTCCACCGCTCCCCAGCCGTTGATCAGGTTGGCGAAACGCGTCGACAGGAACGAGCGGATGGGCATGACGGTTGTGGGGGCGGTGGTGGGAGCATCGGGAGCGAAAGCGAGACGGCCCAGCTTCTGGATATAGGCGTTCGTGTACTTCGCCTTCTGCCCGAGCGAGGCGCCGGGCACGCAGACCACGCTGCACTTCGTATAGTCCTCGTCTGCCCAGAGCTTTACTTTCTGGGAGAGCCCGGTCCAGTCGTAGTAAGCGTCGGAGAAGAGCATCTTCCACTTCGCCTTCGAGTCACGAATCGTGTTCGACTTCTGGGGGTCCTGGCGCGCTTCGGCGCTGAAGATGACGCCTTCGGAAGTCCCGTTCTTTTTTCCATACTTATACAGCCCGTTCACGAGGGCCGTGTAGTTATCCCAGCGTTTTACGTTATTCGTGGGATCGGTTGTAAACTTCGCGTACTCGTCGATCGACCACGTTTTATAGCCACGCTGTCTCATTTTCGTTCCGAACGTCCGCCCTACGTAGGCATAGGTATAGCCTTGAAGAACAGGGCTTTTACTAATGTTCTCGAAATTGATCTCGGCGAGGGGCGTAAGACTGGCGCCAGAGTCATTCCAGTGGGGATAGCTCTTTCGGTCCTTCTTTGTGGTGACCTTCTTGTTTAGCGCCCGGATCTTCGCAGTCGACCCTCGTCTGGGCAAATCAGTGCTTTTTTCTGGAGCGACGGAGATGTAGTAGTCGGCGCAGGTGGTGGGCCAGCGCCTGAAGGCGTCGACTAGGAACTTCCAACCGCTCGAGTCCGAGACGACGACCTCGGGACCCGAGCAGGCCGTAGAGGCCCGGATGGAGGGGCTATCGGCAGCGACCGATCTGGTTAGCGCGGAGCGCGTGTGGAGGGGGGAACCCGTGCCAGAACTCGAGGAGGCCGGCGGATCGTAGCTGTCGGGATCGTAGCCGTAGGCGAGTTTGATCTCGATGGGGAAGGCCGCCGAACTCGACGGGGAGATCGAGACCACCAAGCCGTCTGACGTCTTCGTGAACGAGACGGAAACCGCCAGCCCGTTTGCGTCGGTCGCGAGCGGCGGATCGAAGGCCGAGATTATCACCGAGTTACTGTCGGGAAGCTCGATAGAGGCCTCATCTAGGGCGTCGCTTGCGATGTCGGAGCCGTCGCGGGTCCCGTTATCGACCGCGTCTCCATCCGGATACCAGGAAGGATCCTGGGGGTCGTCGATGTTGCTGGTACCGTCGTCGGGCGCTGTCGGCTCGCTTGGATCGGCCTCAGAGTCAGGGTGATCCTGGTCGAGGCTGTCTTGATAGTCGGCGGGTGCGCTTAAGCCGTGGTAGTCGCCGGGGGGAATCGGATCGGTCTGGATGATGGCGACGCCACCGGCGGATAGGACGGAGAGGCTCTCTTCCGAGGAGAGCGGGATCGAGAGGCCATAGCTACGCGGAGCCGTTTTGTTCGGAATCGTCAGCGAGATGTCGCTTCCGAAGTCGATCGGTGAGAGGCTCACGTTGGCCGTGTCGCCGGTGACGGTTTCGCTGGCAAGGTCGATCGAGACGAGTGGGGCAGAGGGAGAGGGACCCGGCTTCGGCCCGGGCCCGGGTTCGCAGGCATCTGCCCGGGCACCGAGGAAGGCACCAACAGCGGTGAGGACGGCAGCAGCCAGGACGGGGGAAACGAGGCGGCTCATCTACTGACATCCGACCCTAATGGCAAGGAAAAGCCGTGTCAAGAGGTACTTCTGTCACTCGATTCGGGTTATGCTGGTGCCTTGTTGCTCGACTACCGTCCGCTCATGCGCCGCCTCCTCCCCCTGATCTCCGCCGTTTCTCTGATCGTCCTACTCTCCGCTTTAACAGCGGGTTGCGGAGGAGACCCGAAGCCCGGTCTCGTCACGAGCTGGGGCAAGGACGGAGTCGTCCGACTCCCGGGCTTCGAGGTCGAGCAGACGATCGAGGACCCATCCGGGCGGATCGTCGCCGTCGGTAACTACAAGGGCAACTTCGCCCAGGTCGTGCGCCTGCTCCCTGATGGCTCGCTCGATCCTGCCTTCGGCAAGGACGGCGTAGTCCGCTGGCCCTATCACATGTTTCAGGGACGCTTCCCGAACGGGATGGACTTCCTCGGCTGGAACGAAGCCGCCCTCCTGCCGGACGGAAGGATCGCCCTCGCCGGGACGAACATGGTGGGCAACGTGGACGAGAAATCCACTCTTGTCGTCTCGGAGCTCGACCAGAGCGGCAAGGTCGTAAGGACTTTCGGCCAGGACGGCTACTTCCTCGCCGACAAGCGACTTTACGACTGCTCTGCAGCTGTTGCCGCGAAGGGCTACAAGGCTTGCACGCACCAGTTCTTCTACCTGGCCCGCACGAAGACGACCTGCACGCGCGGGCCCGCCGGACTCGCGATTCAGGGAGAGAAGATCGTCATCTCGGCCGACCGCTTCTGCAAGCCATTCGAGCCCTACCACATCGTTGTCATGCGCCTGAACGCGAATGGGACGCTCGATCGGTCCTTCGGCACGAAGGGCGAGGTCACCGTCTCTGGTACCGCCCCCCTGGTGATCAGCGCCCCGCTGATCGCGCTTCCAACTGGGCGTCTGGTCGTAGCCGGAACGACGCCGAAGGGCGGGAAGGTGCGGCTGACCGAAATACTCCCCAACGGAGCGCTCGATCGGAGCTTCGGCCACAAGGGAGTCGTCTTCACCCGGGCGGCAGAAAGCACGGATGGATCCCCCAACCTCACCGCGCTCATGAGAGACGGGGAGGGGACCCTCTCGCTCACGGGCAACAACTTCACGGGCGACAGCGGTGGCCCCTTCCTCGTCCGCTTCACAAGCTCGGGACAACCGCTCGACTTCCGGGCGGGCTCCCGCCGGCCGCCCTCGATCCACGTCGAGGGCAACTACGAGAACTTCGGCGCCCGCACCTTCGGCTTCGCCTTCGCCGTCTTCGCGCAGCTTCCGAGCGGCGAGCTCGTGGGTGCCGGCCACCGGCTCGCGCGGATCACGCCGAAGGGGGTGCTCGATCCCTCCTATCCGCCGCAACAGCTGTACGGAGGCGGCAAGCTGATCATCCGGGGACTCCTCGCCGCCTCCGACGGCACCGTGCTTGTCACGCTGCTCAAGCAGAACCCCTCGGAGACCTTCACGGTATATCTCGTGCGCTACCGCTGAAAGCGAATCGCGATCGTAATCCGCGCAAGGTCGTCTCGGACGCTCTGCCGGGCCGGACGAGGGTTTGAACAAGAGCGGTTTCTTCGTCTGGCGACCGGACGCCGAAAGGCGCTCTCTACCAGGGATATCGTTGTATTTCGAACAACGGTATGGTCCTAACCGGACAGCTTCACAACCTCTCGGAGCCGCTGAGGAAACTGCTGTACGCGGCCGAGAAACGAAGATGCTGATTCGCCGGAACCAGTCGGCGACAGCTTTCCGGCGCTGCGCAAGAGATGCATCGACTAGGTGAGCTGCCGCTAACTCCGAATCGCCGTATCTGATAGCAGGACTCTCGCAAATGACCTGCTTATGCCCTTATCTTACGTCACATTAAAATCGAGGTCCAGACGTCGACAGAAGAAAGAGTTTCGTACGCTGTCCTTGATCGAAGATAAGGATCAGTGGTGAGCGAAGACGGCTCAGACAGCCGAGAACTACTCGTCGTTCGGTTCGGAGAACCGAGTCCGCTGGCTGGGCCTACGAGGGACGCCTTGCCTGTGTTCGAACACGTATGTGAGGCGGACTCGTTCGAAGAATTAAGAGAGCGCGTCAGAAACCAGACTCGACGATCTGAAGCTTGGCGACGAGCGGGACTATGGGTTCTCGATCAACTCTCGGCGGTGCTCGGCGAAGACTGGCCGGGCAAGGTCCGCCGCTCAGGTAGTAGTGAGTGGTTTCCCGGAGAACTCGGATACCAGCACTCGCACACGATCGCCTATGCGAAGCTCCTCGAGCTTGCGCTTCGGCTTCAAAAGTTCGAGAAGAGCGACGGCATTCGAAGGGTTCGAAGAGACCTCCGCGACGACCGCACTCCCGGCCGTTGGCATCACACAATGATGCTTCTTGAACTCGCAGCGCTTGCCCAGGCCCAGGACGTGAACGTGCTCCTCGAGAGCGCCGAACGTGGAACTCAATGGCCTGCGGATGTTGTTGTTGCAAACGGGCGTAAAAGAAAAGTTATATATCTAGGGGTACGAGAGTACTTTGTAATGGGCGATAATCAGAACCGATCATGCGATAGCCGAGACGTTGGCTTGATTACGCGTCACGAAATAAAAGGTAAGGTAATAGCGACGATACCGTAAAACACGGAAGAAGGTAGCGGCGATTAATCAAGAGCTACTGCTCGAGCTAAACTCAGAGAAAACGTTTCTTGCTATAAGGTTACCGCTACTATCATAGCCAATGGCTTCAGCGACCGTAGTACCGATGGGAAGAGAAGTAACAAAGAAGCGAATGCCGGTGTCGAGAGAATCGGGAGCGGGGATCGTGGGAATTGATATAGACGCGCCGCTCTCCTCGATTATATCAATACGACTGACGCTATCATCCGCAGCTCCGAAGAAACTCGCGGGAAAACTCGCTCCGCCGCCGCTAAAACCGGACGACATCATCCGCTCGACGACCGGAGAAGTGCCAGGGGTGGGAAACGAAGTAGGTGAGCAGGACAAAGAGCCGGGTCGACCTGTCGCGTCAGTCCCTTGTGTAAGTGAATAACAAATACCGAAATCTTCTGTTCGGTGCGCGGTGAAAATCCAGGGATGCCCGTCCCAAGTACCAGAAGTAACCATGATGACATCACTCGTCGGCGCCGGAGCGCCATCATAGAAGAACCACCAGTTGTTATTTGCGCTTAGAGCAAACGCGGAGCCACAAAGTGCGGTGATTATCGCAAACGTCGCGATGATGCTCCGTCGAGCATAGCGGCGATTAACACGAGGGAGAGCACGAAGCTGCGTACTGCGGCGATCTCGGAGCAGACGGCGATACCGAGAAGAACGATGTAGCGGCGAATCGAGGCGGCTGGCACGTTGCATAACATTAGTCCAGTCGCTCTCGACATCGGACGGAAATGCGACGAGGTCGGAAAGAACAGAACGTGTAAGTTGATCGTCGTTGTTGGTCACGGCGTGCCCTCCTGTAGGCGTCTCCGTAGTGTTGCATGCGCTCGACTAAGCAGCGTCCCAACAGTTCCGACCTCAACGCAGAGAATGGTAGCGATAGAGCGATAATCTAGATCCGCGTAATATCGGAGAAACAGAGTGATGCGTTGACGCTCCGGAAGTGAAGAGATCAGGTTGCGCATGTTCGAGGTAGGACGGACAGAGATATCCGCTTCGGGTTTGATCGCGTCATCAGACAGATGTTCAACCGATCGAGAGCGCGCGCTTTTCGCGGCGTTCATAACGCATGACCATACCCATGTAGACAGAGGCGACTCCCCGCGGAAGCTAGAAAGGTACCGAAGTGCCCGAGCAAAACCCTCTTGGACGCTATCGAGGCCGCTCTCCCTGTTGCCTGTAATTGCCTCCGCGACGCGAACGAATTCGCGGAAGTCGGAGCGGTACAGTCGTTCGAGATCCTCGACGAGGGTCGTGTGTTCAGCGGTGAGTGCTTCGACAGCTGGTTGACTGTCCACACTAGGTAGACACGGATCGGGCGTGTTTTCTTGACACAGCCTTAATAGACCCCACTCTCATCTAGATGCACTACGACCGAATCTGGCGACGTGCGTGAAGAAGGAGGACGTGTTTGCGTAGGTTGAAGTGCAGCAGTGTAGCGATTACAGACATCGCTCGAGTCGATCGGCGGTAACTCCTAGAAGATGATGAAGATCCTCCTTCGGTAGCCCCGGTTGTGCAGGTATCGAGTAAAGAACGCCGATAGACGCTGGCAGCCTATAGCTGCCCACGCCAGCCCCGGTCGCACCTTCGGACAGAGGCGCGAAGAGCGGCAACGAGGCATCCGAGCCCTTTACCGCTGCCTGACAGCCCAACCTCAAGACCTTCTTGCTCGCACGGTGGCGCTGGTCGCCTCTGTGGGAAAACGCGGTAGCGATGAACCTCCGCGCTCTTGGGTCGGATGGGACTTGCACGGGTGCACGAACATCGTGATGAAGAAGGCGCCGCGCAGGTGCGAGGAGGTTGGAGGTTGGAGGTTGGAGGTTGGAGGTTGGAGGCCGAGGACTAGACGCTCGCTGATCGGTTTATGGACGGAGTCGTGTGCTGATCAGGCTCGACTTGGCGTCATTCGTCCTGATAAGCGGACAAAGGGTTTGAACAAGAGCGGTTTCTTCGTCTGGCGACCGGACGCCGAAACGCGCTCTCTACCAGGGATATCGTTGTATTTCGAACAACGAGATGGTCCTAACCGGACAGCTTCACAACCTCCCGGAACCGCTGAGGAAGCTGCTGTTTGCGGCTTAGTAGCGAGCG
>CAZWTK010000054.1:0-9596 GCA_964636655.1 uncultured Gaiellales bacterium
GGAGGAGAGGTCCTCCTCGGTTATCAGGCCGCCTCGTTCGCGCACTAACTCGAGCAGGCTGCGCGAGAGTGTCCCGCCGTAGAGCGAGCGCGGATCCTCGGCGATCAACTCCAGCGCGGCGGCGATGCCCGGTTGCAGCAGGAGCTCACCCTCTTCGAGCAGCTGCCCGTGCGGCGCGAAGAGGCGCTCACCCTGATCGAGCGTCAGCACGGGCGCGAGCATTCTCAGGCAGGCGGCGTGTGTGGGCGGCATCGAAACACCGTCGCGGCCGAGGCGAATCGCCGCTGCGAGTAGTCGCGCCCAGTCGAGGCGCCCGTGGCGGCACCAGAGCTCGTACAGCCCGGCCGGAATGCCCGGAACGGCGCACGACCCGGGCCCGATCTCGTAGCGGACCAGCTCCTCGCCGAAGGGCACGTCCAGCTCCATCAGCCGCGGGCGCTGCTGTGAGGCGGCGCCGAGACCGGGCACGCTGGTGAAGAAATCGAGCTGGCGCGCGCGATTCTCGGCGGCGTCCCAGATCATTCCGTGCCCGCCGCCGAGCAGGCCCGTCATCACGACCTCGCAGACGCAGGATGCAAAGCAGGCCGCGATCGCGGCGTCGGCGGCACTGCCACCTTCCTCGAGCGCTTCGAGCCCGGCCCGAGCCGTCGCCGGATGTCCCGCGGCAATCCCCGGCGGCAAGGACGATGTCAGGGCAGCACTCCCAGCTCGTCGAGCGACTCGTTCAACTCGGCCGGGTCGCGGTAGACGCGGTAGGCGCCGGCCTTGGCCAGCTCGTCCTCGCCGTAGCCGCCGCACAACACGCCGATGCCGAGCATCTCCGCCCGTCTCGCAGCGAGCAGATCCCAGACCGCGTCGCCGACGACGTAGCATTCGTGCGGGCTGACTCCCATCCGTTCGGCGCAGGCCAGGAAGAGATCGGGCTCGGGCTTGGCGCGGGCCACATCGCCGCGCTCGATCACGACCGTCTCCGCGCCAATTCCCAGCGCCTCCAGCGAGGCGTCGACCTGCGGCCGAGCGCCCGAGGTCGCGACGCCGTGTGTGATCCCCGATTCGCGCAGGTTCCGCAGCAGCTCGACCGCGCCGGGCAGCGGGCGCCGCGCGGGCATCATCTGCTCGAACAGCTCGGCATGGCGCTTCTGGAGGGCATCGGTCTCGTCTTGCGACAGCGGCCGGCCCAGCTCGCGGGCTACTGCGCGGGCGAACAGTCCGCCGCTCATGCCGATGCGCCGGTGGATGCGCCAGCCGTCGATCGGCATTCCGGCCTCGGCGAGCGCTTGCTGCCACGTAAACACGTGGGCGTAGACGGTGTCTACGAGCGTTCCGTCGAGATCGAAGATGAGCGCGCGCACTACCGGCACGATACAAGCCTGCGGGGTCGGCGCTTTGCCTGTTCGGCCTCGTCGCGGCGCTTGGATCAGGGCTCAGGTCCCGGTCACCTCGCTAATCCACCCACCACCCCACCACCCTCCCACGGGGCGGGACACGGTATCGCGAAAGGACCAACTCGGGTGTGACTTGTCGGTGTCAACTCAGCACGGTCCGACCGAGCGTTCGCGTGCGATCGAATTCGCCGAACTTATCGCACGACAGTGCCGATTCCGGCCGACAGCGAGATGTGGAGACGGGGCCTTCTGAAATCGAGCTCGCGCGGGTATCGCTTTCTCGCGGGTCGCGGTCGTCTCCGCTACCGCAAACCACCCGCACTGATAGTCTTTCTCGCACCACGGTCTCGGTCGTTCGAGGCGCTTCCGACGGCGAGCTGGGATCAGTGGCGAATTGAAAGCAAAGGAAGGAACTACATGTCCCTGACGAAGGAAGCGAAGCTCGAGATCTTCAAGCGCTTCGGCGAGGCCGAGACGGACACCGGCTCGGCCAAGGTACAGATCGCGCTTCTGACGGAGCGCATCAACCAGCTGAACGGCCACCTGCGCACCCACCCCAAGGATCATCACTCCCGGCGTGGACTGCTCAAGCTGGTCGGGCAGCGCCGGCGCCTGCAGACTTACATGCAGAAGAACGACCTCGAGGCATACCGCGAATTGATCAAGGAGCTCGGCCTGAGGCGCTAGAGCTCGAGAAGAGATGGGGAGTGGAAGTTTGAGCGAGCCCGAGACCAAGAATCCGGCTCACTCAAACTCCCGCTCCACCTGACAAACAGAGGAGTTGGAGATGACCAGTACTGGAACCGGACGGATCGAGTCCGTATCGGTGACCGTTGGCGATCACGAGATCACCTTCGAAACCGGCAAGCTAGCCAAACAAGCAGGCGGCGCGGTGGTTGTTCGCTCAGGCGACACCATGGTGTTGGCGACGGCACAGGGAAGAGCGGAGGCCCGCGAGGGTGCCGACTTCTTCCCGCTGACAGTCGACGTTGAGGAGCGCATGTACGCCGCCGGCAAGATCCCCGGCGGCTTCTTCAAGCGCGAGGGGCGCCCGACCGAACGAGCGATCCTGACCGCCCGTATGACCGACCGCCCGATCCGGCCGCTCTGGCCGAAGGGCTTCCGCAACGAGGTGCAGTGCATCGCAACGGTGCTCTCCGCCGACCTCGTCACGCCTCACGACACGCTTTGCATCAACGGCGTCTCGGCCGCGCTGATGATCTCCCCGCTGCCCTTCCTGGGCCCGGTGGGAGCCGTTCGCGTCGGCCTGATCGACGACGAGCTGGTCGTCAACAGCTCGATGCAGGAGATGGAGGAGTCAAAGCTCGACCTGCTCGTGGTCGGCACCAAGGAGGCGCTGACGATGGTCGAGGCGGGCGCCGAGGAGGTTCCCGAGGAGACGATTCTCGAGGCCTTCGCCCTCGCCCAGAAGGAGATCGCGAAGCTCTGCGAGGCGCAGGAAGAGTTGCGCAGTCGCGTCGGTAAGCCGAAGTGGCTCGACAACGAGCTGACCGCCGAGCTCGAGAAGTCGCAGGGCGAGCGCCTTCGCGCACGCATCGCGGAGCTCGGCTTGCGCGAGGCGGCAGCCCTCGTCGAGGAGATCACCGGCGAACTGGCACCGACTCTCTCGATGGACTCCACCGAGGAAGACATCGTGCGGCGCGCACAGGTTCGCGCCAGCCTGAACGCGATTCTCGAGCGCGCACAGCTCGCAGCCGTCCAGGCACCGGTGCAGGAGCAGTTCGGCAAGGACTTGCGCGCCCTGACCGACGCCGAGCAGGACTCCAAGGAGCTGCGCTCCGCCAAGCGCCAGCTGCTCGTCGACCGCATCGCCGAGGCAGCCGAGTTGCCCTTCCCGACCGGCCCCGCGCCCGCCGAGGGCGAGGCTCCGGTCAAGGATCAGGTGACCAAGAACTTCATCCGCAAGGCGACCGACACCATCTACAAGGACCTGATCCGGCAGAAGATCGCCGTCGACAAGCGCCGCCCCGACGGCCGCGGCACCGAGGAGATCCGCCCGATCACCTGTGAGGTCTCGGTCTCGCCGCGCACGCACGGCTCCGGGCTCTTCACCCGCGGTCAGACGCAGGTGATGACGCTGCTCACGCTCGGCACGGCCAAGGAGGGTCAGCGCATCGACGACCTCTCGCTCGAAGACGAGCGTCACTACATGCACCACTACAACTTCCCGCCCTATTCGGTCGGGGAGACCGGCTTCATGCGCGGCCCCAAGCGCCGCGACATCGGTCACGGCGCACTCGCTCAGCGGGCGCTCGAGCCGATGATTCCGCCGGCCGAGGAGTTCCCGTACACGATCCGGCTCGTCTCCGAGACGCTGGAGTCGAACGGTTCCTCGTCGATGGCCTCGGTCTGCGGCTCGACGCTGGCCCTGATGGACGCCGGCGTGCCGATCAAAAGCCCCGTCTCGGGTATAGCCATGGGCCTGGTCAAGGAGGGCGACGACTACGTCATCCTGACCGACATCCAGGGCGCCGAGGATCACCTGGGCGACATGGACTTCAAGGTCACCGGCACGCGCGAAGGCATCACCGCCCTGCAGATGGACATCAAGATCACCGGCGTCACGCACGAGATCATGAACGCGGCGCTGGCCCAGGCAAAACGGGCGCGCGAGGCCATCCTCGACAAGATGCTCGCCGCGATTCCAGAGCCTCGCCAGGAGCTGGCCGACCACGCACCGCGCATCTCTTCGGTCTCGATCGACCCCGAGATGATCGGCATGGTTATCGGCAAGGGCGGCGAGACGATCCGCGCTCTGGAGGCCGACTACGAGGTTCAGATCGACATCCAGGAGGACGGCACGGTGCTCGTCTACGCCACCGAGGGCACCAAGGCCAACGCAGCGGTCGAGGCCATTCACGCGATGACCAAAAGCCCCGAGGTTGGTGACGAGTACACCGGGCGCGTCGTCAAGCTGACCCAGTTCGGCGCCTTCGTCGAGCTGAAGAAGGGAACCGACGGACTGCTCCACGTCTCCAACGTCGGCCCCGGACGAGTCGACAGAATCGAGGATGTGCTCGACCGCGGCGACGTGATCGACGTGGTCGTACAGGAGGTCGACAAGGAGCGCGGCCGCATCGGGCTCAAGCTCCTGGCCAAGCACGACGGAGACACGCTCGTGATGCCCGAGGCGCTGATCGAGATAGCCAAGGAGAAGGCGACGAACCGGCCCGCAGGCGAGCGACAGGAGCGCCCGGCCCGAGACAACGACAGAGGTAGGCGCCGCTCGTCCGGGCCCAGGCGCTGAGGTAAGGAGAAGAATCGCATGCGCTGGGGCAAGAAGAGCCGCGAGATAAAGCAAGACGGACGGACGCGCGTCGACTTGCCCCGGCTCCAGCGCGAGCTGGGCGTACGCATCGGTGAGCGGGGCACATCGACGCTCCTGCTTGCCTGCGACGAGATGGATCGCACCAACCATCACGAGCTCGGTGCGGAGCATCTGATCGTTGGAGTGCTCGAGGAGGGCGGCCCGGCCGCCCAACTCCTGCTCGAGCACGGCATCACGCTGGAGGACGCGAGGGCCCAGATCGCCGAAGCGCTCTGGGAAGCCGACGAAACGCTTAGCTCCGTCGATCTCACCGCCGAGGCCGCGAACATCCTCGCGACCGCGGCGGAGGCGGCCGGCATGCGCGGGCATCCGGCGATCGAGCCCGAGCACATCACCTACGGCTTCGTCTGCTCGGGCTTCGAGATCACCAGTCGCGTTCTGCACATGATCGGCGTCGACCGCCAGAAGCTCCTGCAAGAATCCGAGCAGCTGCTCTCAAACGGGCACTAACCGTCCCGCCGAAGCCCGCCTCGAGCGGGATAGGGAAAGATTCTCCCGCCGGGCCGGTACCGCTCGCTACGATCGCGGCGTGCAGAAGGTCGTTCTCTCGGAGCTCGCCTCGGGCGAGCGTGTGATCTCGGAGCGGATGCCATCGGTGCGCTCGGTGGCGATTGGCTTCTGGATCGGCGTCGGCTCCCGCGACGAGACGCCCGCCAAGGCCGGCCTCACGCACTTCATCGAGCACCTGCTGTTCAAGGACACCCGTTCGTATGACGCGCGCCGCATCGCCGAGATCTTCGACGAGCTCGGCGGCGAGCTGAACGCTGCCACCTCGCGTGAGCACACCGTCGTCTACGGGCGCGTACCCTACGACCAGCTCGAGCGGGCGGTCGACGTCATGACCGACATGGTCTTCGTGCCCACCTTCAGCGATCTCGACGCCGAGCGCGAGGTGGTGCTGGAAGAGCTCGCCATGCTCGACGACGCTCCCCAAGATCGCGTGCACGACCTGGTCAGCGAGGCCGTCTTCGGCGGCCATCCACTCGGACGTCCAGTGCTGGGGCGTTCGGAGGTGATCTCCTCGGTCGGCAGACGCACGATCACCGGCTTCCACGAGAGCATGTACCAGCCCGGCAACGTCGTCGTCGCGGCGGCCGGAAACGTGGCGCACGAGCGGCTCGTCTCGCTCGTGACGAAGGCAGCGAACGCGCGCGAGCACGCCGCCGCCAGGCCGTACGTTCGCAAGCCTCTGCTGAAGACGCCGCCTCCGTCGGCCCGCTTCCAGAGCAAGGAGACCGAGCAATACCACATCTGCGTGGCGGCTCCGGGCATCGCCCGCTCCGACCGCCGCCGTTTCGCCGCCTCACTACTCGACTCGATACTCGGTGGCTCGGCCTCCTCGCGGCTGTTTCAGGAGATCCGCGAGAAGCGCGGTATGGCTTACTCGGTCTACAGCTTCGTGGCTCAGTACTCCGACACCGGCATGATCGGCGTCAGCCTCGGTACACGGGAGGAGAACGTCTCCGCCTGTCTGGAGATCTGTAACGAGCAGATCGCCGAGATCGCGGCCGGGCGCTTTCTCGACGGGGAGCTCGAGCGCGCCAAGGAGCACGCCCGCGGCCGCATCATGCTCTCGATGGAATCGACCGCGACTCGCATGACGCGACTGGGGCGGTCGCTCATCAGCGACACCGAGCTTCTCTCGCCCGAGCGCATCATCGCCGAGCTGGAGGCGGTGGAGCCCGACGCGGTCAGTGAGCTAGCGAGCATGCTGCTCGCTCCCGAGCGCCTCTCGGCGGCCGGAATTGGCCCCGATGAAGAACGCTTCTATACTGCCGTTGACGCGATCAACCCCGGTCTGGCGAGGAGGTCAGCGGTATGAGAGTTGCTTTCTTTGGCTGTCGAGGAAAGGTCGGCAAAGATGTCTGCCCGGCGTTACGAGACGCGGGCTACGACGTTATGGGGGTCGATGTGGGCATGTCCTTCGACCTTCACAGCACCGACGCGGTAATCGATTTCACCGAGGCGAGCGCGGTCGTGAAGAACGTGGCCGACGCGCTCTCGCACGGCATCCCCTGCATCGTCGGGACAACGGGCATGTCGCCCGAGCAGCTCGCGAGACTGGACGAGCTCGGGAAGGAAGCCGACAAGCCGGTCTTCCTGGTTCCGAACTTCGCCATCGGTGCCGTGCTGATGATGCGCTTCGCGCGCGAGGCCGCTCACTACATGGAGCGAGCCGAGATCGTCGAGTTGCACCACGAGACGAAAAAGGACGCACCCTCGGGCACGGCCAAGGCGACGGCCGACCTGATGGGCACCGACCCGGTCATCCACTCGGTGCGCCTGCCCGGTCTCGTGGCTCACCAGGAGGTGCTCTTCGGCGGCCTCGGGCAGATGCTGACGATTCGCCACGACACCTTCTCGCGCAAGGCCTACATGCCCGGTATTGTGCTCGCTCTGCAGAAGATTCAGACCCTGCCGCCGGGATTGACCGTCGGGCTGGAGGCGCTGCTCCGCTAGGCCGGTGTCCGACACCGGGTGAAATTCTGGCGCCGAACTGCGCTCTACGATTCCGCGCTCGCTAGGCTGACGTCAGTCCGCGAGAAGGAGAGATAACCGAAATGCGCAGCGATCAGATCAAGCAGGGAATCGAGCGAATGCCGAACCGTGCGCTCCTGTATGGAACCGGCGTGACGGCCAAGCAGATGTCCAAGCCGTTCATCGGCCTCTGCTCGAGCTTTACCGATCTGATTCCGGGGCACATCGGCATGCGCGCGCTGGAGCGGAAGATCGAATGGGGCGTCGCGGCCGGCGGCGGGGTGCCGTTCATGTTCGGCGTGCCGGGCATATGCGACGGCATCGCCATGGGCCACACCGGCATGCACTACTCGCTTCCCTCGCGCGAGCTGATCGCCGACCTGGTCGAGTCGATCGTACAGGCGCACCAGCTCGACGGACTCGTTCTGCTCACCAACTGCGACAAGATCACTCCCGGGATGCTGATGGCGGCCTGCCGGCTGAACATTCCGGCGATCGTCGTCACCGCGGGGCCGATGCGCGCGGGCCACCACCACAACAAGCGCTTGGCGCTCGTGCGAAATACCTTCGAGGCTGTCGGCCTCGTCCAGGCCGGGCGCATGAGCGAGGAAGAGGCGCAGGAGATGGAGATCCGGACCTGCCCCGGCGAGGGCTCCTGCCAGGGCCTCTACACCGCCAACACGATGGCCTGCCTGACCGAGACGATGGGCATGAGCCTTCCGGGCACCGGCACCGCCCTGGCCGGCTCGGCCAAGAAGATGCGTCTGGCCGAGCTGGCCGGCGAGCGCGTCTGCGATCTCGTCCGCGAAAGTGTGACCACGCGCCAGATCGTCACCCGCGAGTCGCTCGAGAACGCGATCCGCATGGACATGGCGCTTGGCGGCTCGACCAACACCACGCTGCACATCCCGGCCATCGCTCACGCCGCCGATGTGGATATCACGCTCGCCGACTTCGACCGTCTCAGCCGCGTGACGCCCCAGCTCACGCTGATCGAGCCCGCTGCCGAGACGGTGATGGAAGACGTCGAGTTCGCCGGTGGCATCCCGGCCGTGATGAGGAATCTCGAGCCGCTCCTGAACAAGGACTGCCTCACCGTCTCCGGGCGCAGCGTGGGGGAGATAGTGGCCAAAGTTCCGGCCGGCGACCAGTCCGTGATCCACCCGCTCGACAACCCGATCGCCGCCGAAGGCGGCATCGCCGTGCTCTCCGGAACGCTCGCGCCCGACGGCGCGGTGGTCAAGCAGGGTGCCATCTCGGCCGGGATGATGAGCTTCACCGGCACCGCGCGCGTGTTCGAGAGCGAAGACGACGCGATGAGCTATCTGCGCGAGGGCAAGGTGGTGCCCAAGGACGTGCTGATCATCCGAAACGAAGGCCCCAAGGGCGGCCCGGGAATGCGCGAGTCGCTGGCCCTGACCGCGGCTGTTGCCGGGTCAGGGCTCGGCGATAAGATCGCCATCGTCACCGACGGACGCTTCTCGGGCGGCACGAAAAACCTGAGTGTCGGTCACGTCTCGCCCGAGGCGGCCGACTGCGGCCCGATCGCCCTGGTCGCCGACGGGGACGAGATCGCCATCGACCTTCCGGCCCGAAAGCTCGACCTGTTGGTGGACGCGGCGGAGCTGGAAAAGCGGAAGGCGGCTTGGAAGAAGCCGGCGCCGAAGTTCACCAGCGGTTGGCTCGCCCGCTACGCGCGTCAGGTTTCCAGCGCGGCCTCCGGTGCGGTCCTCGAATAGACGTCTGCGACCTTCATCTACAATCGCAGCATGCCCGCCCCCGCCAAGAAAAACGATTTCGGCACGATCCTGACCGCGATCGTCACGCCGTTCAAGACTGACGGAGCTGTCGATTTCAAGGCCTTCAAGGCGCTGGCGCGCTACCTCGTCGAGCACGGCTCGGAAGGACTGATCGTCACGGGCTCGACCGGTGAGGGCACCACGCTCTCCGATCGCGAGAAGCTGATGCTCTACTACGCGGCCGTCGAGGAGGTGGGCGAGCGCGCGACCGTGATCGCCGCCACCGGCACCTACGACACTCGCCACTCGGCCCATCTGACCGCGCAGGCAGCGGAGTTCGTCGACGGCTTCCTGATCGTCACCCCGTACTACTCCAAGCCGCCTGCCAGGGGCATCGTCGAGCACTTCAAGACGATCGCGGAGGTGACCGAGAAGCCGCTCGTCGTCTACAACATCCCGAGCCGCGTGATCGTCAACATCGAGCCCGAGACGCTCGCAGAGCTGGGCGAGATCGAGAACATCGTCGCCGTCAAGCAGGCCAACCCGGATCTGGAGCAGGCGCGCAGGATTGTTGAGGAGACCGCGCTCGAGCTCTACGCCGGTAACGACGATCTGCTTCTGCCCTTCCTCGAGCTGGGCGGCGCC
>CAZWTK010000055.1:0-9019 GCA_964636655.1 uncultured Gaiellales bacterium
CCGCCGCGATCGTCTTGCCCGAGGCGGTCGGATGGCGGAAGCGGAAACGCCTGACGGCACCCGAGTCCTGCGCAGGCGTCAGTTCCGGCAACTCCTCGTCGTCGTCGGCGTGTGGCTCGGTAAAACCGTTCTCCTCCTCCTCCTCTTCGTCCTCCAGATCGGTCTCGTCGGGGAGGTGCCCGTTGGCGAAGGCCGCCTCGACCTGGCGCTGGTTGGCGGCGATCAGCTCGGTGAGCATGCCGGCGAGCGCATCGACCTGGTGGCGGCGGAGCTCCAGCCCCGAGGCCAGGTGCGGCGGCTTCTCTGTCAGCACCCGCTCGAGCCCGAGCATGAGCGCGTAGCGAACTTTCCACTCCGGCGACGGCGCCGAGTTTCCCGCCTCAATCTCGGCGATCGCATCGTCCAGAGCGCGCCGACGCGCCGAGTCCGGGGCCATGGCTCGAGTCGGATCCTCGCCTTCGCGCAGGAACGACTCACCCGCCCACGCTTCCGCGCGTCGGGCTTTGGCGACGATTTCCTCGCCAGATCGATCGAGCGTTGTCGGAAGTTGGTCTGTCGTCTCTGACATGGGAGGGCGGCATGCGTTGCCGCGCCGTGACCACCAGGAATAGACGCGCCTACGCTCAGAGAGCTACCGATGAAGAGCGCGGCTGGCCAAAGAATAGCGAAAGAGCAGCCGTGGAGCGAGAAGTAGACGTTCGGAACGCGATTCGGTTAGTGTCGAGAGGGATGGGGACGACATCTTGACGCCTCCCGTGAGGCGGGACTATCAGCGCCAGGGCCGTCGAAGTGCCGGAACCAGTTAGCCGCAAGTCGTACGCCGCCGGAGAACTCTCGAAGGTTAGTCGCTCAGCGCACTGCCGAGCGAAAAGGCGAAGGCCCCCTCGAGAACGAGCGCGAAGATTGCAAGGATTGGCACCCAGCGCGGGCAGTCGCGAGTCAACCCGGAACCGAACGCGAATAGAGCCGGAATGACCGTCACTGACGCGAACAGTGTCGGGCGGGCGTTGGAGGAGTGCTCGCAATCCATCGTCGGCCCGAATCTGAGAACGAGGATGGCCCCGAGGACAGACATCGCGAGGAACGACTTAACGAGCCGGCGTGCGACTACTTCAGATCACGACAGGACGGGTTGGGTGTAGTCGTATTCCTCGTCAGGTGGGTGGGCGCTCGACCCGGGCACTTCTCACTCGTGCGTTGCCGGCGGGTGCATGAAGGCCGTCAGCACAATCGGCTCAAGCTTGGGGTCGGATTCCGCTTGAGCCTGGTTCACAGCCTGATCGATCAGATCGGAGAGGCGTTCGGGATCGATACGCACAGCGTCGGTGATAACCCGAAAGCGCCCCGTCTGCGAGTACTTGGCCAGACCGCGCTGCACCTCTTCGAGCAGTGACGAGTGGACGTCGCTGATGACTGTGTTGGCCGACAGCAGCTCGGGCGCGACGGTGATGTTCCGAGCGACCGCCCGGTACGGCTTCTCGCGCCGGCCGCCGTTCTCCTTGGCCAACCGGATCAGGCCGGCCTTGAGCAGCATGCGTACGTGGAAATGAAGGTGACCCGGGTCGATACCGATCCGGCCGGCCAGCTCGCGGTTGGTGAACGCCTGCCCGGCCTCCTCGCCCAGCATCTCCAGCACGCGCAGCCGCAGAGGGTGCCCCAGCGCCTTGAGCTGGTCGGGCCTGGTGATCGTCAGGACGTCTAGCGTCTCGTGCTCGTCCGGGGAGGCGGACATAAGAACTGCACTATATGACGTGACTCGAGTCGGCGTACGCCGAACCGGCGGCCGGACTGAGGCTCAACTAGTCGTCGCCGCCGAGCTCGCGCGAGCGCTCCATTGCCGCCTGAATCGCATTTAAGAAGGCGGCGCGAATACCGGCGCGCTCGAGCTCACGGATGGCCCTGATCGTCGTGCCGCCCGGCGATGTCACGTTCTCGCGCAGCTCGACCGGGTGGATGTGCTCGTCTCGCAGCAGCTTCGCCGTTCCGAACATCGTCTGGACGACGAGCTGGGTGGAGACCTCGCGGGAGAGACCGAGCAGGATTCCGGCCTCGATCATCGCCTCGGCGAGCAGCGCGAAGTAGGCCGGGCCCGAGCCGGAGACGGCCGTGACGGCATCCATGTCGTACTCGTGCACACGCACGACCGCACCCAGATGGGCTAGTACGTCTTCGGCCAGCGCCATGTGCTCTTCGCCGGCGTGCGCTCCGGCGCAGATGCCCGCCATGCCTTCCTGCACGGTGGCCGGGGTGTTGGGCATCGCACGGACGACCGGCACACCTTCGGCGAGGTGCTTCTCGATCGCCTTGGTCTTCACAGCGGCCGCGACCGAGAGCACGGTCTGCTCGCCGGTGAGTTCGTCGCCAATCTCACTCAGCAGCGCCGGTAGATCTTGAGGCTTGACCGCGACGACGATCAAACCCGCGTCCTTGACCGCGTCGCGATTCGATTCGCTAGTCTCGACGCCGCACCGCTCCTTGATCGCCTGCAGGCGCTCGCTGTGGATGTCGGTGGCGATGATCTCGCTTGGTTTGCGCCAGCCCGACGCGCACAGGCCCTTGATCAGAGCTTCTCCGATCTTGCCCGTGCCGATGACGACGATACGCCGCTTGTCCACGCTCATCGCGCGGAGTCTATACCTCGCCCGGCACGCGAGGCGAGTGGCTTGGCTCGTCGCCGGGGCACCGCTCGGGCGGCCGTCCCCACGTCGAGCACGCCCCGACCGAGCGGAATCAGCCCGCGGCGCGATCCGCACAGCAAGTAGACGGAGGCGAGGCCTTCCCACTCTCCGTAGCGAGCGAGCAGCTCGCCCGTCTCGGCCTCGCCGACCCAGCGTCCGGCGAGCACTGAGTAGAGCTTCACCAGTCCGAGATCGGCGACGAGCCCGTGGTCGTAGCGACCAAGTCCCTCGAGGAAGACCACGCCGATCGACCACGGCCCGATTGTCCGCTCACGGGCAAGCCGCCCGTAGACGGAACTGGACGGCAGCTCGCGCAGCCGCTCTAGGTCGAGCGTGCGGCAAACCCGGACGAGTGCCGCGGCGCGTTTCGGCGCTAGGCCGAGCCGGCACAGCTCGGCCGGAGACAGCGCCGCCAGCCGCTCCTGTGTCGGCGGAGCAAAGAGGCCGGTCACGGGATCGCGCAGCGAGATTCTTCGGATGACGCGGGCCTCGATGCTACGCGCCTCGCTGGCGGTGATCAGCTGCCCGCAGAGCGCGCGCAGGAGAGCGTGCGCGACCGTGGCGAGTCTGATCGGTCGCAGTCCGTGCAGGGCGCGAACCGTCACCCCGAGAAGAGGATCGTCGGCGAAGCGCTGGAGAAAGGCGGAGTGGTCGTCGTCGAGCGCGAGCTCGAAGCGAAGCCGCTCCAGGCCGCGCTCGCTGCTCGCGCTCAGTGTGATCGTGCCGTTGGGCCGCTGCCACGCCCGAGCGACCTCGAGGCAGTTTCCGCTCTCGACCAGAGCGGTCAGCTCACCGTTTCGAAAGCGCCTACACAGGTCGCTCGCGCCGCGCACCGAGAGTGCGAACGAGTAGGGCCCACGCGGGGGAGCGTCAGCGGCCAGGACCGGCGCTCGTCCCAGCTCCTCGATCTCCTTATGGACGAAAGGGTGCATCTACCTCTCTGAGTGGACTGAACGAGCTTACTTCTCGGGGAGGCGGCCGAGGCGTGGATGCCAGGGGTCGTACGAGCTGCGAATGCGCACCGGCAAAGCGCCGAGCGGTTAGGGCGGCCGCTGGCGCCGTGAAACGGCCGCCTCGGGCCTAGCGGTAGGCGCTCGCCTGTAGCTCGTACAGCTCGGCGTAGAGGCCTCCCAACCGCATCAGCTCGGCATGGCTGCCCGACTCCAATACCTTTCCGTCCGCGACGACGAGGATCAGATCGGCCATCCGCACGGTCGAGAAGCGGTGCGAGACGAATAGTGTGATCGCGCCGGTGGCGGCGCCCACCCGCTTGGCGTTCTCGGCGTAGCGCTCGAACAGCTCGTGCTCGGCCTGTGCATCCAGCGCGCTGGTCGGCTCGTCGAGGACGAGCAGGAGCGGGTGCTCACGCATCATTGCTCGTCCGAGCGCCAGCTTCTGCCACTGCCCGCCGGAAAGCTCGGTGCCCTCGGCGTAGCTCTTGCCTAGCTGGGTCGAGAGACCCTGATCGAGGCGACCAATCATGTCCTCCGCGTGCGCGCGCTCGAGTGCCCCCTCGACCGCAGGCTCCGAGTCGAGGTTCGGCAGATCGCCGACGCCGACGGTCTGGCGGGCCACGAGCTCGAAGCGGGCGAAATCCTGAAAACCGCTGGCGATTCGCTCACGCCATTCGGCGATGTCGAAGCGGCGAATGTCAACGCCGTCGAGCAGTATCCGACCCTCTTGCGGTTCGTAGAAGCGGCAGAGCAGCTTGACCAGCGTCGTCTTGCCAGCCCCGTTCTCGCCCACGATGGCAACCGTCGAGCCGGCCGGGAACTCGAGATTCGCTCCGCCGAGCACAACCTTGTCGGTGCCCGGGTAACTGAAGGTGACGTTGTCGAGCACGATGCCCTTCGCCGCCCGCGACGGCGTCGGTCGGTCGGGCTTGATGCGCTCGTCGCCGGCCACCAGCTGCTTGAGCCAGTGATAGCGGCCGATGATCTTCGCCATTCCCTGCAGGTTGTAGACGAGCCCGAGACCGATCGACACCTGGGTATTCACCTGAGCAGCCAACGTGATCGCCAGCACGACGTCGCCGGGCTGTCCGCGGTGTCTGATCACTCCCTGAACTACCAGCAGCACCGAGGCCACATAGCCGACCGAGAACACGAGCTGGCCGAGCGCTCGCACGACCGTGTTCGAGCGATGGATGCGCCAGAGCCGCTTGGTGGCGTTTTCCCACAGATCCAGGTGGCGACGGCGAAGCTCGTCCTGGAGCCCGAACAGCCGCAGCTCCTTGGCGGGGCCGGCACTGGTCGCCTGCCGGAAGAGATGACGGCTGAGCCGTATTTCGCCGGCGCTTGCGTCACGCGCTCGGTCGAGGCGGTTCTGGGCCCAGCGCCCCGTCAGAAGCGGCGGCAGCGAGAGCAGTGGGAGGAAGAGCAAAATCGGGTTGACGAGCGCCAGTAGGACGCCCGTCTCGATCATTGCGACCGTCAGCCCAAACGCCGTCAACAGCGCCTCCAGCGACTGCCGCAGCTGGAACAGCTCCTCGCGCAGGATGGTGAGTCGGTCGGTGTAGTCCGCCCGCTCCTGGTGCTCGATTCCGGGCGAGCCGTTCGCCAGTAGGATCAGATCGGAGTCGATCTCGAGCATGTTGGTGTCGGCCAACTCGAAGTAGGAGATGTGGGCGAAATGCCCGAGCGTGAGCCCAAAGATGACCAGCAGCGCGGTAACGGCTCCGGCCATCGCAGCGCCGATCTCGTTGCCTGCGAGCGCATAGTCGGTCAGCTGCTTGAGCGAAAGACCCACGAGTGGCGCCGACGCATAGGCCGCAAGCATTAAACTGACCGCGAGTACGGTCTTGGGCTTGTTGTTACGCCAGGCCAGCCCGAGCAGCGTACGGGCTCCGAGAATTACCTCTCTCACAGCTCGTCGTCCTCCTCGTCTTCGCCTTCTTCGTCGCCACGGGCGAAACGCTCTGCCTGAAGCCGGAAGAGCTTCGCGTAGCGGCCGTCCACGGCGAGCAACTCCGCGTGAGTTCCCTTCTCGACAACGCGGCCACCCTGAAGCACGACGATACCGTCGGCGTGGCGCACGCTCGAGAAGCGGTGCGAGATGAGGATCGTGGTGACGCCGCGCGTCAGCTCGACGAAGTTGTCGAAGAACGCGGCCTCGGCGCGTACGTCCAGCGCGGCCGTCGGCTCGTCGAGCACGAGGATCGAGGCGCCACCCTCGAGCGCGAACAGCGCGCGGGCGATCGCGATTCGTTGCCACTGGCCGCCGGAGAGATCGGCACCGCCTTCGTACTGGCGTGAGAGCGGAGTATCGAAGCCCTTCGGGAGCCGCTCGATCGCCTCGAGAATGCCCGCGTCGCGTGCGGCCTTACGGATCGCCTCGCGGTCGCCGAGGTGCGGGACAGATCCGAAGCCGATGTTGTCGGCCGCCGAAAGCTCGTAACAGTTGAAGTCCTGGAAGATGATTCCGATCTGGCGGTGCCAGTCTTCGACCGGGAAGTGGCGAATATCTACTCCGTCGGTTCGAATTCGGCCCGAGTCGGGCTCGTAGAGACGGCCGAGCAGCTTGACCAGCGTCGTCTTACCGGCGCCGTTCAGACCGACGATGGCAGTGGACTTGCCGGCCGGAATCGTAAGCTCGAAATCGCTCAGGACCTGGCGCTCACTGCCCGTATAGCTGAAAGAGACGTGGTCGAAGTCGAGCTCTTTCTTCGGAAAGCCCTTCGGGCCGCGCACCGGCTCGAGCTGCACGGTGCTGCCCTCGTACTTCTCGACGCCGCGCTCGAAGCCGAGCATTCCCGCATAAGACATCATCCCGAACTGAGTCTGAGTGTCGGACTCAGGGTAGTGGCTGCCCAGGTTGATGGCGGCGATTGCCGCCTGGAAGGTGAGCGCGAGATCTCTGAGCGTGATTCCCCCGCCGGCGGCGCTGTTTCCGAGCGCGGCAAGCGCGACGGCCGAGACGATGAGCGCGAACGCGGTGATCACGAGGAAGGGCTTGAGGTAGATGCGCCGCCGCTCCTTCCAGACCGGCCCCATGAATTCGAGGAAGGACTCGCGGTAGCGCTCGCGCACCCAGGGTGCCAGGCCGAAGACGCGCAGCTCCTTCGCCGCCGGCGGATCGAGGCCGACGCGACGGAAATAGAAGTTGCGGCGACGGATATTGGCGTTGGTGCGGAAGATGGCCGAGTATTTGCGCAGACCGCCGCGTTGGCCGTAGCGGAAGAGCATCGTAGCGACGAAGAGCGCGGCCGCAGCCAGCCAGGAAAAGACAACGCCGACAATGACGACCAGGCTGACCAACTGGAGGTAACGAGCGATCAGCGCGACCAGCCCCGCGCAGGCGCGACCCGGCGTGCGAAAGCCGAATTCCAGCTGCGTGGCCGAGTCACTCAGGTCGTCGAGCAGCTCCTGATCCTCGAGCGGCCCGATCCCCGGAGTCCGGAGCGCGTCGCTGATCAGCCGATCGGCAGCCTGGCCGTCGACCCGTCTGGTGATCAGCTCGCCGAGCGAGGCTTGGAGCGGTGTCAGCACCTGCATCAGAACGAAGGCCGAAGCCGCAAGAAGGAAGGCGAAGACGAGCGAGTCCCAGGCGCCCGAGCCGACTCCGGCCTTGGCCGCCGCCGGCACGCGGCCGAGCATGACGCTCGTGCCGAGGATGAAGAGCACCGGCAAGACGCCGAGCACGATATTCAGAACGATGGCCTCGATTGTGAGGCCGGTGCCGCTTTTCGGAAGCTCGCGTGCGATCTCCCAGCGCGAACTGACCGACATGCGCATAAAGGCAACGAATCGGGCGAGTGCGCGTGGCGTCGCGATCTGGGTTGTCTGGGTGGCATCCAAGTCGGTCATGCTAGGCCTTCGTCTGCGCTCGAATTCAAATGGGAAGCGCCGTAACTGGCGAGAAGATATAGAGGGTTACTCTGGGTGTCAAACAAGTAGACGATGACTGGGAACTACCTTTCTAACCGAACACATGTTCGCTGTCAAGCACGCCGTCCACTGAGGACGTGCGTTTCGAAAAGGCGTTCCCGCGACGCGCGCTCACAGTAGCGAAATTTCCTTAACTTTTGCTGAATCCAGCCCCCACGCCAGGCTCCGGTGTTGCATCCTTTGTGACAGAGGTCTCGAGAGAAGGGACGGTGCCGTGCAGAGTGGGCAGAGCCCGATTCCGAGTCGCTTCCGCGACCGAGCCGACGGCGGGCGGCATCTCGGCGAATTGCTTGCCGACTATGCCGGGCGGAACGACGTCGTCGTGCTTGCGCTCCCGCGCGGCGGAGTACCGGTGGGATACGAGATCGCGCGGGCATTGGAAGTTCCGCTCGACGTATTCGTAGTCCGCAAGCTTGGAGTCCCCGGCCACGAGGAGCTGGCATTCGGCGCGATCGCCTCGGACGGGGCACGGATACTGAACCACGACGTGATTCGCCACATTGGTTTGAAGAGCGATGTGATCGATGCGGTCAGCGAGCGCGAGCGCGTTGAGCTAACGCGGCGAGAGCGCCTCTACCGAGGCGATCGGCCCGACCGGGAGCTCGTAAACAGGGTGGTGATCCTCGTCGACGACGGTCTCGCCACCGGCGCCAGCATGCGCGCGGCCATCGCGGCGGTTCGGGCACAGAGCCCGGCGAAGATCGTGGTCGCAATTCCCACCGCCGCGCTCGATACCTGCGCCGCTATCGACGCTGAGGTGGACGAACTTGTGAGCCCGCTCAGGCCCGAGAACTTCTACGCCGTCAGCCTCTGGTACGACCGCTTCGAGCAGGTCTCCGACGACGAGGTTCGTACACTGCTCGAGAGAGCGACACGGGTGAACGGGCAATGAAAACACGCGAGAGAGAGGTGGTCGTCTCGATCGGCGAGGTGCAACTCGCCGGGACGCTACGCATTCCCGAGAGCGCCGACGGCATCGTTCTCTTCGCTCACGGCTCGGGCTCCAGCCGCTTCAGCCCGCGCAACCGTCACGTCGCCGCCGTTTTGGAGCAAGCCGGGCTGGCGACGATGCTGATCGACCTGTTGAGCGAGCGCGAGGAGCAAGAGGACTCCCGTACCGGAGCCCTTCGCTTCGACATCCCCATGCTCTCCGATCGGCTCCTGGCTGCGACGGTCTGGCTGCATGCGAACGAGGGCACGACCTCGCTCCCGCTCGGTTTGTTCGGAGCCAGCACGGGTGCCAGCGCGGCGCTTCTGGCCGCCGCAGAGCGGCCGGAGCTGATCAAGGCCGTCGTCTCGCGAGGCGGCCGGCCGGATCTCGCGGGCAAAGCCCTTCGGCGCGTTGGTGCACCCACCCTGCTGATCGTCGGCGAGAGAGACTCCGTGGTGCTCGATCTCAACGAGCGTGCGGCGGCGGAGCTCGCAACCAAGTGCAAGCTCGAGATAGTCCCGGGG
>CAZWTK010000056.1:0-8320 GCA_964636655.1 uncultured Gaiellales bacterium
TGCTTCTAGCGCCGGGTAAAGACCCGCTAAAGCGGCAGGGCTGCTCGTCGCGCTATTTCGCTTCGCCGAGCGATCGCTGGTAGGCCTTCCAGCCCGGGCACCAGCTCGTGTGCCAGCGCCAGAGCCGGGCGCTGAGACTGGTCGGGTTCGCCTCCGCTTTCTTTCGCATCGAGCAGTCTGCGCATTTGTGTGAGTCGTGCGCCATGACGTTCACCCTTTCGTCGCCGGTTGTACGAGCCCAGCCTAAAGGAATGGCCTCCTCGAGCCGACCTCCTCAGCGTGAAGCGAATTGACCTTTCTCGGGCAGGCGCCGTAGTGGTGATCGTCGCCGCGGTTGCGCTGGGCGGTTGCGGTAACGCCAGCAACAACCCCGTCTCGAACGGCAATCGTATGACCGCCGAGGCCAGGCTGACTGCGATCAACACCAGTATGACCATCGCGATGACGTCCGACCCCGGCTCGCTGCCGCAACTCACCCAGGACTACATCACCGCGGTGCAGGGATCGCAGGCGTTGCTCGGCGCCGACGAGGCGAGACAGAGGCTCACGACTACCGCCGCACAGCTCGCGACCTCCTGCGCTAGCTGTGCTCAGAGTCTCAACGCTACCGCCGCTCAGATCGGCCAGTAGCCGTACGCCACGGCCCGATAACCTCCGATTTCCGGCGGGAAAGCCCGCGATGAGCGGCGGAAAGTATTCTTCCTACATGACCGAGCAAGCGCTTCGCCGTTCACAGGCTCAGATTCCGAACGCGCTGACCGTGTTCAGGATCCTGCTGATTCCGGTCTTCGTTGCGCTCGTGCTTCGCTCCGACCAGGGCTGGACGGTCGCCGGCGCGGTCATCTTCGCAATCGCCGGAGCCACCGACCAGGTTGACGGCTGGCTGGCTCGTCGCTGGCACGTCGAGTCTCGTTTCGGGCAGCTTGCCGATCCACTCGCCGATCGCCTGATGATCGACTCGGCCGTGATCCTGCTCTGGCACGCGGGCAGGCTGCCGCTTGTCGCGCTCGTCATCATCCTGGGCAGAGACCTACTCCTGCTGGGTGGGTACAGGTTCGTCATGGAGCGCGGTTACGACTTCAAGGTGAATCAGATTGGGAAAGCGGGCACCTGGCTGCTCTACGCGGGCATAGCCTTCGTCCTCGTCACTAAGCAAGGTACCGATTGGCCGTTGTACGTGTTCTGGTCGGGGCTGGTGCTGGCGCTCAGTGCCGGCCTACTCTACGTCGGCCGCGCGCTCAAGGTGGTGCTGGCTCGGTGAAGGCGATTGTCATGGCCGGGGGGGAAGGCACGCGCCTGCGTCCGCTTACCTCAAACCAGCCCAAGCCGATGGTGCCGATCGTGGGCAAGCCCTGCATGGAGCACATCCTCGAGCTCCTGCATGCGCAGGGCATCGAGGACGTGACGATCACGCTCGCGTTCATGCCACAGGCGATACGCACGTACTTCGGCGACGGCGAGACGCTCGGGATGTCGATCGACTACTCGGTCGAGGAGGAGCCGCTCGGTACCGCCGGATCGGTCAAGATGGCCGCCCGCGATACCGAGGAGCCCTTCCTCGTCATCTCCGGCGACGCGCTCTGTGACATCGACCTGAACGAGCTCGTCAGGTACCACCGCGAGCACGACGCCGCCGTGACGATCGGTCTCAAGTCGGTGGACAACCCACTCGAGTTCGGCATCGTCGTCACCGACGAGGACGGGCGGGTCGAGCGCTTCCTCGAGAAGCCATCCTGGGGGCAGGTGTTCTCGGACACCATCAACACCGGCATCTACGTGCTCGATCCCGAGGTTCTGCGCCACGTCCCCGCCGGGCGCTCGTTCGACTTCTCGGCCGATCTCTTCCCGCTCCTACTCGAGATGGGCAGGCCGATCTACGGTTGCGTCCTCGAGGGCTACTGGCAGGACATCGGCAACCTTGATCAGTACCGGCAGGCGAACTTCGACGCCCTCGACGGAAAGGTTCAGCTGAAGATTCCCGGCATCCGCCTGCGCGGTGACATCTGGATCGGCGAGGGCGTCGAGGTCGACGACCTAGAGTCGATCGAGGGCCCGGCCTTCATAGGCAACTACTCGCGCTTGACCAAGGACGCGAGCCTGGGCGCGTACTCCGTGCTCGGCGCCAGTGTCACGCTGCGCGAGCGGGCGCGGGTATCGCATTCCGTGCTCGACTCGGCGACCCATGTCGGGCGAAACGCGTTGATCGAGGGCGCGGTGATAGGCCGCTCCTGCGACATTCGCTCGCACGTACGCGTGCACGAAGGTGTGGCGATCGGCGACGAGGTGGCGATCGGCGCCGAGGGTGTCATCTGGCCGGGCGTGCACATCTATCCCTACAAGGAGGTCGAGTCGGGCGCCCAGATCCACGAGAACCTGATCTGGGAGTCACGAGCGACCACGCACCTGTTCGGCCAGGACGGCGTGATCGGTCTCGTCAACGTCGATCTGACACCCGAGATGGCCGTGCGGCTGGCTGCGGCTACGGGTACGGCGCTCAAGCAAGGAGCTCGCATTATCACCAGCCGCGAGGCGCCCACAGCCTGTCGAATGATCAAGCGAGCGCTGATCTCGGGGCTCAACTCGACCGGAGTCGATGTCGCCGATCTACGCATACTGCCTGCCGCGATCAACCGTCACCTGCTCAAGGCCGAAAGCTACGAGCTCGGCATTCACGTCGGCTGCAGCGCGGCCGACCCCGAGATCATTCAGATCCGCTTCTTCGAGCCGCCGGGCATTCAGCTCGGCGAGCGTTTGCAGAAAGAGATCACAAAGCACTACTCGCGTATGGAGCTGCGCCGGACCGCCGCCGACGAGGTGGGCGGGATAAGTTATCCGGCGCGAGCGCGCGAGACCTACGCCCAGGATTTGCTCGATTCGATCGACGCCGAGCTGGTGCGTGCGCGAAACTTCAGGCTGGTGGTCGACTACGGCTACTCGGCGGCCTCCTACGTGCTGCCGCTTCTGCTCGGGCCGCTCGGGATCGAGGTCGTCTCGGCACACGGGTTCATCGTCGAGCGCTCGAGCCAGACCCACCCGGTCGCCGAGTCTTTGGCGCAGGCGAAGAAGCTGGTCACCGCTGCCAACGCCGATATCGGGGCGGTCTTCGACCGCGCCGGTGAGCGCCTCCACCTGATCGACGAGCAGGGCGACGAAATTCCCGTCGAGAAGGTCTTGCTCCTCTTCCTGCGCCTGCTCGGCGCGAGTCGGCGTAAGGGCAAGGTCGCCTTTCCGATCACGGTCACAAGCCAGGTCGAGAAGCTGGCCAAGAAATCGGGGTTGCAGGTGATTCGCACGCGCGCCTCGCTGGCTGATCTAACGCGAGAAGCCGCCAACGAAGGCGTCATTTTTGCCGGCGCCGTGAGCGGCGGATACGTCTTCCCGGACTTCCTCCCGGCTTATGACGCCGTGGCGAGCCTCTGCAAACTGCTCGAGCTGCTGGCGCCGGTGCCGCAACCTGTCTCGGCGCTCATATCGGAGCTTCCACCGAGCACTTTGGTGCACCGCCGCCTCCACTGTCCGTGGGCGAAGAAGGGACTCGTCATGCGTCTCCTCGTCGAGCAGATGAAGGATCGGAAGCTCGATCTCACCGACGGCGTGAAAGTCGGCGACGAGCGCGGCTGGGCGCAGGTGTTAGCCGACTCAGACGAGCCGGTGGTGCACATCTACGCTGAAGGTGCCGACTCCGAGCGCTCGAACGAGCTGGAAAGCGAGATGCGCGTCTTGGTCGAAGAGATCCTAGGTTCCGATAGCGAGACGAGCGAGAAGCCGCCCGCCGCCGCCGATTGACCACCGTAAGACCGCCTGCTTTACTGGGCAGAGCGGGATAACAGACGAAAGGCTTAAGCGTGGAACCACTTGCTGACCTCACCACCCTCTCCGATGACGAGCTTCGCAGCCTGATCGCGGACTTGAAAAAGGAAGAAGACGAGCTTTCCTACAAACGCCGTCTCCTGCACGGAAAGATCGACATCTTGCGCGCTGAGCTCGTCGCCCGCCTGCAGAAGTCGGTCGAAAGTGGCGAGGGGGGCACTCTCAGTACCGATATCGACAAGCTGACCGAAATTCTCGCCGCCAAAGCTCCACCACCCGACGAACTCGAGTGAGTCACTCCTACTGTCCTCAGTGCGGTTTCCAGAATCCAGAGGCCGCCAACTTCTGCGCCAAGTGTGGTGCGCTGCTCGTGCACGAGGAGGCCGGCGCCGAGACGACGTTGGCTCTGACTCCAGACGAAGTTGAAGAGGCGCGGCTCGATCTCGGCGAGCTGGGTATCAAAGGCCCGGCCCTGGTCGTTCGCTCGGGCGGAGGTCTGGCGGGGGAGGTCTTCTCGGCGATCGGCGAGCACACGACGATCGGACGCTCGCCTGATTGCGACGTCTTTCTCGACGACGTGACCGTGTCACGCCGGCACGCGACTCTGATTCACGAAGGGTCGCGCTTCCTGCTACAAGACCAGGGAAGCCTCAACGGGACTTTCCTCAATCGCCACAGGATCGAATCGACCGAGCTCGCCGACGGCGACGAAGTGCAGATCGGGAAATACCGGCTCACCTTTCTGACCTGATGGCCGGGCCATCGCGACCCTCGGAGGTGTTCGAGATCGCCGGCCGCGAGGATTTTCTGGCGAGTACTTGGCTCGCCGTGCGCTCTCCGGGGAGTGGCGCGTAGCGATGAGGGTATCGCTCGACGACTTGCGCGCGAAGATTCTCGAGGTGTCGAACTTCCCGGAGGCCGGACTCAGTTTCCAGGATCTGTCGCTCCTGCTCGCCGATCCCGATTGCTTCCGGACGGCGGTTGACCTACTGGCCGAATGGTCACGACCGAAAGCGCCCGAGATAGTGCTGGGCGCGGAGGCGGGCGGCTTCGTTCTCGGTGGAACGCTCGCCTACGTACTGGGGTCGGGCTTCGTGGCGGTGCGCCACTCGGATCTGTCTTCGGGCGAGATCGCGGGCAACTGGGAGAATGGGGGAGAGGTCGGCCCGCTCGAGTCGTCGGTCGGTTTGATCCCGAAGGGATCGCGTGTGCTGGTACACGATGACCTACTCGCTACGGGTGCTACCGCGCAGGCGAAGGTCGAGCTGGCCGAGCGACTAGGGGGAAAGGTGGTCGGAGTCGCTTTCGTGGTCGAGCTGCAGCAACTCAACGGGCGCAGGCGTCTCGCCGATCACCAGGTGCACTCGCTGATCAAGCTCTGAGAACCTCGGCTAAACGAAGCTCGAAAGGGTGACTTTCTTGCAAAGAGTGACACGTTTTACTCGGAATAGGGATGGAGTCGACGGTCTCTTTACGCCGATGGTCAAGGTGAAATGAACGGCGAGATGTCGACACGCTATCCAAACCGAGGAGCAGGGCTTTTGCTCGAGCATTTCGCCGCCTTCGACGAGATGAATCTGCGGCAGAGAGAGCCTGCCCGCGTTCGCCTGCAGCGAGCATTGGGACCGGATCTCTCCCGTCTACTCTTGCGCGCCCTCGCTCGGGAGAGCGAGCCGGCGAGCCGGACGGCTGCGGCCGGTCCGGCGGCGTAGAGGCCGACCACACACTTGACGTCAGCGTGGTTGCCCGCGAGGTGGCTACTCTTGCTGTCGATGGCTCCAGAACGGTCTGTCGACAAACAAAAAGAGGAGCCGAGCGGGTGGCGATTTCGTCAGCCGCTCCCGTTGAACGTCCCGCCGAAGCGGTTCGACCTACGGGGGCGACATCAACCTACTCTCGCTCCCTACTCGGCTCCCTTCGCTAAGCCGTTGGCGCTTTCGTCTGCCCTGCCATCCGGTGTTCGGCTGCCGCCTAGTCCCTTCCGGCGGGGCTTCGCTCTACTCACGCCCCGTGCTCAACGCAAGAGGAAATCTAGACTATGCAACCAGGTAATTCAAGGTTAAAAAGCGAATAAAAAGTCGCAAATTGCGGCATAATGTTTTCGACACTTTCCACACGGAAAAGGTGGTGCTGTGGATACATCTGTGGATATATCGGGAAGCCAACCGCAGGAGGGTACTTCCTCGTTTTTCACTCGCGGGCGCGTGTTCGTGGTCGCGGGGGTGGCGCTGGCAATAGCGGCCGTGCTCACCGTATTCAGCGTGGGGGACAACGCCAAGGCCCTCCCGGATTGGCAGGCACTTATCCTCGGCATCACACAGGGGCTGACCGAGATGCTGCCCATCTCCTCGTCGGGGCACCTGATTCTCGTGCCCTGGCTCGGAAACTGGCACTACCTCGAGAGTAATGCCGCCTTCAACAAGACCTTCGACGTGGCCCTGCACGCGGGGACGCTTGTCGCCGTCGTCGCCTACTTCTGGTTGGACATCGTCGTCATCCTGCGTTCCTGGTTCGGGAGCGTCAGGCGTAGAAGCATCACAACCCAGGACGAGCGCCTGGCCTGGCTGCTTCTCATCGCCACGATTCCCGCGGCGCTTGGTGGTGCGGCGGGGGAGAGCTTCATCGAGAAACGCCTCGGTCAGCCCTGGCAGATCGGCATTGCGCTCGCCGTGCTCGGCGTCGTGCTCTGGCTAGCCGATCGCCTACCCGAGAAGAGGGCGATGACGTCGCTTCGCTACCGCGACGCGCTGGTACTGGGCTTGGCACAGATGCTCGCGCTCGTGCCCGGCGTCTCGCGCTCGGGCGCCACGATCACCGGTGGGCGGCTGTTCAAGCTCGATCGCGATGCTGCCGCCCGTTTTTCGTTTCTGATGCTGGTACCCGTCGTCCTCGGTGCCGTTGCGCTGAAGACCGTAAAGGACGTTTTACTGGGGCCCGGGCTTCCTTCGGGCTGGGGCGGGCCCTTCGCCGTCGGAATGCTGGCCGCCGCCGGGAGCGGACTGCTGGCGATCTGGGCTCTTCTAGGCTACGTGCGCCGGCACAACTACTCGTTCTTCGTTCTCTACCGGCTGGTGCTGGCGTTGGGCGTAGCGCTCATCATCATCTCGGGAGTGCGCGGAGCCCGCTTCTAGAATCGAAGTGTGCGGGTTTCCGTCGGCGACATCGAGCTCTACGTACACGAGATAGGGGAGGGCCGACCGCTAGTCGCGCTCCACGGCGGTCCCGGGTTGGACGGCTCGTTTTGGTTTCCAGGGCTTGATCCGCTGGCGAGGCAGGGCTGGCGTGTTCTGGCGCCCGACCTGCGCGCGAACGGGCGCTCGGGCGCCGGCGACCCGGCTCTTTGGACGGTGCCCCGGATGGCCGACGACATCGAGGCCCTGATCGGGGCGCTCGGGCTCGAGGACGCCGTTGTCCTGGGCTGGTCGTTCGGATCCTTCGTTACTCAAAGCCACATGGTCCGGCACGGGAGCGCTTCCGCCTACGTGTTGATGGGGACGATCGCCGAGCCGAGCGCAATGGAGCGGGTCAGCGAAGAGTTGGAGTACTTCGAGCCCGAGCACCTGCGAGCACAGGTGAGCGCTTCCTGGGAAAAGGAGACGACTGTCGAGACGCAAGAGGAGTGCAAGCAGATCGTCGCTGACCAGATGCCTTATCACCTCGCCGATCCCGAAAGCCCGCTTGTCCGAGAGTTGATCGCACGCGATAGAATCGTCTATCAGCCCGCAGTGCTGCGCCACTTTGCGGCCGGCGGTGAGTACGGGATGGTTGACCTGCGGGCCAGGCTGAGCACCTTCGAGAAGCCGGTGCTGGTGATGATCGGAGCCCACGATCGCACGACGTCACCGGCCTCGGCCCATGAGCTGGCCGAGCTGCTCCCGAACGCCGAGGGGGTCGTGCTGAGCCGTAGCGCCCATATGATCCCCTACGAGGAGCCCGAGCTCTTCCTGACGGCGTTGCGGAGGTTTCTGGCGCTCGTTTGAGCTTCAGACGCTGTCTGGCTGAGCCGGTCAAGGCGGGAGCTCCGGCAAACGATCGCGCTCGCAATCCCGTTGGGAACGATCGGCTCCGATGTCAGGCTGAGCACCGTCGCCGAAAGCCCCTCTCAGCTCTGACATGTACGCGTCGGCGCGTTTGCATTCTGCACTCTGGCGAGGGGAGAGGTGCGCGGCGACTAAAAACCCGCTGAATTCTTCAACTTGACATAACACGGGTTATCGTGCACGCGCTTCGTTGACGCGCTTGTGCCAATAATCCCGGACGATCAGGTACTCGTCGCGCTCCAACTCGGCAACGAAGCGGGTTCGCTCGAACCCGTTCTTAACGAGAACACGTGCCGAGGCGACGTTTGCGGGCCTGGTGAAAGCTCCGACGCGCTCGAGATCGATATCGCCGAAGGCAAGCGTCAGCGACTCGCGCACGAGTTCAGTGGCCAGTCCGCGACTCCAGTAGGCCCGATCGATGTAGTAGGCGACCTCCGTCCCCCACTCCGGCGCGCTCGGATCCTTGTTCA
>CAZWTK010000057.1:0-8173 GCA_964636655.1 uncultured Gaiellales bacterium
AAGCTTTCGCCTGTGTCCTGGCCGCAGCTGGATTTGCCTGCCTCCGTCTCGGGGTCGGGGCTCGGATTGCCGCGAGCAGGTTAGCAGGGTGTTGGGACAAGATCGGGGACTGCTCGACGCGAATCTCTGCCGTCTCTCGTCACGAAACCGTTGCTGGAGCTTATCGTCCTCTGGCGCCGGTCCCGGCCGTCCCCACCCGCCGTCAGCCGTCATACTCAAGGCGCTCTACTCGTCATCCGCGACTCCTTCGCTACGGACGGCGACCAGGTCGTTGACCGAAAAGGAGAGATGGATGACGGGAAAGAACGAATTCACACTGGAGGAGTGGGAGCTCGTTTTGGTCGGTCCGCCGAGCGCCGGTTGGATCGTGGTCGCGGCGCAACGCGGGGGCGTTTTCCGCGAGACGTTCGCGATCGGCAACGCCTACACCGAGGCTCGCGGGCTATCCGGCAAGAGCCAGTTGCTCGACGAGATCGTCGGGGCCAGGTACGACCGCGCCCACACCCGCTATCGCTCGGCCGCCGAGATGAAACGAGGCGGCCTGAAAAACCTGGCAGATGCGGTCGCTCTGCTCGAGCAGAAGGCGACGCCCGAGGAGCTCGGCGCCTACAAGCGCTTCGTCCTCACCGTCGCCGACAGGGTCGCAAGCGCTCACCGCGAGGAATACACGCTCGTCAGCCCTGCCGAGCAGGCGGCAATCGACGAGATCGCTGCGGCGCTCGGCGCCGAGAGCTGAGCGCCGGAGCTACCCCTTACTGCCCCAGCGCCCTCGCGTCGTCGGAAGCCCGTGCGCCAGCCGGTGGGCCTGCATGGCGTCGGCCTGGTAGGGGCGCAGGCGCAGGTCCGAGAGCGGTTTGGCGGTGCAGATCAGGGCGAAGCCGGCCCGCTTGTCCTCGGGGTAGTAGCGGCGAGCGTCCGAGTTGTCGAGCTCGCCCGCGAGCACGCGCACCGCGCAGGCCAGGTCCCAGCCCTGCTCGCAGGACGAGGGCAGATCGAGCCCGGCGCGACGCGCAGCGTCCAGCACGTGCTCGTCGGCGCCGCAGCTGAAGCGGCGCGTCGAGCCGTCGGGCAGCTCGAGCTCGATCGTGAACGCCTCTGTTTGCTCTGGACTCAGTGCTTATGGATTGTAGAAACCGCTGTTCTTCGAGTACGGCCCCTCACCCGGGGTACCGCGGCGGAAGTGCCCCGAGGGGTTGACCGCGCCGTCCCGCTCCATCGAGAGCAGCTCGATGAACCAGGCCTCGTGCTCGATCTCCTCCTGCAGGATCCGCGCCGCGATGTCGTAGGTGCGGTAGTCCTTGCCGAAGGTGATGTCGCAGACCTCCGACCAGGTTCTGACGGCGCAACGCTCGGCCTCCAGCAGCACCTCCAGGATCTCGGCGGCCTTCGGTCCCTTGCCCGCCGGCGCGTGCTTGCCGTCGGTGCCCGGCAGGTAAGCATCCGGGCAGCCGGCGCGATCGGCCAGTTCGCGCACGTCGTAGGGAATCGAGCCTCCCAGCTCGTAGATGCGCGGGGTGATCAGCTCGAAGTGAGCGCGATCCTCAAGCCGTGCGTCCTCGCAGATCTCCTTGTAGTCCTCGTGTCCGGCCAGGTACATGCGCAGGATCGTGTAGTAGTAGTAGGTGGTGAACTCGGCGCCGGCGGCGTCGATCAGCTTCTCGATCAACTCCGGCACGTTCACGCCGCGAGCGGCGACCTGCTCGACGCCTACTCGTTGCGTAACATCGCCGGCCTTGACCTTCCCCGCGGCATGGGGCTTTGGGCGCATCGCCATTGTTTCCTCCCTGAACCAACCTCGCTTTGACGGTCGCTCGCTTCCTCCCCGCCCGGGCGACGGACCTAACCGCGCGAAGGACCGTCTAACCATCACGCCGACGAAAGTCGACAAGCTCCCCGTCAGGGGAGCGGACTTTCGTCGGTTTCCCAGCAGTCGCACAGCGCCAGCGCCTCGCCGCAGCGCGGGCAGGTCTCGAACTCGCAACCGACGTGGTGCAGGCCGCCCGGATCGACGCCGCAGTCGCCGCAGGACTCGTTCGTGGGCTCGCCCTCCAGCGCGCCCCAGCGGATCCGCTCGTAGCGCCCGTCCACGAGCTCGACGTAGCGCTCCGTGCAGGACGAGGCGGTCAGCATCTCCCGACCGCAGACGGCGCAGATGGCCATACGGGAATCGTAGTTGCCGCGAGAGCGATCGCCGCGCCCGTCCCCAGGACGAACGCGGCGACTCTCACGCTTCTATTTGGCGGCCGGAAGGCTGTACTTGGCGACCGCGTGCTCCAGATCGAGCGGGTGCTCCGGGTGCAGCAGGATGGCACCCTCGCCGTGCGTGTAGGCCTCCTCGCCGTGCTGGCTGACGTCCAGGCCCTGGCCCTCGTCGCTGACGTGTACGCGGATCCGCGCCACCAGGCTCATCAGCTTGAGCAGCACGAACGTGCCGCAGAACGCGTAGACGGGTGCGGCCCCGGCCGCGAGCGCCTGGCGCCCGAGCTGAATCGGGTTTCCGAACAGCAGCCCGTCGCCGGTCAGGTTCCAGCTCGCCTGGGCGAACAGGCCGATGAAGAGGATCCCCGTGAAGCCGGCCAGACCGTGCGCCGCGAGCACGTCGAGCGTCTCATCGAGCCGGGTGCGCGGGCGCCAGACGATCAGCGTGTAGGCCGGCAAGGCCGCCAGAGCGCCGAGCAGGATGGCGCTCATCGGACTGACGAAGCCGGCCGCCGGTGTGATCCCCACCGCGCCCACCACGATCGCCGTCGCCGCGCCGATCGCGGTTGCCTTGCGGCCGCGCAGGTAGTCGATCAGCATCCACACCGAGAGCGTCGCCGCGGGCGCGAGTAGCGTGTTGACGAAGGCCAGCGGTGCCTGGGCACCCGTGGTGAGCGCACTACCGGCGTTGAAGCCGAACCAGCCGAACCAGAGCAGGCTCGCCCCCAAGAGCGCGTAGACGCCGTTGTGGGGCAGGATCGCCTGCCGGCCAAAGTCCTTGCGCGCGCCAACCACCAAGGCCGCCGCCAGTGCCGAGAAGCCCGAAGCCATCTCCACCGGCACGCCGCCGGCGAAGTCCATCACGTGACGGTGTTGAAGCCAGCCGCCGCCCCAGACCCAGTGCGCCATCGGCGCGTAGATCAGGCACGACCACAGCGCCGCGAACAGAAGGAAGGCGCCGAAGCGCATCCGCTCGACCACGGCGCCCGAGATCAGCGCCGCGGTGATGATGCAGAACGAGGCCTGGAAGCAGACGAAGACGAGCTCCGGGATATGTAAGCCCGCGCGCGGACCGTTCGTCACGTTCCTGAGAAAGACGTTGTGCAGATCGCCGATGAAGCCGTTGCCCTTGTCGAACGCCAGCGAGTAGCCGATCGCGACCCAGGTGATACTGACCACGGCCATCGCGCCCAGGCTCATCATGAAGGTGTTGAGGGCGTTCTTCGAGCGCACCAGCCCCGCGTAGAAGAGCCCGAGTGCTGGCGTCATCATCAGCACCAGCGCCGTCGCGACCATCATCCAGGCCGTGTCGCCGCTGTCGATACCGCTCTTTGCCGCCGCGAGCGGAAGGGGAAGGGAAATGAGATTGTGCATGGTCTCGTTACCGCCTAGAGCACGGGTGTGACCGCGGCGGTGTCCTCCTCTCCGGTGCGAATGCGGACGACCTTCTCGACCGGCACGACGAAGATCTTTCCGTCGCCGACCTCGCCCGTCTGGGCGGCTTTCGCGATCGCCTCCACGGTCGGCTCGACGAAGTTGTCGGACACTCCGACCTCGAAGCGAACCTTCTCGTACAGCTCCATCTTCACCGTCGTTCCGCGGTAGGTCTCGACGAAGTCCGTCTCTCCACCGTGGCCGCGGATCCGGCTCATCGAGAGGCCACGCACCTCCGTGCGATAGAGCGCCTCTAGCACGTCATTCGCCTTCTCAGGACGAACGATCCCGATAACTAGCTTCATCTTTTTTCTCCCCATCCTGGAAGTGGCAACAATCGAGTGAACGCTTGAACTCGAGCGCCCCCGGACGAGTAGATCTCCGAGACCGCTCGAAGGACCGCACATCCGCGGATCGCTCTTCGTCGAGCAGTCTCAAAAGAGACGCTTTACCATATCACGGCCATTCCCCGGGGATCAGGTCTTGCAGGCAACAGGCCGGAGGTGCGCCTGTGTTGCACGCAAGATCTGACCCCAAGGCCCGGCGAGCCGGTTCGGGACCCATGAGCCCGGCGTATGACATCGCCAAGTAAGTGTTGTGCGCCTGGTCCTTGACTTCGAGTGCGCTCTAGCTCATACCATGAGGTTCATGGATCGCACCTACACGATCAGGGAGGCCGCCGCCGAGACCGGCGTCACGGCCTACACGCTCCGCTACTACGAGCGTATCGGGCTGCTCGAGCCGATCGGCCGCGAGCCGGGCGGCCACCGCCGCTACGGCGAGGCGGACATCTACTCCGTTCGCTTCCTGACGATGCTGCGGGCTACCGGCATGCCGATTCGCGACATGCTCGTCTTCATGCAGCTGACCAGGACCGGTGACGAGACGGTGAGCGAGCGGGCCGAGCTGCTCGAACGTCATCAACGCGAGCTGCAGTCTCGACTGAAGGGGCTTGCCGGGCATATGGAGGTGCTCGAGCGCAAGATCGCCTGGTATCGGCAGCGCGAACGTGAGCTTGAGGCCGAGAAGCAGGAAGCCCCCGCCCTCAGCGCCGTCGGCTAGCTGCGATCGAGTCCGAGGTAGTTCCCGCGACGCGGGCGGCCACCGCTTGCCCGTACCCACTATCAGGTCACGAAACGAGGAGAGAAGATGAAGAAGGTTCAACTGGCACGGACGGGCGAAGAGGTCAGTCAGTACTGCTTCGGCTGCATGAATCTCGGCACGCTCGTGAGCAAGGACGACTCGTTCGCGCTGCTCGACCGCTTCGCCGCGGCGGGCGGAAACTTCCTCGACACCGCCAACTGCTACGCCTGGTGGTACGGAAAAGGCGAGTTCGTCGGCGACGAGAGCGAGCTCCTGCTCGGCGAGTGGATGAGGAAGCGCGGAAATCGGGATCGTATCTTTCTCGCCACCAAGGTCGGCGGCCGGATCGAGGATCTATCTGTCATCCGCGACGAGGAAGGAACCCCGCGCTGGGAAATGCTTCCGGACGCGTACGAGCACCTCGCTCCCGCGGTCATCCGCAAGGGCATCGAGGGCAGCCTGCGCCGGCTCGGTACCGATCACGTCGATCTCTACTACGCCCACATCGACGACCGCGACACCCCGCTCGAGGAGATCGTCGGCGCCATGAACGAGCTCGTCCAGGAGGGAAAGGCGCGCTACATCGCCTGCTCGAACCACCGCACCTGGCGACTGGAGAGAGCACGGCAGATCTCGCAGGCCAACGGTTGGGCGCAGTACATCGCCGTCCAGCAGCAGTTCTCTTACCTCCGCCTGCGGCCGGGCGCAAACCACCCGGTCACGGTCAACGGCGACGACGAGCTGCTCGACTACCTGCGCTCGAACCCCGAGGTGGCTCTGCTCGCCTACTCGCCGGCGCTCAGGGGTATCTACGACGACGCCGAGAAGCGCGAGAGCTCGTGGCACTGGCCCGAGTTCTTCAAGAGCGACGACTCGCTGGCGCGGCTCGAGGCACTATCGAAGATGGCCGGCGAGCTCGGCGTCTCGAACACCCAGCTCGTGCTGGCCTGGCTGCTCCACCACGATCCGCCGGTGATCCCGATCATCGCCACGAGCCGGATGGAGCAACTGGAGCAAAACCTGGCCGCAACCGAGATCGAGCTCACAGACGAGCAGATGTCGGCGCTGAGTAACGCATCATCGGTTTGAATCAACCAACGGAGGTGAAGCATGTTCATCGACAAGGAGCCCGACGCCCTCTACCAGAAGTTCGCCGATAAGGTCTACGAGCCGAACGCTCTCGACGGCAAGACCAAGGAGCTGATTGCGCTTGCCTGCTCGGTCATGGCCGACTGCGTCCCCTGCATCGAGTACCACCAACCGAAGGCCAAAGAGCAGGGCGCAACCGACGCCGAGATAAGAGAGGCGTTGGCAATCACCATGACCGTCAGCGCCGGCAGCAAGCAGGCCAAGTACTGGAAGCTCATTCACGAGCTGAGCAAGGGGGACTGAGCTCTCGGTGAGCCGCCTCACGCGGGCTCGACTACCGGCAGATCGCGCTCTGCGACGTCTCGATCGCCGCCGAAGGTCCTCTTTGGGCCGCATACCAGGCGCCGTCTCGTATCTGAATGCAGTAGCTGCCTGCGCTCGTGGCCGTGATCTCGAGCGTGCTCTTCGTCGTGCTGTCCAGCTTGGCACCGTAGTACCGTTCCAACGCCGATCTGCTCATTCCCGCGTAGCTCGAGTGATCGAGACCATAGGCGGCGACGGCGGGATCGAGCATCCTTATCTCGGCCGCGGCAGCGCTCTGCTGTGCGCCCTGCATGGCGGCGCGTGCGTGCGCCACCGCGACTCCCGCGATGATCAGCGCGAACACGAGAATGGCCGCCATCTCGGCGGCCGCGAGCGGAGAGGTGGGAGTGACTCGCCAGTTGCGGGTCGTCGCGATCGGATGAGGAGCCGCAGTCACGCCTTTTTGATCGGCCGCTGCGCCGATCGCGTGATACGCGAAAACGGGCAAGCCCCCTCCCCCACCCGGTGGGAGTGGCTCAACCCTCAGCGCAAATGCTCGCGCTCACCGGTCGCCAGGAAGTGGTTGACCGCTTCCTCCCAGTCGCGCAGATCTCGCTCGAATATCAGCTCGAGCGCCTCCTTGCTCAGCGAGTTGTCGGCGGCCTCTCGGCCTTTTGCCCCGCTCTCGGGGCTCGACTCCGGTGTCGAGATCGTCTAGGGAATCCGCGCCTCGAGCGCCTTGGCCAGTGCTTCGCGCAGCGGCTCGCGCTCGATCCGGTCGAGCGCCTCGGCGAAGAAGCCGTGCACGATCAGCCGCTCGGACTCGCTGCGGGAGAGACCGCGGCTCATCAGGTAAAAGAGCTGCTCACGGTCGACCTGGCCGACCGTGGCGGCATGGGTGCAGCGGACGTCGTTGGCCAGGATCTCGAGCCCCGGGATGGAGTTGGCGTGCGCGTGACGCGAGAGCAGTAGGTTTCGGTCTTCCTGGTAGGCGTCCGTCCTCTGTGCCTCCTTCTCGACGCGGATCATGCCTCGCCAGACCGCGGTGGCGGTGTCGCGCAGGGCGCCGCGGAAGAAGAAGTCGGAGGTTGTGTTCGGCGCCGCGTGCTCCTGAAAGGTGTCGTAGTCGAGATGCTGCTCTCCGTCGGCGAAGTAGACGCCTGTTACGCGCGAGGTGGCTCCGGTGCCGGCGAGGTCGTTGCTGATCCAGACCTTGCCCTTGCGCGAGCCCAGGCCGGCGCTGACCCAATCGAGCTCCGAATCGCGCTCGAGGCGCGTGTGCTGATGGGCGAAGTGCCAGGTCCGCTGCGAGAGCCTCTGCACCGAGATCATTTCCAGCTTGGCCTCCGCGCCCACCTGAACCTCGACGGCGGAGTTCGTATAGGCGTCGAGGTCGGGCGTAGCCGAGACGTGCTCTTCTATCAGGGTGAAACGGCTGCGTTCGCCGGCGACGACCAGCAGTCGTGTCGGCAGCGCCCCTCCGCCGACCGTACTCTCGATGCGAACGTGTAGCGGACGTTCGAGCTCGACGCCGGCCGGTACCTCGACCAGCAGGCCGTGGCGCCAGAGCGCTGCGTTGGCAGCCGCAATCTTGTCCTCGACCGCGATCAGCGTGCCGATGCGCTCGTCGCGCTCGTCCAGCGGGGTAAAGACGATGCCGTCAGGTGCTTCGAGTATCTCGGTGCCGCTCTCGTCGATGCGTGCGCGACCCGCCGTCTCCAACTCGAAGAGCGGCTCGATCTCCACCGGACAGGCCGCCTCGGCGAGCTCGTAGGAATCAGGGTCGAAACCGGCCAGGTCGGTGAAGCGCCAGGCCTCCTCCGAGGTGGTCGGGAGAGGCAGCTCGCGGTAGACCTTCGTCGCGGTGGCTCTACTCATACGGCCGGTAGCGAGAGTGCAGCATCAGGTCGTTGCCGTCAGGGTCGGTGAAGAAAGCCATCTTGCAGACAGTCGTGTCGAGGGTCTCGCCTACGAACTCGACCCCCTTTGCCTCAAGTTCCGCGCGGGCCTTCTCGACATCGGCGACGTGGAGTGCGAGATGTCCGTTCTTCTGAGGTTGGAAGGG
>CAZWTK010000058.1:0-7041 GCA_964636655.1 uncultured Gaiellales bacterium
CACGTCGCCTATGTCGAATCAGTCAGCGCCTCGGGCATCACGATCAGCGACGACAACTACGGCTACAACCGAACGACCAGGCAGACGATCGCCTGGGGAAGCGCTCACTGGCCGATTCACTTCATCCACCTCGCTGACAAGGGACCGCAGTGGCCGCGCGACTTCAGGAACGTCATCTTCTCGTCGAAGGACTGGGACAGGTCGATTGTGCACTGGCTGATGGACTCGAACGGAGAACGGCGCTTTATCCCCAACCGGTCGGTCTACCGCTGCCTGAGGAAGCGCGGGCTGAAGGACTACGGGCTGCAGCCCGATCGGATAGTGAAGCTGCTGCCCCGGCCCGCGAACCATCTGGCCTCGTGTCAACCGCGGCGCCGGGCGCGATAGCGGTCGAAGCACGTTCAACCGGTAGGCCGCTCCTCAAGTGAGGGGCGACTCTGAGCCAGCCGACGGTGAGGGATGAATCACTGGCGATCCGGGGAGCATTACGGCGTTAGTGATGATTCTGCCTCGCAGAGCCAGTTTTACTGGCGCTGAATCGACACACTCCTATGCTGCGTTCTCGGGTAGGTTCGGCAACGTGAGCCTCCCCGTGGAGAAAAAGCCGCGCTATGATGTTGTACGAGAAGTTGTACCAAACGCGAGGAGAACCATGGCCCGCAGCCAGAGCACCGAGTCCGGGCTTCACACCCGTCCCAAGACCAGTATGTCCTCGAGCGAGGCTCGGGAGAATCTTCCGTCGCTCGTCAAACAGGCGCGGGCGATATCAACGCCAGCGGAGAGTCTCGCCGCCCACGCCGTCGAGATCGGTCCCTACAACAAGGGTGGTGTCTGGCTGATTCCGGAGGTTGACGCGCAGGCATCCATCGAGCGTGAAGAGCGGCTCAAAGCGCAGATCGCGAAACTCGAGGAAGAGCTGGAGAACCTCGCCATCGCCGAGTTCGTTCGCGATCGAGTGGAGAGCGCCAGCGGGCGCACGATGAGCGGCGCCGAGTTCGTTCGGGCGCTGGGATTCGACGACATCGCCGATGAGCTCGAGAGCGGATAGCCGAGACCCCGGGCCACACCGGGTCGAGGTGTGGGAGGAGGTACTGACGCTGGATGTTCCGAAGCTCGACAAGGACGTCCAGCGCGCCGCCGCCGAAGTCGTCAAGGAGCTCCACTACAACCCGTACCTGGGCGATGCGACCTTTGAGCAGCACGAGTTTTCGCTCCCCGGCTGTCGCAAGGTCAAGTTCGACGCGCCGGACAAGCGCGGGCGCCGGCGCAAGCAGCCTCGCTTCCGGCTCATCTACCGAAACGAGCCCTCTGACGGCTCGATCGCGGTTGTGGCGATCATCGCGATCCACGAACGTCGCAATCTGATCGCCTACCGGATAGCGAAGCTGAGGATCACCCGGCGCGAACGCGAGTAGCCCCTTCGAGCCTAGTCGAGCCTGCCCTGGGCGGCCGTCACGCCGCCGATGTCGCCGCCCGGGCCGCGCAGAATCCAGGCGAAGCCGGTTGCGATCACGGCGCCCGCGAGCGGGCCGACCAGGTAGACCCAGTAGTGGCCGAAGTCGGCGAGCGCGAGGTCGGGGCCGAAGGAGCGGGCGGGGTTCATCGAGGCGCCGGAGACAGGGCTCGCCCAGAGCCCGGCCAGGATGATGTAGCCGCCGACGGCGAGCGCCGAGAGCGGGCCGACGTTCTGCGCGCGCGAGGCCTGCCGGAATAGGCTCCTGAAAGCGAGCGTGACGGCAGGGTTGAGATGCGCGCCCGAGACGGCGCCCATGAAGAGGATGACCGCCATCACCATCAGCCCGGGTGCCGCGACCGCCGCCGAGCGGCTGATGCTCCCGGGGCTGAGCGCGCCCACGACGGGGCCGCCGCAGGCGACGAGCACCAGCAGGAAGGTTCCGAAAAGCTCCGCGAAGAGGCGCCGCCACTCGGTGAGCGGATCGTCGAAGCCGGAAAGATTGGGAGGTTCGAGGGCTAGGAGGGCGGTCCAGGGGCGCGGGGGTGTTGCGGGGTGGGTGCGTTTGGGCGGGTGGTTTGGCATTGAGGGGAGTTTTTCATAGTGGAGGTGTGGGAGACGCTTGGCCTTCTCGCTGGCTCCGGTTCTCTAGCCCTCGATGAACAGTTGCGCCAACTTCTCTGCAACGGGATGTACGAGTAACGGTTCTTCGCACTTCTCTTTGTCGATCAACTTGATCAGCCCGCGCGGCCAGACAACGCGAACCGATCCGAAAGAAAGCGGCGTAGGTATGAACTCCCATTCGGCATCGACGAAGCAGAGGAAGCCTCGCACGGGAACGTGCTTGTATCCGACGTCGGTGAGCGCTCGATGGACGATTTCGAGCTGCTTCCCCAACGCCTCGACTAGCTTCGTCTTGTCGCGTCCGCCGACATAGAGTCGGGACTCGCGCGAAAAGAGTGACCCGACCTTTCGCAGCTCGACCTTCTTGTCCTTGTAGCGCTTACTGTCGACGACGTAAACGCCGCTGCGAGCGACCACGATGTGATCGATGTTGGCGGTACTGCGCGGTATTCCCCGATCGTGCAGGACGATGAAGTCGTGTCCGGCGCGCGCGTCGAGGCGGCGCGCGGTGATCCGTTCGCCCACGGCACCACCAGCCCAAGCCTTCGTTGATTGCGGATCCTCGCGCAGCGCGTTCACGATGTGTCCCAACTTTCCGAATCGCTTCAGGTTCCGTGCCTCCGCCGCGTCGTGACGGCGTTGCCATTCGCGTTCCGCCGATTCGCCCGCGGTACCGAGGACAGGGCCTGGTAGTTGACCTTCGTTGGGAAACGTCGTCTGCGGCGCAAAGCGGTAACAGTCACAGCAGGCGGCGGTTTCCTTCTCGTTGTCCCAGAACGCTTGCGAACCCGCGGAGATCGGTGCGCCGCAGACGCAGCATGCGGTGTCTGCCGAGAGGACGATTAGGAGCTCCACGGTTTCGATGTCGGCAGTTCCACACTAGCTCTCGATAGTCGGTGCGAAAATCCGAGAGTCCTAGCGCCAGATCGCGCCGATTCGCTCGCGATGGCCGTCGGGGAGCGGCTTTGCGATTTCCTGCGCGTATCGGGCGGCCGACCAGACTGCAGCGACAGCATCGAGTAGATCATCTTCCTTAGCTCGTGGAGGGCGGGGGGGTATGTCGATCCCTACGCGCCTCAGGAGAGCACGGCGTTCGGACAGCCCTTCGGGAGTGTGCTTTGAGTACTGGAGGGGCTTCCCGCTGAGCTCGCAGAAAGAGACCTCGGGGTGGACCTCGATGATCCGCTCGTCACGCCTTGCGTAGGTATCGACCTCGAGTATCCGATGGCGCATTCCGAACGACTGGAGCGACAGCCCTTTGCCCGTGAGCTTCTTGCTCAGCTCGTTCGCGTCAGCGTGACTCTTCGCCTCGAGCACCGCTTCGACTGGCATCGAGAAAACGGAATTACGCCGAGCGCCGATGAAATCACGCGCGACTCCATCCGCCGCACGAGGGTATTCGTCGATCAGGCCGACCGGAATGTCCACGGCGATGACGGCGACGTCGAGATCGAGAACCTCGGCGAACTGTTTGACGACGTTCGCAGTCGTCGTCCCATCTGTAGATAGATGGACGACGATCCATCCGCCGGGGCACGCATCCACGCCTAGGACGGAAACGCTGATAGGCGGCGAGAAACGAGGGCGCGACTTCGATAACCAGTCGCGATGTGATTCCCGCTCACGCCGATGCCGCTCTCGAGCCATCTCACGTTTCTTCATGTAGTGCCGATCGCGGAGAGCAAAGAACTCCTCAATCGTCGCCGGGGCTTCGTCGTTGACCGAGTATCGGTTGAGGAACTCGTTACAGGCGCGGCAGCAGGTGACCAGGTTGGCGAGATCATCGACCCACTCGCGCGGATAGCCGAGTTTCTTGATCGTCTCGACCGGTATTACGTGATCGACCGAGATGTCGAGCCAGGCCTCGTACGGTTCATCAAGCTCGCGGTCGCAGTAGACGCATGTTGTCCCGCACTGCTTAAAGACATCGAGACCGTAGCCGTGGCGACAGGTACCGTCGCCCAGGTGCCGTTCTTTGAACAGCTCAAGACCTCCATTCGCATAGCGCGAGAACGGAAGCTCGGACTCGGGAAGGTTCTCCTGCACGAGTTACGACGCTAACCCGTCGCGACTGGTTCGTCCAGAGCCATGCTCAAGAAACCGCAGGACTATAACGCTCAAGCCGAGAAGGGTTGACAATACGATCAATCGGCTTTCGCATGATGATGTGCAATACATGACCGACCCGGAGACCTACCTCACTCCCGAAGCCAAAGCTCGCCTCAAGATCGACGTGATGCTGGCCGCCGCCGGCTGGGCGGTGCAGGACGCGGACCGCGTCAACCTCTCCGCCTCGCGTGGTATCGCTGTGCGGGAGTTCGTCCTCGAGCCGCCGCATGGCAAGGTGGACTACCTCCTCTACGTCGACGGCGCGGCGGTCGGGGTTGTCGAGGCGAAGAAGGAAGGCGAGACGCTCACCGGCGTCGAGTGGCAGAACGCCAAGTACGTCGAGGGGCTCCCGGACGACGTTCCCTCGGCACTCGAAGGACCGCTTCCCTTCGCCTACGAGTCGACCGGCATCGAAACGCGTTTCACGAACGCGCTCGACCCCGACGCTCGTAGCCGCGAGGTGTTCAGCTTTCACCGCCCGGAGACGCTTGCCGAGTGGATCGGCGAAGTCCACAAGAACCCGCAGACGCCCACGCTGCGCCACCGCCTGCGCGCGCTCCCTTCGCTCGACTCGACCGATCTCTGGCCGGCGCAGACGCGGGCGATCGAGCACCTCGAGCTGTCGCTGGCCGACAACCGGCCGCGGGCGTTGATCCAGATGGCGACCGGCGCCGGCAAGACCTTCACCGCCGCCAACGTCGCCTACCGGCTGGTTCGCTTCGCGGATGCACGCCGGGTGCTCTTCCTGGTCGATCGCGCCAACCTCGGGCGCCAGACCCTGGCCGAGTTCCAGAAGTTCGCGACACCGGGCGACGGGCGCAAGTTCAGCGACCTCTACAACATCCAGCGCCTCACCTCGCAACGGATCGACCCGGTTGCGCGGGTGACCATCTCGACCGTCCAGCGGCTCTACTCGGTGCTGCGTGGCGACGCGGAGTTCGACGAAGAGTTGGACGAGCACTCCGCCGACTCGGTCGCCCCGCCACGGCCGGTCGAGGTCGCCTACAACCCGCTCGTACCGCCCGAGACCTTCGACGTGGTGGTGGTGGATGAGTGCCATCGCTCGATCTATGGCGTCTGGCGCCAGGTGCTCGACTACTTCGACGTCTTCGTGATCGGACTGACGGCGACACCGAACAAGCAAGCCTTCGGCTTCTTCGATCAGAACTTGGTCATGGAGTACACGCACGAGCAGGCCGTCGTCGACAAGGTCAACGTGCCCTTCGACGTCTACCGCATCCGTACCGAGGTCTCGGAGAAGGGCGGCGAAGTCGAGGCCGGAATCGTGACGAAGTTCCGGAACCGCGAGACGCGCGCCCACCGGCTTGAGCGCTTGGACGAAGACGTCACCTACGGCGCAAGCGACCTTGATCGCGCGGTAGTCGCCAGAGATCAGATCCGAACCGTCGTCCGCGCCTTCCGCGATCGGCTCTTCACGGAGATCTTTCCCGGCCGGCTTGACGTACCGAAGACGCTCATCTTCGCCAAAGACGACTCGCACGCCGACGACATCGTCCAGATCCTGCGTGAGGAGTTCGGGAAGGGCTCGGACTTCGCTGTCAAGATCACCTACCGCACGACCGGCCGCAAGACGGATGAGCTGATCGCCGAGCTTCGCAACTCCTACAACCCGCGCATCGCGGTGACGGTGGACATGATCGCCACCGGCACCGACATCAAGCCGCTGGAGTGCGTCTTCTTCATGCGCTCGGTAAAGAGCCGCACCTACTTCGAGCAGATGAAGGGGCGCGGCGTGCGGGTGATAGACCCGGACACCTTCCACACGGTGACCGCCGACGCGCTGGCCAAGGATCGCTATGTGATCGTCGACGCCGTCGGTGTCACCGAGAGCGACCTGATGGACACCCAGCCGCTCGAGCGCGAGCCGACCGTGCCGATCGAGAAGCTGCTGCGCCAGCTCTCCTACGGCGTACGCGAACCGGAAGTGGCATCGAGCGTGGCGAGCCGGCTGGTGGCGATCGATCGCCGACTCCCCGCGGCCGAGCGAGAGAAGATAGAGGAGCTGGCCGGCATGCCGATCGCCGAGCTGGCGCGCGGCATCGTCGAGGCGCTCGATCCCGATCGCCAGGCCGAGGCGATCGGCAAACCTGAGCCGACCGACGAGGAGTTGGCGCAAGCGCGCAAGCGTCTGCTCGACGAAGCGGTCGCTCCGATCGCAACCAGCCCGGAGCTGCGCGAGCGCCTGGTCGAGGCCCGTCGCCTGGTCGAGCAGCTGATCGACGAGTTCACCAAGGACATCGTGATTGCTACCGGCTACTCGCTGGAGGGCGCCGACCGCGCGCGCGAGACGGTCGAGTCGTTCCGCCGCTTCCTCGACGAGCACAAGGACGAGATCACCGCGCTGCAGGCGCTCTACTCGCGCCCTTACCGCCGCCGCCTCTCCTTCTCCGACATCAGGGAGCTGGCGCACGCGATCGAGCTGCCGCCGAACAGCTTCACGCCCGAGCGGCTCTGGCAGGCTTACGCCCAGCTCGATCGCTCGAAGGTGCGCGGCTCGGGCCGGCGCGTGCTCACCGACATCGTCTCGCTCGTCCGCTACGCACTCGAGCAGGACGACCTGCTCGTGCCCTATCCCGACCTGGTCGAGGAGCGCTTCGAGGCCTGGCTCGACTCCCAGCGGTCATCCGGCCGCGAGTTCACGCCCGAGCAGCTCCGCTGGCTGGACGAGATCGCCGACCACGTTGCAGCCTCGCTCTCGATCGCCGTCGACGACTTCCAGCTTCCACCCTTCGTTCAACAGGGCGGGATCGGGAAAGCGGTCGAGTTATTCGGCGACGAGCTGCCGAAGCTGCTGGATGAGTTGAATGAGGTGCTGGCGGCGTGAGCGAGCTGCC
>CAZWTK010000059.1:0-4407 GCA_964636655.1 uncultured Gaiellales bacterium
CCAACTCGCGTTTCCGTCTTCGAGCTCGGTGCCTCTCGCTTTCTCGGGGCGCCGCCGGCAGTGCGAGCCCGGAGAGCACGCCGTTGTGGACGCCCCGCAGCACTCAATCGGGTAGCGATCGAGTCGATACCTGGAACGAGCGACGTCGAAGGGGGGCATACCCCTTGGTAAAGAGAGGGGTAGACGATCCTCTATTGCGGCGCTACTGTGTGAGTTTCTCCCAAAAGTTTCAGAGCGGCCGCATGCAACCAGACTCACGACACGTCGCGAGAACAGTCGTCTTAGTTGATGACGAAGATCTGGTACGCCGTCTCATCTTGCGCGTGCTCGAGAAAGAGGGCTATCGCGTCATCGCGGTCTCGACGGCGGAGGAAGGGCTGGCGGCCTTGAGTAGCGGCGAGGTGGTCGATCTTCTCCTCACCGACGTCACGCTCCCCGGCATGAACGGGGTTGAGCTGGGGCGGCGTGCGCTCGAGCAGCGGCGCGATCTGAAGTTGATCTGCATGTCGGGTTCCGGCGAGGAGGATCTGGTGACCGACCTTCTCGCGCGAGCGACCGGTGCGGCCGCCTTCCTCAACAAGCCGTTCTCCCCTGGCGAATTGATCGAGAACGTGAATCGGATTCTCGACGCCGCTGCGGGCCCTCAGTTCGCCGCCGGCGCCTGAGTAGCGGCTAGGGCTTTCCCGCCGACGACTCGCGCACCACGAGCTCGACCGGCAGCGCCAGCTTGGGCGGGGTTGCCTTGGGGTCGTCGATCAGGGCCATCACCTGCTCGCCGGCGGCGCGTCCGAGACCGATCTTGTCCTGGCGGATGGTGCTGATCGTGGGGCTGAAGGCGGCCGCGAAGGGCGCATCGTCGAAGCCGATGATGGCGACGTCCTCGGGCACCTTCTTGCCCGCGGCTATCACCGCTCCGATCGCGCCGACGGCCATCATGTCGCTGGCGCAGAAGACTGCGTCGGGCGGATCGGACAGCGCGAGCAGGGTCTCCATCGCGGTGAACCCCGAGGGCTCGTAGAAGTCGCCGCTCTGAATGTACTCGGAGTGCTGGCTCAGGCCGAGCTCCTCGATCTGATCGCGGTATCCCGTCAGCCGGTCGCGGCCGGGGCGGGTGTAGGTCATGCCGGTGATGGTGGAGATCTTGCGTCGCCCGAGCTCGTACAGGTGGCGTACCGCGAGCTTGGCGCCCTCGACGTTGTCGGAGAGCACGAAGCCGGTCATCGGTCCGGTCAGATCGATATCGACGCCGATGCAGGGAACTTCCGAGCGGACGAGCTTCTGGATCTCGGGGAAGCTGCGACCGACGCCCATCAGGATCATGCCGTCAACGTGGTGACGGCGGCAGCGCTCCAGGTAGTCGTAGGTGCGGATGCTGCCCGACGGCGTGCCGCCGGTGAAGAAGAGCATGTCGTAACCACCCGTGGTGATCACTTCCTTCAGACCGTCGAGAACGGCTCCGAATACCGGGTGGTGGAGATCGGCGTGACCCGAGGTGTCGAGGATGATCCCGATCACCTGCGAGGGCATGTCGGTAATCGCGGCCGCCGAGAGGTCGCTCGTAACCTCCAGTTCGCGCACGAGCGTGAGCACGCGCTCGCGGGTCTCGGGGTCGATTCCCGCATCGCCGCCCAGGATCCTGGTCACGGTCATTACCGAGACGCCCGCCTGGTCTGCCAGTTCATGAATCGTGGGCATTACCGTCGCCTTTCGAGAGATCGCCGCCGGTTTGGTTATCGAGCACCCGGCGCCGCGACTTTAACGAGAGGCGCCCGCCTGGTCGAGGCCGGGTTCTCGGTGTAGCTGCGGGGCAGGGACTCGAACCCCGATCACCTGAGCCAGAGTCAGGCGTCCTACCATTAGACGACCCCGCATAGACAAGCGCTGCGATTGTAGCGACCTCATGGAGGGGCGAGCGCACCTTCGCACGTTTCCGGCCCGAACTCCATTACTCAAAGCCCGGCGGTCGCTAGCCGTTTTAGGAAGCGCGCAGGGCCGCGCCACACGACTCCCGTACCACGAGGTCGGCGGAGAGAATCACCACCGGCGGCTCGCTCGACGCCTTGTCGATGATGCGCATCAGCGCCTCGCAGGCAGCTGCGCCGAGACCCGCTTTGTCTTGACGAACCGTGGTCAGCGCGGGCTCCATCATGCTCGCGAAGGCGGCATCGTCGAAGCCGACGACGCCGAAGTCGTCGGGCACGGTCAGGCCTGCGGCGTGGGCCGCCCGGATCGCCCCCAATGCCATCATGTCGCTAGAGCAGAACACGGCTTCGGGAGGCTCTGCGAGTGCGAGCAGCCGCTCCATGCATGCGTATCCGGACTGCTCGTAGAAGTCGCCCTCGACCAGGTACTCCTCGCGGAAGGGAAGACTCGCGCGCTCGAGACCCGAGCGGTAGCCGAGGATGCGATCGATCCCCGGACGGCTGTTTGCGATTCCCGATATGTGAGCGATGCGCGTGTAGCCGAGCGCGTGCAGATACTGGACGACGGTCGCCGCGGCTTCGACGTTGTCGGACATGACGTAGGTCGCCCGGGCGCCGACCAGGTCGAGGTCGATCGCCACAGTCGGAATTTGCTTCGAGAGCAGGTACAGGAACTCTGGATCCGCGCGCGAGAAACCCATCAGGATGACGCCGTCGATGCCGTGCCGGCGGCAGCGAGCGACATAGGAGTACTCGACGTCGAAATCCTCGCTGAGGTGACCCGAATAGAGCAGCAGATCGAAGGAACTCGCCGTGGCGCGCTCCTTGACTCCCTCGAGCACCTCGGAGAAAAACGGATGGCGGAGATCGGACTGAAGGCCGGTGTTGATCGCGACGCCGATCACGCGCGGGTAAACCGGTGGGCCCCTCCGGTGCAACATCTTCCCCTGCGCCGCGAGTGAGATCGACCGCTCGCGCACGTCGTCGGTTACCGCCTGGTCGCGCCTCAGCATCTCCGAGATCTCCTCGGCCGACAACCGAATCGCGGGTGGCTCGGGCAGGGGCTGTTTATCTCTCTCGCTGTTCACCGGGCCTCTACGTACCAGTATCAGTGTTAATCGCCGCAAGCGCGCGGAATTGACCCGAGCACGCGAAAGGCAGTGGCGGTGCCGGGCGAAACCCGGTGTTTTCCGGACGCGCCTCCCGGGCACGAGCTTGCAGTCCGCTCGCTTTCAGAGCGCCGATCTGAAAATATCTCCGCCATGAACGAACATCCAGTCACACTCCACGTAATGGATGACCTGCGGCGCTCGCGCCTCACGGTCTTCTTCCGTTTTCTCCTCACCATCCCGCATCTCATCTGGCTCGAGCTCTGGACGTTGCTGGCTCTCGTCGTCTTCGTCCTCAACTGGATAGTCGCGCTGGTGATCGGGCGACCTGCGAAGCCTTTCCAACGCTTCAACGCCGCCTACTTGCGCTACACGACCACTGTGTTCTCTTATCTGTTCCTGATCGCAAACCCATTCCCGGGATTCACGGGCGAGCCCGGTAGCTATCCGATCGAGCTCGAAGTCCCGACCACGCCCGAGAAGCAAAACCGTCTGAAGACGTTCTTCAGGCTGTTCCTCATCTACCCGGCGCTCGCGGTTGCCGGCGCGCTTATGTATGTCACCTACTTCGTGACCTTCCTCGCCTGGTGGGTTGCGCTGATCACCGGGCGGATGCCGCGTGGTTTCCGCGATCTCGGCGCGAATGCAATTCGCTATATCGAGCAGGGGTACGCCTACCTGTTCCTCGTAACCGGTTCCTACCCGAACGCAAGCCCGTACGTCGGTATGGCGCTCGGTGAGCCCGTGATAACCGAGGTGCCCGCGCCGCCGGCTGCGGTGGAAGCATCGCCGTCAACTGCATCAGAGGCGCCTGAGGCGCCCCCCGAAACGTGACGAAAAGCTCTCGTCGTCTGCTGGGACTCCTTGTCTTCGGAGTCCTGGCAGGCGGCTGGCTTTATGCGGCAGATCGTCTCTGGCGCACGTCCGTTCCCGACGATCTGAAGCTGCCGCACGTGAACATGAATGCGCTTGTGGGCGCGAGCGCGCTCCATCGTGCGGAGCACTTCTCCTTCGTGCTCGACTTGTTTGGGATCGCCGGCCTGCTACTACCGCTGATTGTGCTTGCGCTCTACGCCAAATGGGGCCATCGCTTCATGAAAGAGTCGGCGGCGGGCCCGATCGGGACCGGGATGCTATTGGCGATGCTCGGGATAGCGATCCTCTGGATGGCGATGTTGCCGAGCAATCTCGGTCAGCTCTGGTGGCTCCGCCGCTACGGGATCGTGAAGTACGGCTACGCCGACGTGGTCATCGGCACCTGGTTTGCGCTTGGCGCCGAGTTCCTCGGAATCTGCCTGATCATCCTGATCGTGATGGGCTTCGCGCGCCTGCTGGGCGACCACTGGTGGCTGGCCGGCGCCCCGGTCTTCGTCGGT
>CAZWTK010000059.1:4417-6721 GCA_964636655.1 uncultured Gaiellales bacterium
ATCGCGCTTCTCGTCACCTTCGTCCAGCCGTACATGATGGGGCTGGAGCCGCTCAAAGACCACGCGGCGCTCGTACAGGCGAAAGAGCGCCTGGCGAAAAAGGAGGGCGTGGCGAACATCCCGCTCGAGGTCGAGAACGTCAGCGCCCTGACCACAGCTCCGAACGCCGAGGCGATGGGGCTCGGTCCCAGCCGCCGGATCGGGCTCTGGAACACGATCCTCGACGGGCGCTTCTCGGAGCCGGAGCTCGAGGTGGTGGTCGCGCACGAGCTCGCCCATCACAAGCACAACGATCTCTGGAAAGGGCTCGGCTGGTACACGCTATTCGTGTTTCCGATCGCATATCTGATCGCCAGGGTGACCCGGCGACGCGGCGGGATGGCGGTACCGCTCGCGGTGCCGCTCTTCCTTTTCGCCTGGGTCGGCTTATCGGTGGCTACCCTGCCGATCGACAACGCCTTCTCGCGCCGGCTCGAAGCCGAGGCGGACTGGACGGCGCTGCAGGTCACGAACGATCCGCAGGGCGCCAGGGCGCTGTTCGTGAACTTCGTGCGCACCACCAATCAGGACCCCAATCCGCCCTTCTGGGATCCGATCCTCTTCGGCAGCCACCCGACCGAAGCGCAGCGGATCGGCATGGTCGACGCCTGGCAGGCTCGTAGCGGCGGTTGAGCTCTTGCTCGCCTAGATGCGAACCGGAGGCAGCTTCGTGGCGCTCGGTTGCACCTGCTCGCGCACGAGCTCGAAGTATCCGAGCGTCCAGACGAGTGCGGCGAAAGGCGCGGTGAGACTGCTTGCGATCGTGCCCACGATCCACGCAGAGAAGAAGTGCGGTAGCACGGAGAAGGGGAAGAGGACGAGGCTGATCAGAGAGGATCCCACTCCGAGCACCAGCATGGTCACGAGTATCAGCGCGAAGACCGGCCAGCTCGAGCCCTTCACCAGCTCCGACGATCGCCCGAACGATTCACCGGCCGACTTCTTCTCAAGCACGATCACCGGCACGATGAAGATCCAGCGGGTCAGCAGGATGAGTCCGGGCACCACGAGCAGCACGAGTCCGCAGGCGATACCGAGCACAGCAACGACTCCTGCCGCGATCAACGACGGCAGGAGTGGCTGAGCTCGTTGATAGAGCTCCCCGATCGGAAGGTCGGCACGACCTCGGCGCAGCTCGCTGACCGCCTCGATCAGAGCGCCCTGCAGCCAGAAGGTGCCGACGATCCAGAGTAGGAGGGTGACGACGCCCCAAAGAGCGGCGGAGGCCCAGTGATGGGCGTGGGCCGACGACTCCGAGACGGCGGCGAAGAACTCGAGCACCACGAAGATGACCGAGGCGGTGAGCACGAAGCGCACGAAGGACTTCGTGTACAGCTCCCAGGCCTGGCGCAGAACCCTCTCGACGCTCACGGAGCGAAGATTACTTCGACTCCGACTCCGGCGCGATCAGCTCGCGGTAGCGCGCGCGTGCTCTTCGGCGGCGAGCAGGCGCTCGGCCTCGAGCGCGGCCATGCAGCCGGAGCCGGCGGCTGTGACCGCCTGCTTGAAGACGGGATCCTGAACGTCGCCGGCGGCAAAGACGCCGAGGACGTTCGTCGCCGTCGAGTGCGGCTTGGTGATCAGGAAACCGGCCTCGTCGTGCTCGAGCGCGTCGGTGAACAGGCTCGTGTTGGGGTCGTGCCCGATGGCGACGAAAACGCCGCCGGCTTCGACCTCCCAGGTCTCGTCGGTCTTGGTGCTGCGCAGGCGCACTCCGGTGACCTTGCCCTCTTCGCTCCCCAGCACCTCGTCCACGACGGCACTCGTGACCAGCTCGATCTTCTCGTTCGCGAGCGCCCGGTCGAGCATGATCGGCGAGGCGCGGAACTCGTCGCGGCGGTGCACGATCGACACCTTGTCGGCGAAGCGCGTGAGGAAGAGCGCGTCCTCCATGGCCGAGTCGCCGCCGCCTACGACGACGATCTCCTGGCCGCGGAAGAAGGCCGCGTCGCAGACCGCGCAGTAAGAGACGCCCTTGCCCTGCAGGCTGATCTCGGAGGAAAGCCCGAGCTCGCGCGCCTTGGCGCCGGTCGCGACGATGAGCACGTTCGCGCGATACGTCTCGTCGGCGGTCTCGACGACGAACGGCCGCTTCGTGAGGTCGACCCGCACGACGTCGTCGGTAACGAACTCGGTTCCGAAGCGCTCGGCCTGGGCGCGCAGGTCGCTCATCATCTGCGGCCCGAGCACGCCCTCGCTGTAGCCCGGGAAGTTCTCGACCTCGCTGGTGTTCATCAACTGCCCGCCCCAGGTGACGCCCTCGAT
>CAZWTK010000060.1:0-4431 GCA_964636655.1 uncultured Gaiellales bacterium
ACCGGGATGCCCGTTGCGGTCGAGGAGGGCGAAGGCGACGAGACCGGCGCAGCCCGCGCCGACGAGGAGCGCGACAACGGCGAGAAGCTTCGAGGAGCGTCTCATCGAGACTCATCCTTCTCCCCAAAGCTTATGTTTCTCTAAAGAACGATGCACCGGAGTAGCGAACCGGTCAGGTCGACCGCGGAGGTCGCTCTAGGACACGGAAAGCACGAGCAGCGCCGAGGCTCCGACTCTCACCGGATGGAGACCACTACCCTGTTGAGACGGTCTTTTCGTGTGCATCAGCGGAACTGCCCAGGGGGCCGCGAACGAGTCGCTCATGATCGGCTCACGGACGGCGGCCGGGGGCTAGCCGGAGCCAGAATATCGAGCTAGCCGTATCCCCACCGGGCGCGATCTCTGGGAAGCTCGTAACATGGACGACAGCTTGAGAAAGCTCGTTATCGGTATTGCCGCCCTGGCGTTACTTGTCCTGCTCACGGCCTGCGAAGTCAGTCTGGGCCTGGGCCCGTCCGGCTCCGGAATCGAGAAGAGCTCGAAGCGCGAGACCGCCGCCTTCAGCCGCGTCGAGCTGCGCGGCGACGCCGATGTCTCGATCGTCGCGGGACGAGCCCGCTCGGTCACGGTCCGCGGCGACGACAACCTGCTCGGCAGGGTCAAGACCAGGGTCGAAGGCGGCACGCTCGTGATCTCGACCCGTAGGTACCGAAGCGAGATCGGCATGTCGGTGGAGATAAGGGTTCCGGTGCTAAAGGGAGTCGAGCTGGGCGGATCGGGAACGATCGACGTCCACGAGCTGAGCGGCGCCTCCTTCTCGGCCGATCTCTCCGGCTCGGGCGATATCGAGGTGGACGGTAAGGTTGACGCGCTCGATCTCGACATCTCGGGCTCCGGCGACGTCCGACTCGACGGTATCTCGGCACGCGACAGCCGCCTCCGCATCAGCGGCTCCGGCGGCATCGACGCGAGCGGGAAGACCGACTCGCTCGAAGTCGAGATCCCGGGCTCGGGCGAGGCCCAGCTCGACCGCTTCTCGGCGCGCGAAGCGCAAGTCAGCATCTCCGGCTCCGGCGACGTGTCGCTCAGAGCCAGCGACTCGCTCGAGGCCTCGATCAGCGGCTCGGGAGAGGTCTCGTACACCGGTCATCCGCGACGCGTGAGTAAGGATGTGAGCGGTAGCGGGTCGATCAGCGCGCGCTAGCCCGCGAGACCGTTTGGTCTCGCATTGCAGTAACGATCAGACTCATGACCTTCGCCGCCGCGACCGACACGCGCGGGCGCGGCTCACAGAGGCTCTCCTTCAGGCTCTACCGACGAAAGTCGTGATGCCTCGCGCAGCGAGGCGGACTTTCGTCGACTTTGGAGGCGGCGGGTTCAAGAACTGCGAATAGCCGCATAGGCAAGCCGTTCCCGCGAGACTCTGCGATCCCGATGCTTCCGAAGCTATCACTACCTACCCTCGGCTCTCATCGACGACCCCGCTCCCGTCGACCCGAATATGGGCCGTTCCGATCCACTTTCTGTCGTCGCGGATCACGCACGCATACCCGGGCCGCTCGAGGATTCGCTCCACAGCCGAGTCGCTGCGGTTTCGATCGCTCGCGTCGGGGTAGGTCTCTGCTCGCTCGTCGAGTGAGCCGGCCGGCGCCGGCTAAACGATCGGGCTCACCGTTCGAACTTCTTTTCCCACAGCGACTGGCTGGACTAATCGAAACGACAGAGAACGACGGCAGAGGGCTTCCGCGGCACAACGGCAGCGGGAACTGAGCCGCCGTCGACCGCCGAAGGAGGAGAAACTTGGATCACGCGGCGACACTGCGACGGTTCTACGACCTCATCAATGCCGGCGATATCGACGGCTTCGGCGACCTGCTGGCTGACGATTTCGTCGAGCACGAGGAGACACCGGGCCTCGCGCCGACGAAGGCGGGGGTCAAGGAGTTCTTCAGGATGCAGATAACCGGATTCCCCGACCTGCGCTTCGACGCAGAGGACATCCTGGCGAGCGGCGACAAGGTCGTCGCCCGAGTACGGGTCAGCGAGACACACGAGGGCGCCTTCATGGGTATGCCCGCAACCGGCAAGAGCATTTCCGTGCAAGCGATCGACATCGTGCGCTTCGCCGACGACGGGCTGGGACTTGAGCACTGGGGCGTCTTCGACGTGATGGCGATGATGCAGCAACTCGGCGCCGTGCCGGAGGGCGCACCCGCCTGAGCGACCAGCGCGATCAGCGAGGCCTGCGGCTCAGTGGTGGAACCCCGCCGAGTTGGAGGCATCCCGCAACGACACCGGCTGCGCCTGCAGGTGCGGCAACTGCCGCTCGATGTCCTTCAGCAGCAGGTCAGCCATGTCGTGGGTGAATCCAAGCTTCACGACCACCCGCAGTGCCGCCAGGTCGGTCCGGTTGGCCGGGAACGTGTAGGCCGGGAGCAGCCAGCCGCGCTCCCGCAGCGAGTTCGACACGTCGAACACCGTGTAGTTCGTGATCTCGTCCGCGAGCTTGAAGGCGAACACGGGCAGCTCGTCGCCTTTCGTGATCAACTCGAACGGGCCGAGCTCCGCAATTCGCCCGGCGAGGCGCGTAGCGACCGAGCGTGAGTAGAGCTGCACCTTCCTGTAGCCCTCGAAGCCGAACCGGAGGAAGTTGTAGTACTGCGCCACGACCTGAGCGCCCGGACGCGAGAAGTTGAGCGCGAAGGTGGGCATGTTGTCGCCCAGGTAGTTGACCCAGAAGATCAGATCCTCCGGAAGAGCCGCGGCGTCGCGCCAGACGATCCAGCCGACGCCCGGGTAGACGAGCCCGTACTTGTGGCCCGAGGCGTTGATCGACGCCACCCGCGGAAGCCGGAAGTCCCAGACGAGGTCGGTATCGGCAAACGGCGCCACGAACGCCCCCGAGGCGCCGTCGACGTGCACGGGAACGTCGAGCCCCGTCCGCTTCTGCAGGTCGTCGAGCGCGGCGCAGATCTCCTGCACCGGCTCGTAGGAGCCGTCGAACGTCGAGCCGAGGATCGCGACGACGCCGATCGTGTTCTCGTCGCACAGCTTCACGGCCTCCTCGGCCGAGAGATGGAAGCGCTCTCCCTCCATCGGCACGAGCCGCATCTCGACGTCCCAGTAGTTCGCGAACTTCTCCCAGCAGACCTGGACGTTGATGCCCATGACGAGATTCGGCTTCTCGGTCGACTTGCCCTCCGCCCGGCGCCGGTGCTGCCAGAGGCGCTTCAGCGCGAGCCCGCCGAGCATCGCCGCCTCACTCGACCCCGTCGTCGAGCAACCCACCGCCGCGTCCGCATCGGGCGCGCGCCAGAGGCGGCTGAGCATGTTGACGCAACGCAGCTCGAGCTCCGCCGTCTGCGGATACTCGTCCTTGTCGATCATGTTCTTGTCCAGACACTCGGCCATCAGCTTGTCGGCCTGCGGCTCCATCCAGGTGCTGACGAAGGTGGCGAGATTCATCCGCGCGTTGCCGTCCAGCATCAGCTCGTCGTGGATGATCTGATACGCCAGATCCGGCGCAAGCGACTTTTCTCGCAACTCGTGGCGCGGAATGTTGTCGCCCTCCAGCATGGACAGGGTCTGAACGGAGAGGTCACCGGTGGGGCCTGCCGGCGCCTTCGGGTGTTTGAGTGCCATGGCTTCCAGATCCTCCAAGGGGTCGAGAATTCGCCGGGAGCACGTGCGGCGACGGCGCCTCGGCGTGCGGCTCGCTCCCAGTATGGCGCACGGGCCACCAGATCAAAAAGTCTCGAGACGCTGCGCGCGCAGTACCCGGACAACCCGCTGCTGCACGGGCTCTCCGACGAAACCTGGATCGTCGTCCCTGAACCGCTCGGCGACCTCGCCGGCGCCTGGCACGATCTTCCTTCGCAGGTGACGCGGCCGGCGCGAGACCTTACGTGCCACATCCGCCGCCGCGACCGACATGCGCGGGCGCGGCTCACAAAGCGCCATCCCCTGGCCGCTACACCCCGAACACTGACCACACGCACGGCTAGCCCGCACCGCTAGTAGGAGCAGACGAGTCACACGCGCCGAAGGCGCGCAGACTCGTGCAATAGGTCATACCGCGAAAAGTCTTGGCCGGCTCCGCCGGCGGACTTTTCGCGGAGAAGTGGAGGCGGCGGGAATCGAACCCGCGTCCGCAGCCGCACCGACCGAACGTCTACAAGCTTGTCCAGCGCTTTGATTTCGCCCGGAAATCGGCTCGCTGGCGGCCTACCGCCGGGCTAGCCCTCCTGAGTGGTCGCGCCGCGGGCGAGTGGCTCTCCCTTGGCGCCGAGCCCGTTAGTTGACGCCGCTACCCGAACCACGGGCCCAATTCGGAGCGACGCGTCACCTATTTCTAGGCAGCGAGTGCGAGGTTTTGATCCGCACTTACGTTGTTTCCCGGTTGATTAACGAGGCCAACCGGGGACCTCGGCT
>CAZWTK010000060.1:4531-6571 GCA_964636655.1 uncultured Gaiellales bacterium
TGCAGCTCGACCGGAGAACCGACCACGTCGAAACCTGATCGCCCCCGTATGTTTTCTTCTCTTCTCTTCTTGATTGTAGCCGTGACCGGAAATCGACCCTTAGATCGGCCACCGAGACCGGCATGACGGACGCGGCTCACAAAACGCCATCCCACCGGCTGTCTTTGTCTCTAACCGACGAAAGTCGTCATGCCTCCGTAGGAGGCGGACTTTCGTCGGAAACAAACGGGGACCTCGGCTTGCAGCTCGACCGGAGAACCGACCACGTCGAAACCTGATCGCCCCCGTATGTTTTTACTTCTACCTGATTGTAGCTGCGGCCCCGCAATAGATACGCCGCCGCGGCAGCCGACACGCGCGGCTGCGGCTCACAGACGCCATCCCCCGGGTCTCCTTTGTCGATCGCCGCGAAAAGTCGTCATGCCCTCCGCAGGAGGGCGGACTTTTCGCGGAAACTCAGGCGCTGCCCACCACTAGGACGATCAGCCAGATCCAGAGCCCGATCACGATTGCGTCGGCGCCCCAGGTCACCCAGACGGCCGCGTCCGTGTACTCCGACAGACGGTCGACGGCCTCGATGCGAGCCAGCAGCAGCGGGTCGTCGCCCTGCTCGAGCTGCTGCATGCGCAGACGGTGCTGCTCTCTGCGCCCCTGCGCGGCGATCAAGAGCACCGCCAGACCGCAGGAAAACGCCACCGCGCTGGCCACCCACATCGTCGTTAAGAGCGCGTCCCTGAACGCCGTGGCGCTGGTCAGCGAGGCACTGTTGGCGAACACGGCCAAGACCAGGACGAAGGCCGCGAGAAGCACCGGTACGGCGAGGATCGCGCAGATATAGGCGCGCCAGGGAAAGCCGGGGCTGATGACGGGCTCGGCTTCCTCCTCCTCTTCGGCCGCGGCGTCGAGTTGACGATCGTAGGCCGTGCGCGTCGTGGGGTCGATCAGCGTTTTACGGGCCTGATGGATGATCTGGAGCCAGTCGGTCGCCGAAGGATCGTTGAGCGCGAGAGCCCCCCGCCAGTGGTCTTCGAGCGCCCGCGCCGCCAGGTCGATGTCGTCCTCGGAGGCGTCACGCCAGACGCCGAGGATCTCGTAGTAGTTGCTCACGGCCTAAGAGCCTAAACCGTCGGGAAGACGCAGTCGAGGAATTTGAAGCACGGCTGCCATAAATCCGGCTTTCGCGCTTCTTGATCCGAGCCTGGGACGGTTGAGTCGTGAGAACCCTACGAGTGGTCTCGACTGCAACCGCCCTGATCGCGCTTGGTAACCCTTCAGGTCGGAATCACCAACTAGCGACTAGCGACGGGCCTTGAGCTCGCGCTCGATCTCGCGCTTGGCGTCGCGCCTGGCGAGGTCGTCACGCTTGTCGCGGCCGGTCTTGCCGCGTGCCAGCGCCAGCTCGACCTTGACCCGCCCGGCCTTGAAGTAGAGCCGCGTCGGCACGAGCGTCAGGCCCTTCTCGTGCAACTCGCTGCCGAGCGAGACGATCTCGCGCTGCTTGAGCAGCAGCTTTCGCTCGCGGTCGGGGTCGTGGGAGCCGAGCGCGGCCTGCTCGTAGGGAGCGATGTGGGCTCCGATCAGCCAGGCCTCGCCGGCGCGAATGTCGGCGAAGGCTCGCGTCAGGCTCGCCTGCCCCAGGCGAAGCGACTTTACCTCGCTGCCCGTTAGCACGAGCCCGGCCTCGAAGCGCTCGAGCAGGTGGTAGTCGTGCCGGGCGCGGCGGTTGTCGACGATCAGCTTCTCTCCCTCTGCAGACACAACCGCGATTGTAGGGGTAGGCGGCTCTCCCCATTCCGCGCCGTCGCAGGCCGAGCGCCTGCGCTAGCGCCGCGTACCACGGCGGGAACGCGCCGTTCCGGCCCGCCGCAGCTCGACCTTGCCCGAGTGGCGCTCGATCCTCTCCACCTCCACCTCGATCTCGTCGCCGAGGCGCCAGCGGCTGCCGCGACGGCCCTCCAGCGCCGTCCCCAGCAGGTCGAGCTCGTAGTAGTCGCCGCCCAGGCGCCGCACGGGCAAAAAGCCCTCGAACACCTCGCCGAA
>CAZWTK010000061.1:0-6475 GCA_964636655.1 uncultured Gaiellales bacterium
CTGGCGATCGACGCCGCGAAGGGGTCGATCCTCTGGAGGTGGAAGCCGCCCGGATACTCGAGCTGGGTCGGCTCGTATCGAATCACCACCGCGACACCGGTCGCCGATCCGAGCCGGCGCTGGATCTACGCCGCCTCGCCCGACGGCCGTCTCCAGAAACTCTCCGTCGCGAGGGGTCATGCCGTTTGGCGCGTCTCGATCACGAGACTTCCGCAGCGCGAGAAGATCGCATCCGCGCTCAACTACTCAAACAGGCGCGTGATCGCGACGACCGGCGGCTACATCGGCGACCAGCCGCCCTACCAGGGGCACGTCGCGGTCGTGAGCGCCGCCCGTGGCCGGCTCCTACACGTGTGGAACTCGCTCTGCTCCAACCGTCACCGCCTGATCGCGCCCGGCTCCTGCCCCTCCAGCGACTCCGCGATCTGGGGCCGCGCCGGCGCCGTCGTCATCCCTGGTAGCGGCAACCTGCTCGTCGCGACCGGCAACGGGCCCTGGAACGGCAGCACCGATTGGGGCGACTCGACGCTGATGCTGACGGCCTCGGCGACGAAGCTGGTCGGCAACTACACGCCGTCGAACACGGCGGAGTTGAACGCGACCGATCAGGACATCGGCTCGACCTCGCCCGTGCTGCTCACCTCCAGCCTCGTCGCGCAGGGCGGCAAGGACGGGAAGATCCGGCTCCTGAGCATGAAGCGGCTGCGCGGCAAGGCGCCGCACAAAGGCGGCGAGCGTCAGCTGGTGTCGACTCCCTCCGGCACGGATCTGTTCACCGCGCCGGCGGTATGGCGGACGAAGACGGGCACTTGGATGTTCGCCGCCGACAACGGTGGCACCGCGGCATGGAAGCTGAGAGGCGGAAGGCTGCACGAGGTGTGGCACAACGCCAACGGCGGCACCAGTCCGATCGTTGCCGGCGGCCTGCTCTGGGTCTACGACCCGGGCGGCGGCCTCAACGTCTATGCGGCTAAGAACGGGAAGCTCGTGACGACGCTCCAGGCCGGACCCGGCCACTGGAACAGCCCGATCGTCGTAGACGGTCGCGTCGCCCTTCCCGAGGGAAACGCAAACGACCACCTGACGAGCGGCGTGCTCGACATCTGGCACTGAGAACGCCCGACAGAGCGAAAGCACGGGGCGGTCGTGGAGTCGACGAGAGTCCGGAGATCAGGAGGTGGGCGGTCCCGTGCCGCAGATGCTCTTCTCTCGCGACCCCGGGGCGCAGACAGGCTGGTGACCGCCGAGATCGGCTGAGCACGGCCGGTGCCGGCCTCGGCGCTGGTGTCGCGCGGGCGCAAGTGCGGTTGTACGATCGTGAGGACGATGAAACGCGCTGCGAGCGTCTGGGTGCTTGTCGCGGCGCTCTGCATTGGCGGCGGAGCAAGCCGTCAGGAGGCGACTTCGCGCCGGCAGAGTACGGCTCCACGCATGGATCTCGCGAGCGACTTCTTTCCGGTTATGTCGTGGGAGATCCAGCCGAAGAAGCAGGTCTTTCTCGATCAGCCGGGGCATGGGATCGAAAGTCTGCGCGAGTGCGGGTTCAACACGGTCGCGTTCGTCCGGCCAGATCAGCTCGAGAAGGTGGAGAAGGCGGGAATGCGGGCGATCGTCGGTCGACCGGGAGCGCGCGTGAACTGGCGCGCAATGTCAGGGAAAGCGATCGTCGCCTACGTGAAGAAGGTGGTCGGCGCAGCGGGCGAGAGCGATGCGCTGATCGGATACTTCCTCGCCGACGAGCCGGGGGCACGGGACTTTCCGGCGCTCGGTAAAGCCGTCGCCGCGCTGAAGCGGCTTGCGCCCGGGAAGCTGGCCTACATCAACCTGTATCCGAACTACGCGACCCTGGGTGCGCCGAATCTCTCTCAGCTCGGTACGAAGAGCTACGTGAGGTATCTCGAGCGTTACGTGGCGAAGGTCAAGCCGCAGTTCATTAGCTACGACAACTACGGCGTCACCTACTCGATGGATCTGAAGGGCCGCGTGCGGGCGGCGCAGTACTACAGGAATCTGCTCCAGATCCGCGGAGTCGCGAAGAAGCACAACCTGCCGTTCTGGAGCGTAGTCAACTCGAACCAGATCCGCCCGCACACGACGGTTCCGTCGCCGGCGAACCTGCTGATACAGGCGTATACGGCGCTGTCGGCGGGAGCGCGCGGGCTGACGTGGTTCACGTACTACGCGGGACGATACGGGTATGCGCCGATCGACAAGGCGGGGAATCGCACCGCGACGTGGTCGTATCTTCAGATGGTGAACGCCCAGGTGAAGGCGCTGGCACCGATTCTGACGCGGCTACGCAGTACGGGCGTCTATTTCACCGCCCCGCCGGCGAAGGGTCTGCGGCGGCTACCGGGGAGGCTCATCAGGTCGATCAAATCGCCGGCGCCGGTGATGGTGGGGGAGTTCTCGGGCAAGGGCAACGAGAAGTTCGCGTTGGTGGTCAACCAGAGCCTGAAGCGCTCGGTGAAAGTGATCGTGAAGGCGCGCACGAGACCTGTCAGGCGCGTCTCGCCGGTCGATCTTTCGCTGACGCCGTTGGCGAAAGGCGGATCGCTCTGGCTGGCGGCGGGGCAGGGCATGTTGCTGAGGCTGTAGACGGGCCCGCTTGCACCCGGAGGGGAGGTGGGGGTAGATCTTGCCGGCCACCGCTCGCGCCGCGCGCGTCGTCGCTACGGGCGTCGCGATGAGGTGAGATCGTTACCGGCGCTCACGTTCAGCAGCGGCTCGCCGGCTACGTAGCGGCGGATCTGGTCGCCGGCGAGGCGGTAGGCGCGCTCGCGCCAGCGCGTCACTGCGCCGGCGACGTGAGGGGTGATGAGGAGATTTGGCGCCTGCCAAAGTGGATGTTCCGGCGGAAGCGGTTCGGGATCGGTGACGTCGAGCGCTGCGCGGATGCGACCGGCGCGAAGAGCGCCGAGCAGCGCGTCCGTGTCGACGACGGCACCGCGAGCGGCGTTGATCAGTAGCGCTCCGTCCTTCATCGATGCGAGAAACTGCGCATCGACCATTCCCTCCGTCTCCGCAGTGAGTGGAACCAGCACGACGACGACGTCGGCTTTGGGGAGCAGTCTTGGCAGGCTCTCTAGCGGCTCGGCGTCCGCCCGGGCATGCCTGGCGACGCCGACAGCGCGCACTCCGAAGGGTGCCAGGCGCGTGGCGAGCGCACGACCGATCGAGCCGTGACCGAGGATCAGGGCGGTCGCATCTTCCAGATCGCCGATCGGACCGATCGGTGAGGGGCCGGTGGTAAACCAGTTGCCCGCGTTGTTGTCCCACTCGGAGCGCCGCTGCAGCTCGTAGAACTCGGGCAGGCGCCGCTGCAGGGCGAGCAGCACAGCCATGATCCACTCGGCGACGGCGACATCGTGCGCACCGCTTGCGCCGCAAACCACGACGCCTTCGGGTACGAGCGGAAGCAGCGAGTCGACTCCGGCCGAGATCGACTGCACGACGCGAAGGTTCGGTAGCCGCTCGAACAGCGCGGCCCCGCCTCGCGCGACCTCCGGCCCGAACACGACGAACTCGACCTCGGGGTCGGGGTCGGACTCGGCAACGAGCTCGACTCCCAGGGGCAGCGGCTCGAACTCGCGGCGCTGGGGCACGTCGGCGACGAGGATCTTCACGACTGAAACTTATCCGCCGGATACCTTCGAGCGCCTCGCCTCTCGTCTCCGGGGAAACGAATCCCGTGACCGGTTACGCTGCCGGTTGAAGCGCCGCCCATTGCAGACGACGGCGAGACGCTGAGGGCGGCTGCAGCCGCCTTCAGGCTCATTCCTCCTTCAATTGCGCAGACGAGCGCGTGGCGTCCGGCCAGTCCGAGCTTGGCGTTACGGTGCAGCTTCGTCCGGTGCCTCCTTGGGCGTAGGTCGTGGCAGACCCACAGTCTTAAGGAGGTCCGGATGTAGGAGGCCCGGACATCCTCTCAGCCGTTCGCAACCTGTGTAGGCGCGTCACCTAGCGGCTGCCGCAGCGGGTGTTCTCGCCAAGGCGCGCGGCCGCACGACGGGTCGGACGGCGTGCGCCATGCGCAGGTGGACGTGGTTCCTCGCCGCAGCGATGGCGCTCAGCGCGTTCGCGAATCTCACCTCGAGCAGCAACTGGGAGCGCTTCCTGCTCGGGCCCGTCGCGATCGCGATCGCGCTCCTTGTGCGGTGGTCGCCCGCGGCAGGGAGCAGGCGCCTCCAGACGCCTGAGCCTCGTCGTACGACCCGGCCGACTGATCGATTTCGACTCCTCGTCCTCTCGCGCTCTCAGCCGGCGGCTCCGGCGGGCCTGCGCACCGGACCGGCCAGCTCTAGTAGCTCTCCGCTGTACGGCGTGAATCGTGCTCTCGCGCTCTCGGGATGGCGCTGAGCGTGCGAGTCCGGAGAGAGGACAGTGGATATCACCACGGCCTCGGAGAGGATCGTGCGCTCAGCGGTGTCAGGCGGATCCGGGAGGCCAGTCGCGCCTGGCCGTACGGATGCGCCGGCCGAGAATGCGAGAGAGCCCTCTCACGGACTCGAACCGTGGACCCCCTCCTTACCATGGAGGTGCTCTACCAGCTGAGCTAAGAGGGCAAGCGCCGGAATTGTACCGCCGCTCCGATTCGACCGAATCGGAGCCGTCGAGCTGCTGTCGCTCGGTCGAAGCTTCTCGGAGTCCTACTCGCCGCTCTCGCGCTCCTCGTTACGCCTTCGGCGCTCGTGGCGAAACCAGAGCAGGGCGGCGCCGAGCGCGAGCAGCACGACGACGGCCAGGCCGATGTAGCCCGCATCTGTGACGATCTTGATCGCGCGGTGCAGGTTCGACCCGACCAGCAAGCCGACGGCCATCACCGCGGCGACCCAGCAGGCACCGCCGAATGCGTTTGCCAGCAAGAACGAGCGCCAGTGCATACGCGAGATGCCGGCGATCGGCCCGGCGAAGATGCGCAGGATGGCCACGAAGCGCGCCAGGAAGACGACGACCCAACCGCGCCGCCGCTTGAAGAATGACTCAGCCCGCTCGACGCGCCGGGGGTGGTAGAAGCGCCGGATGCCCGGCAACATCCAGAAACGCTCGCCGTAGTGACGCCCGAGTGCGTAGCCGACGTTGTCGCCGATGACCGCGCCGGCCCAGGCGCAGAGCGCGACCTGCCAGGGCACGAGCGTTCCGTGGCCGGCCGCGACGGCCGCGATCACGAGCACCGTCTCGCCCGGGATGGGAATCCCCATCGACTCGATCCCCACGCCGAAGAAGACGAGCGGAAGCCCGATTACCTTCAAGAGGGTCTCGATCGCGTGGACGAACATCGTGAGCCGCTAGCTTCTCACGCCGCCTCGAGCTCATGCCGGTCAAGGGCCGCCTCGACCGACCTGCGCTGGCGCGGCTCACTCAACGCCGTCCTCTCTCGACTACGAACCTCGAACAAACGGCAGGCACAGTGCGGACTTAGGAGCCGAGTAAGTCCGCTACCTAGTTGCCTTCGCCGCAGGTTTACTCTCCGACGAAAGTCATCAAGCCTCCGCAGGCGGCTCCCCATAGGCCGGTCGCGCCCGGCCGGCGGGAGTCGCCATTTCGCGGATCCGTTGTACGAAGAGAATCGCTATCTCGCTTACTCGGGGCGCAGCTGGGCGTGCGACGCCGGAGGGGGCAGTGTTTACCCACACGGCCCCGGAGAGCGGCGTGCGGTCAGCGGCGTCAGGCGGCTCCCCATAGGCCGGTCGCGCCCGGCCGGCGGGAGTCGCCGGCCGAGTAAGCGAGATGGTCCTAACCGGACAGCTTCACAACCTCGCGGAGCCGCTAAGGAAGCTGCTATACGCCGCAGCGGGCTCTCAGTTGTAGCAGCCGGCTGTACCCCACGACAGGGTGAACGGACCGGCCGGTGCATCTCCTCCGCCCCACCCAAGATGATCGACTACTTGAATCCAGTACGTCCCACCAGGCGATGGCCCACAAGCGAAAGATACCGGCGTGAGATGCCGGAGCGAGTCGCCCGTGTACAAGTTCGTCTCCAGATAGTCGTTATTCGAGTCGACGGCCTTCGCGAATTTCGAAAAATCCGTTGCGGGCGCATCCCAGCGGTACCACACGCTCCCTGTTCCCTCCCCGTAAGGAGAGGTCTCTCCCGACTCCCAGGTGGCGCATTTTGTCGTTCCATCGACCGAGCCCTCCGAACCAGTGATCGTCCGAGCGTCGCCGAAGTTGTCGTTTGAGGGATGCTGACAGCCCGTGCCTCCCCACTTCCTGAACGTGTTCCAAGCCTTGGCCTGAGTGAAGTCCGTGGCGCTCGAATCGGCCGGCTGGCAGAGCGTCGAGCTGCTATGGCCCGCCCTCGGATCGCACGCCTTTACCGGTGAGCCACCGGGGCCGTACGCTCCCGCGATTGCTCTGGCGATTCTCTGCGCTAGACGGGCGCGCTTGGCCGCATTCCAGAGATGTTTCGGAGGGTGCTTGTAATGCTTTGGTTGTTTGATCGGATCGAGCCGATTGACCCAGCGCACGCCGA
>CAZWTK010000062.1:0-6012 GCA_964636655.1 uncultured Gaiellales bacterium
GCGCGCCTGCTTTGGGAGCAGGAGGCCCCCGGTTCGAATCCGGGCGTCCCGATTATCCGCGAAAAGTCGGCCCGCGAAGCGGGCTATGACTTTTCGCGGTATGAGCACTGTGTACGAGTCAGCGCGCCTGCGACGTTTGTGCGTTTGTGACTCGTCTGCTCCCAGATGAGGTGCGCGGCCAGCCGTGAGTGTGAGCAGTGTTCGAGATGAAAGAACCGGGGAATGGCGTTGTGTGAGCCGCGTCCGTCATGCCGGTCGCGGCGGCCCACTACTCGTGTACCAGCGCCCGCAGCTCGGCCAGCTTCTCGCTGCGCAAGAGGTCTAGCCCGTCGCTTTTTATTCGCTCCATCAATGTCTCGATCAACGGCGCCAGCTCGAGCGGGTTGAAGGGCTTGGTGACGTACTCGATTCCCCCGATGTCCAACCCTCGAGCGCGGTCGCGCACCTCGGCCCGGGCGGTCAAAAAGACGATCGGAATCTCCTTGGTGAGCTCGTCCGCAACGAGCAGCTGCGCCACTTCCCAGCCATCGAGGCGAGGCATCATCACGTCGAGCAGAATCACGTCGGGCCGCTCGTGACGGGCGATCTCGATCCCGCTCTCGCCGTCGGAGGCCTCGATGACCTCCATGCCTTCGGCTTCAAGGTTGACACGGCAAAGCAGCCGAATCGGCGCTTCGTCATCGATTATCAGAACCCGGGTCATCGCGGTACCTGCTTCCTATACCCGAGTTCGGCGTAGCTCACTCCCCCACCACTGTCTCGCCTTCGAAGGGAAGCTCGAGCGAGAAGGAGGAGCCCTCACCCTCAACCGATTCCACCCAGATGCGGCCTCCCATCGCGGTCACCAGTCCGCGTGAGATGAACAGGCCCAGGCCGGTTCCGCCACTCAGCACCGAGGACGACCCCCGGTAGAACTTGCGGAAGATGCGCTCCCGCTCCTCTTCGGGGATACCGACCCCTTCGTCGCTCACGCACACCTCGACCGCGCCGGAGTGCTTGTGCCCGACAACGCGCACCGTGCCGCCGCCCGGCGAGAACTTGACGGCGTTGTCGACGAGATTGACCAGCACCCGGCGTAGCTTCTCGCGATCGGCCTCGGCGTTGAGCGACTCGTTCGAGAGCTCGACCTCGAAGCTGTGCTCGTCGCCCTTGACGCCGGCCAACTCGGTACGTGCGCTCTCCACGACCTCACGCACGACGTTACCGACGTCGATTGTCGCCAGCTCGACCTGAAGATCGCCGGAGTCGAGCTCGGCGACATCGAGCAGAGCATCCACGATCCCGGTCAGACGCTCCGACTCCGAGGCTATGTAGGAGAGAAAGGTCTGTCGCTGAACGTCGTCGAACAGCTCGCCGCGGCGCAGTAGCGTTTCGGCGAAGCCGTAGATGGAGGTCAACGGCGCACGCAGCTCATGTGAGATCGAGGAGACGAAGTCGGACTTGGCCTGCTCGACGAAGCGGTCGGCCGAAACGTCGCGGAGCGTGTAGATCTTGCCGGCGATCTGCCCGGCGGGATCTTGCATGACCGCCTCGGCCACCTGTAGCCACAGCTCCCGCTCGCCGCGCTTGATCGAAATCGAGCGCTCCTCGGCTCCCTCCGACGCCTCCAGGTCGTGGTGAAGCACCTCGCTCAGCGGACGCCCCAGCGCCTCGCTCGAGCCGATACCGGTGATTCGCTCGGCCGCGGCGTTCCAGAGCACGATCTGACTCGCGCGATCAACCGCGACGATGCCGTCGGCGACGCTGGAGAGAATGGCGAGGCTCTGCTCCCGCTCGAGCGACACGCGCAGGTAGAGCGAGGCGTTGGCCAGCGCGGTGGCGCTGTTGGCCGCCAGCGTGACGAGAGCTTCGATCTCCTTCAGGCGCCAGGCGCGGGCACGGCGCGAGTAGACGATGAGCACCCCGCACAGCGCATCGTCGGACCCGATCAGCGGGACACCAATCAGAGCCTCGAAACCATGACCAGCGACCGGATCGAGCGGGCCCAAAGGCCCCTCGTCGCGCGCCAGATCTTCGATCACGAGCGGCGCGCGCGAATGAACCAGATCGCCTGCCAGCGAGACCGCCACCGGGAAGCGCCGCCCGTACATCTCCTCCAGCCCGCCGCCCTCGCTCGCGCGCACGACGAGCTCGTTCGCTTCGAGCTCGAGCATCAGGGCCGCGTCGCCCTCGAGCAGCGCGATCGCCTGACGAACCGCCGCCGTCATCACCTGCTTAGAGCTCGCTGGGCCGATCAGCTCGGCCCGACCGCCGGCCAGTCTCTGCGCCAGCACCGAGTCGAGCTCGAGCTCGTTGGCCATGGCCTCTGTCGCCACTAGAAGAGCCTCCTGCTCCTCGAGCCGGCGCTTGTTCTCTTCGATCAGGCCCGCCGTGTGAAGCGCGATCCCGAGCTCGCGTGCGATCGCTTCGATGAACGCTATGTCGTCGTCCGACCAGCGTCGAACCACCGATGTGTGCCCGGCGAGAGCCCCGATCACCGAGTCGAACAGGATGATCGGCGCCGATAGAACGGCCCGGCTGCCCAGCTCGAGCAGAGCCGCACGCCTGCCGAGCGAATCGTCCTCGAGCCTCGGGTCGTTCTCCACGTCTGCGATCGCCGCCGTCTTCCGCTCGCGCAGCGCGAGGTTCGAGACCGAGAGGAAGGGCGTCTTGTCGGCCGTGACCGGCTCGATTCCGTCCTGGCGCCATTCGGCCCTGAGCGGCGCGGCGCTGTCGGGCTCGCCTAGGCGGACGAAACAGCGTTCGACGTCGAGGGCTTTCGCAGTCTCGGCAAGCGCGGCGTCAATCAACCGGTCGACGTCGAGCTCGGCGCGAACCCGGCGCGAGATCTCCGCCACCAGACGCTCGCGCTCGAGCCCTCGCTCGAGCGCGCTAACGGAATCCATCCGTTCGATGGCAAGAGTCCCCTCGGCGGCCAGCATCCTCATCAACGACAGCTGCTCCGAGCGAAAGGCCCGGAACTCGCTCGTCGAGCCGGCAACCAGGACGCCGACGATTCGCCGCTCGCCCTCGAGTGGAAGGAAGACCAGACTCTTCAGCCCTGCTCGCCCGACCAGTTCTGGGTTCACATCCGCCGAGTTGGGCGCGTCTTCGACCGTGAAGATGGCGCGAGTCTCGAAGGCCTGCCTGATGCCGGAGACCTCGTGCTCGAGATCCAGCCTCTTCGACGGGAACCAGTCCACATCGGTGCCGGCGGCGCGACCTATCAGCCCCCTTGCCTCGCTGCCATCCGCGTCAATCAGCATCAGGCCCGAGAAGTCGAAGCCGACCAGGTCGTTGAGCGTGTCTAAAACGGTGCGCGCGATGCTCTCTCGATCGCTTGTGAGTGCGAGAGCGGACGAGAGCTCGGCGACCGCGGCGAGCTGGCGCTCCCCGGCGGCCAGCTCCCGTGCGCGTCGGCGGCCTCGCAGAACGAAGATATCGATCAGGAGATGAACAGCGATCGCTAGGCCCAGAGCGAGCGCCAGGATTTCGAGCACGCCGCCGAAGACCGCGGCATCGGACACGCCCGCGAGCCGGGTCAGCAGGGTTGTATCCGAGACCAGCACCGGAAAACGATGATACGCCCTCTCCGTGCGTTGCGACCCGAGGCGAAGCGCCAGAGCTACGATGGCTGAGTGGATGGTCGAGTGGTTCAGCGCGTGATTCTCGCCTCGCCGCGCGGCTACTGCGCCGGTGTCGAGCGCGCTGTCGAGACGGTCGTGCGGGCTCTCGCTCTCCACGGCACCGTCTACGTGCGCCATGAGATCGTTCACAACCGGCACGTAGTGCGCGAATTAAAGGAGCGCGGCGCGATCTTTGTGCAGGATGAACGGGAAGCGCCGGCCGGGGCAACGCTGGTGCTTTCGGCCCACGGAGTCGCACCTGAGGTGTACGGGCGCAGCGCGCAGCTCGGGCAGCGAACAATCGACGCAACCTGCCCGCTCGTCAACAAGGTGCACGTCCAGGCGCGCCGCTTCGCCGCCGACGGGTACCAGATCGTTCTGATCGGTCACGCCGGCCACGAGGAGGTGGTCGGGACGATGGGCGAGGCCCCAGATGCGATCGTACTGGTGGAGTCGATCGCCGACGTCGAGGCGCTCTCGTTCCCTGCCGAAGCGAAACTCGCCTACGTCACACAGACAACGCTCTCGGTCGAGGAGACGGCCGAGATCGTCGCCGCGCTGCAGCGCCGCTTCCCCGATATCCGCGCACCCAAGCGCGAAGACATCTGTTATGCGACCTCCAACCGGCAGCGCGCTGTGAGGGACATGCTGCCGCGGATCCAACTCCTGCTCGTGATCGGCTCCGAGAACAGCTCCAACTCGAACCGGCTGGTGGACGTGGCCCGAGCCGGCGGCATCGAGGCGCACCTGATCGAGGACGCCGCCGCGATCGAGGAGAGCTGGCTCGAGCAGGTCGACACCGTCGGCGTCAGCTCAGGCGCCTCGGCCCCCGAGCGGCTGGTCAAGGAGGTGTGCGACTGGTTCCGCGATCGCGGCGTCGAGCAGATCGAGCAGCACGGCGTCGTCGAGGAGCACGTCAAGTTCCGGCTACCGGTCGAGCTGCGCCAGGAGTTGAGAACGAAAGAGAGCGCATGAAGCTCACTCCGGGCGCGATCCTCGACTACGTAGAGCAGCAGTCCACGGCGAGCTCAGCACAGCTCGAGGAGCTGGCGAGGGAGACGGTGCGCACGCTCGGCTGGCCGGAGATGCTCTCGGGGCCCGTGGTCGGGCGCCTGCTCGAGTTCCTCGTCTTCGCGCTCGGGGCGCGCTCGGTGCTCGAGATCGGAACCTTCTCGGGCTACTCGGCGCTCTGCATGGCCGAGGGGCTTCCGCCCGACGGGCACATCGTCACGCTCGAGCGCGACGAGGCCCATGCCGAGTTTGCGCGCCGAGCGATCGCCGTCAGCCCGCATGCGAAGAGGATCGAGATCGTGCTCGGCCCGGCGCTGGCCTCGCTCGAGGAGCTTCCCGGCCCGTTCGATTTCGTCTTCATCGACGCCGACAAGGTGGGCTACCCCGACTACTACGAGGCGGTACTGCCGAAACTCGCTCCGCACGGCCTGATCGCTGTCGACAACACCCTGCGCAGCGGGAGTGTGCTCGACGAGACGGATAGGAGCCCCGCCGCCGAGGCTACCCGCGCCTTCAACGAGCGGGTGCGAACCGACCCGCGTGTGCGTTGCGTGATCCTGAGCGTGCGCGACGGGGTTACTTTGATCCGGCGCGCTTGACGTCGATACTCCGCTCATCCTGAGCTGGTGATCGCTTCCAGGAAAACGAGTGCGACTGTCGGCGCCGTGGAAGGATGGAGATCACGGCCGAGGATAGATCCAGGTGTAGAGATCGGTCGAGTCCACCTGGTCGCTCACGTAATTGAAGTGAGTCCAGGCGAAAACGGCTCGCGTTCCGGAAGCTCCCATGGTGCCGCCGGAGTAGCGGTTCTCGCCGAGGTTGAACCTTCTCCACACCGATCCCCGACGAGCGAAGATCGCGCGCTTGGCGCCGAGGTCGACGTTTAGAAACAGCTTCTTCCCGGCTCGGGCGAGAACGGGCCGGGCGCCCGAGCTCACGCGCTCTGTGCGGCGGCCGTGAGCGGTGGGGAGCGAGATCCAGGTGACGTAGTCGCCGTTCTTGTCGATGGCGGGCCAGGCGACGACCACCCTGCCCTTGTCGTCTGCGATCGCGTCGAAGCCTTCGTCTGCCGGGCATCCTCGTTTCGTTGCAGCAAGCCGACTGGCGCCCGCCGGGGTTGCCTGCCAGATGTTGTCGCCGTCCCACGCGCACCACACGTAGGTCGGCACCCGAGCGTTCTGCACCACCATCCCCTCATCGACCTGCTGCGGCTTGGCCAGAGTTGCGATCTTCTTGGGCGAGCTCAAGCGGCCGTTCGGGGCGATCGTCGCATAGAAGAGGCGCTCCCAGGCAGACTGCTCCATTTCACCGTGCGGCGCGCTGACGATCCAGAAGAGGGCGGGGCGACCCTGGGCGTCGAAGGTTGGGTAATAGGTGACCTCATTTCGTATGCCAG
>CAZWTK010000063.1:0-6011 GCA_964636655.1 uncultured Gaiellales bacterium
GGCGAGGGCGAGCTCGAGATCGGCGGCGAACGTCGCCGCGTCTCGCCCGGCGACGCAGCCTTGATCCCGGCGGGCGCATGGCACGAGATCACCGCGACGACGGATCTCCGCTTCTTCTGCTGCTGCGCCCCGCCGTACACCCACGAGGACACCTACCTCGAATAGGGGCGGGTAGACTGGCTGCGGCGGCGAGGTAGCTCAGTTGGTAGAGCACACGGCTGAAAACCGTGGTGTCGCCGGTTCAATTCCGGCCCTCGCCATCTCAGGCTTCTGGACGGCGTTGCGGCCATGGCCGCCGCCTCGGGTCGCTGAGCGCACGATCCTCTCCGGGCCCGTGCGATATGCACTGTGCCCTCCGGGCTCGCACACTCAGCGACCCGCCAGAAGCCTGAGAGGCGCAGGGGTGGGGGTATGGGCGAAGGGGCGGTTTTTCGGGCGAGAGGCTGAAGTAGCGGTCGTTCGAGGGCGTTGGTTGGCCGCGCCCGCGCTTGTCGGTCGCGGCTCCATGCCAATCGCGTCGTCAGCTCGCGTCGTAGCTTTTCTCGATCAACGGCTTTGCCCGTTCTAGGTCTGCGAGAGAACCGATCCGCAGTTCGAGATCGCCTGTACCGAAGTGACCGACCGTCCGTACATCACGCGAAAACCCGTCTTCGAGACTGACTTCATCTGGGTCGATCTTGAGGAAGACCAAGAGCGAGTCAGACTGGGCACGAACCTCGACGCACGCGAAGTTCTTTATTCGTCGGTACGCGAGGTAGTAGAGGGTCGTCTTCATCACGACGTCGTCACCAAGCGCGAGGAGAAAAGCGTCGAGCGATTCGTAGAGGACACGTAGCGGCCGGCTGGCTTGGTCTAAGTATTCGGTAACTGTCTTGTACGTCTGCTTGTTCTGCTTGCTCGCCTGTGCAGCTAGCTGATCAGTCGATTCAACCCGGCCCGAGACTTGGTTGACCAGTTCAAGGGCGAGAAAGCCGTCCTCGTACCACCGGTACCGGTACAGCTCAATGTTCCGACCTATCTGTGAAACAGCGTGCTCGTCGTAGCGAGTGAAGTTCCCCGCAATACAGACAAGCCTCGGGGCCGACCAGTCAATCTTGTCTTGAACGTCGGAACCGAGCAGCTCCATCGCTCGAAGCGTGAACTCGGCTCGATGATCAAGAAGCCAGTCGAGGTAGAAAAGACCCTGATTGATGACGTTCTCGTTCGACGCCCGCTTGTACTCGAGGATTACGGGGGAGCCGTTCTCATCCAGCCCGAGCGTGTCAATCCGACCCCCATGGACCTTGCCCGTCGAGTACTCGCTGGCGAGGAAGTGAACGCCGAGCATCGCCTCTAGATTCCTCTCGATTAGGGCTTGAAGCGTCTTCTCGATGGCGATCGCCGAACCGACCAGCTCGAAGGCGGTGTCGTTTCCGATCCGAAAGAGCTTGATATCACTCACGTGTTTGACTCCTCGGTAGTCGATTGTGGCGCGAGCCCGTCGATAATCGCAGCGAACTCCGCTAGCGCCGCCTCCAGATCCTCGACGATCTCCTGAGCGATCACCTCGGGCGCGGGCAGGTTGTCCATGTCCTCGAGCGAATCGTCGCGGAGCCAGGTGATGTCGAGGCTGGCCTTGTCGCGCTGGATCAGCTCATCGTATGAGAAGTGGTGGAAACGCTCGCTCTCGGCACGGGCCGAGCGGTCGCCCGCGGAGTAGGCAGCGACGAAGTCGCGCAGGTGCTCCTCGCCAAGCGGGTTCTGTTTGAGCGTGAAATGCATGTTCGTTCTCAGGTCGTAGACCCACAGCTCGCGCGTCCAGGGTGTCTCTGCGGCGGGCTTACGGTCGAAGAAGAGGACGTTCGCCTTCACGCCTTGGGCGTAGAAAACGCCGGTCGGCAGGCGCAGCAGCGTGTGTGCGTCGCACTCGTGCAGAAGCTTGCGCCGAACCGTCTCGCCGGCGCCGCCCTCGAAGAGGACATTATCGGGGACGACGATCGCCGCCCGACCGCCCGGCTTGAGCAGCGTCTTCACATGCTGGAGGAAGTTGAGCTGCTTGTTCGAGGTCGAGGCCCAGAAGTCGTCGCGGACGATCACGAGATCCTCGCGCTCTGCATCGCCTTCCTCGTTCACGAACGAGATCGAGGACTTACGCCCGAAGGGTGGATTGGTGAGCACCATCTCGAAGCGATCGCCCGGGTCTGCCTTGAGCGCGTCTTCGACCCGAATCGGGCTGTCGGCGTCCTCGGCGCCGATTCCGTGCAGGAGCAGGTTCATCACGCAGAGTCGCGCCGTAGCGTCGACGATCTCCCAGCCGTGAAGGGCGTCGAACTGGAGGTGCTTCTTCTCGTCGGGGTCGAGGTAGGGGAAGCTGCTCGAGATGAAGTCGTGTGCGGCGAGCAGGAAACCGCCGGTGCCGCAGGCCGGGTCGCAGATCGTCATCTCCGGCTCGGGCCGCATCACCTCGACGATCGCCTTGATCAGCGGCCGCGGCGTGAAGTACTGACCGGCGCCGGACTTCACATCCTCGGCGTTCTTCTGCAGCAGCCCCTCGTAGGCGTCGCCCTTTACGTCGACGCCAAGCGTCATCCAACCCTCGCGATCGATCAGATCGACGATCAGGCGCCTGAGTTTCGCCGGATCCTGGATGCGGTTCTGAGCCTTGCGAAAGACGATGCCGAGCATGCCGCCGCGCTTGCCGAGCTCTTCGAGAATGTGACGGTAGTGCACCTCGAGGTCGTCGCCGTCGCGAGCTAGCAAGCTCGGCCAGTTCAGATCGTCCGGCACGATCGGCGGCCTAATAAAGGGCGGCCGCGTCTGCTCGTCGGCCATCTTCAGGAAGAGCAGGAACGTGAGTTGCTCTAGGTAGTCCTGGTACGAGAGGCCATCGTCGCGTAGGACATTGCAGTAGTTCCAGAGGCGTTGAACGAGGCCGTTATCGACGCTCATAAGCGCGAACCGGTGTTCGTGCACGAATGCAAGTTAATAACTGACATTGTGGTAATTTGTAATTGACATGCTTTTCCGGACTCCACAACTAGGAGAGCGTGAGCTGGCGGTTCTCGAGGAAATCGGGCGGCTTCGCTCCAGCTTGCGCGGACAGATTGCTGTGCCGCGTCGCTGGACGGGCTCGCTTCGCCGCCTCTCGTTCGCACGCGCTGTCCAGGCTTCGAACACGATCGAAGGCTACAACGCCACGCTCGATGACGTCGATGCCGTTATCGCCGGCGAGGAGCCGCTCGACGCGAGCGAGGAGACGCGGCAAGCTGTCACCGGTTATCGCGATGCGATGACCTACGTGCTTCAGATCGCCGCGGATCCGCATTTTCACTTCGACGAGACTCTGGTTCGGAGCCTGCACTTCATGATGGTCGGCCACGACCTCTCCAAGAATCCGGGTCGCTGGCGTCCGGGGGCGGTCTGGGTGCGTAACGAAGCGAGCGGCGAGATCGTCTACGAGGGACCTGATGCGTTGCTCGTTCCGGAGTTGATGTCGGAGTTCGTTGGTTGCGTCAACGAGTCGGAGGGATCGGCTCCGGTTGTTCGCGCCGCGATGGCTCACCTCAATCTCGTTCTGATCCATCCGTTCAGCGACGGCAACGGACGCATGGCGCGCTGCGCGCAGACATTGGTACTCGCCCGCGAGCAGGTACTCGAGCCACCCTTCGCAAGTATCGAGGAGTACCTGGGGAGGAACACTCCCGCCTACTACGCAGTGTTGTCTGAGGTGGCTCAGGGGCATTGGTCGCCCGAGCGCGATGCCCGGCCCTGGCTCCGCTTCTGCCTAACCGCGCACCTACGGCAGGCGAGAACTCTGATCTGGCGGGTCGAGTTGTCGGAGCTGCTCTGGGAGGCGTGCTCGCAAGAGACCGAGAAGGCCCACCTGCCTGAGCGCGCAATCACACTCCTTTTCAACACTGCGGTCGGACTTCGCGTACGGAACTCGACCTATCGGGACTGGGTTGGAGGAGAGATCACCAACAACACGGCGAGCCGAGACCTTCAAGCCGTCGCGGAGGCTGGCTTGATCGTGGCTCATGGCGAGCGGCGCGGTCGTTACTACACGGCGAGCGATCGGCTTCAGCAGATCGTCAAGGAAATCCGAACGCGTAAGCCGGCGCCCGAGGCCGATCCCTTCGAGTAACGCACCGAGAAGCGCGAAACGTTGCAGTAGTTCCAGAGGACTTGAACGAGGCCGTTGTCGGCGCTCACGGCATTACCCGCTTGAGGAACTCGTCGAAGAGCGGAACGGTGAACGCGGTATCGCCGTGTGCCGGGCTGTAGATCATGCCCTTCCTGATAAGTCCGCCTCGCCTTGGAGCCACGCTCTCAACCCGAACTCCGAGTTGAGAGGCGATATCACCGCTCCGATGCGGTCCAGGCCCTAGCTCTGCCATCGCTCGGAGGTACTCCTTCTCTTTCGGTGTCAGCCGATCGAGTCGCACTCGGAAGAAGTCGCGATCCAGCGCCGCCAGAACAAGGGGACGAACGGCGCGCACGTCGGCCGCCGGGACTGACGAATCGATCGCGTGGTTCCAAACGTGGTACCCCCACTCCTGCAGGAAGTATGGGTATCCGCGCGACTCGCGCACGATCTCCGCCAGCGCATTCTCCTCGAACTCCACGCCCGCATCAACAGCCGGAATCTCGATCGCGGCCTTCGCGTCGCCAGGATTAAGCGACCCGATTTCTGGAAACTCGAACAGACGCTCGGAGTAAGAGCGGGCTTCGCCGGCCAGGCCGCGAAGCTGCGGTAAACCGGCGCCGACCAGGACGAGCGGAAGGTTCAACTGCGTCGCGCGATGAACGGCGACGATCACAGCCGAGAGCTCGCGTTCGGTCAGGTATTGCACCTCGTCGACCGCGATCAGAAGCCCCTGATCGCGATCTCGCGCGGCCTCACCGATCGCCACCAGGAGATCGGTCATGTCCTCGTCCAGGCGACCCGAGTCGGCTTCTCCGAGAAGCGGCTCAAGGTCGATCTGGATCGCCCCGCCGCCATCCGGCAGCTGATACGTGAAGCTTCTCAGGACACGTAGTGCCTTGGCAACGTAGGTCGAGACCGGACCGCGATCGAGCTCGAGCAGGAGCTTCCTCAGACGTATCGCCAGCAGCGTCGGAAAGTCGCCGGAGTCGGTCGCCTCGATGAATGCCGTCGAGAACCCATCATCGTTCGCAAGCTCGGAGAAGCGGTTGAGAAGAACCGTCTTCCCGACGCCCCGTAAACCGACGGGCATGACGCTCTTGCCCGGCGAGCCGCTCCTGGCACGAGCGAGGGTGATCTTGAACCGGCGGATTAGATCGTCGCGCCCGATCAGAGCCGGCGGGGTGGTACCGGCGCCAGGGCGATAGGGGTTCTTGAGCTCGTCCAAGTTGGATAGACCTTACCACGGCTTATCGTTCTTATCGTCCCTGTGGATAAGAAGTATCAATATGCCTCTCGCCTTAAGCGGGGGCTCTAGTGTCCATACGCAGTGTCCATAGCCGAGCGGCGCCCGAAGCGTCTTTTCATGGGTAAAACCGCTTATCTGGTGTGTGTAACGCGCGACCGGGTGTCCATACCGAGCCGTGCTCGTGGAGGTATGCTGGGCGGCTCGAGAGGGCTAACTGCGTCTCGCCCGCCCGCGAGGATCCTCGGCCGCTCGCTCCGCCCGGATCCGCTCGAGCAGAACCGAGGCGGGCTCGTCGTGGGGGTCCTGGGGGACGAGCTGGCCGCTGAAGGCGCGTTCGAGGATCGAGCGGCGTAGGGCGGCGGAGCGTTTGAGCGCGGCGGCGGTCGCGGCGGCGAGGGCGTCGACGAGCGAGAGCCGGCGCTCGACCTCGGCAACGATGCGGCGTTGGTCGGCGAGGGGCGGGAGTGGGATTGGCATCACTCGCAAGTCGCCGATGTTGACGCCTTTCACAGCGACGCCACGGGCGACAGCCCGGAAGTAACGCTGTGCAGGCTCGCTCCGGAGATACGCCGCGAGATAGTCACGGTCGACATGCTCGAGAAGAGAGATACGCGCGGTGTCCTGGGTGATATTCCCCCC
>CAZWTK010000064.1:0-5005 GCA_964636655.1 uncultured Gaiellales bacterium
CCCGTCTTCATCTTGTCGCGGTTGTGCTTGAAGCGGCGGTTCCAGTTCTTCGGCATCTCGGTCTTGCCGGCCGTGAGCGCAACGATGACGCCGTCGATCTTCGCCTCTTCGATCACCGGGCGAAGTCCAACGCGCTCGGCATTCTCACTGGGAACCTGAACGGTCATGTCGTTATGAAGGATCCTGATCGTCAGGTACTCGCGCTTCTGACCGAGTACCGTGCGCATCTCCTTCTCGACCACCGTCCCCGCACCGTGATGCGGATACACGACTTTCTCGCCAACCTCAAACAAGCGACACTCCCCTTTCGAGCTGTGTTCGCGAAAAGGCCGGCGGTGCCACTACCGCCGGCTGGATACTGCTTAATGATAGCAAAAAACGCTGGAAAACGCACGTTTTCAGGTGTCTTTCCGAAAAATCCCTGCTCAGAACGCGTTTCGATCTGAGCAGCCGCACGGCTACGCCGATTCGCCGGGGTGCAGGCCCGCGCGACGCTCACTTTCCGCGCGAAAAGGATCGACCTGCTTGATCCGGTACGGCGGCGACGGAGCTTTCTGTAGCGCTGCGAGCACTCAGAGAGCCGGGTCGGACTCGTCTCGGCGCGACTCCAGCCCCAGCGCCAGTGCCTTGCCCAGCCTGGCCACCTCGATCAACTCCAGCCCCGCCCCGTTCTTGACGCTGCCCTGGCAGACGAGCGCGCGCTCCAGCCCGAGCTTGGCGCACTCTCCCGCCCGGCGCCCGGTCTGGGTCGCCGCGCGCAAGCGTCCGGTCAGGCCGATTTCGGCGAAGGCCGCCAACCCCGGCCGCACCGGCACGCCCCGCGCCGCCGAGGCGATGGCCAGCGCGATCGCCAGGTCGGCGCCGGGCTCCTCGATGCGCACGCCGCCGGCGACGTTGACGAAGACGTCGGCCTGTCCGAGCGCCACGCGCGCATGACGTGAGAGCACGGCCACGATCATCGCCAGGCGCTTGGGATCGACGCCGGTGCCGACGCGCCGCGGCATGGCCAGCTCGCTGCGGGCCACGAGCGCCTGGATCTCGAGCAGGATCGGACGCGAGCCCTCGAGCGTGCAGGCCACCGCGGCGCCGACCTCGCCGGGCTCGGAACGCCCGAACAGCGCCGAGGCATCGGGAATTCCGACCAGGCCGGCGGAGGTCATCTCGAAGACGCCTAGCTCGTTGGTCGAGCCGAAGCGATTCTTGGTCGCACGCAGGATGCGGTGCTCGTGGTAGCGGTCGCCCTCGAACTGCAGCACGCAGTCGACCAGGTGCTCGAGCACGCGCGGCCCGGCCACGGCGCCGTCCTTGGTCACGTGCCCGACAAGGAATACGGCGATGCCGTTCTCTTTGGCCAGGTGCATCAACCGCGAGGCGGCCTCACGCACCTGCGCCACCGACCCCGGCGCCGAGCCCAGGCTCGACGAGTAGAGAGTCTGCACCGAGTCGATCACGCAAACCTCCGGTCGCTCGCGCTCGAGCAGCTCGCAAACCGCCTCCAGCTCGGTCTCGGCCAGAATCTCGATCTTGCCGGCTCCGCCCAGGCGCTCGGCCCGCAGCCCAACCTGAGCGGGCGACTCCTCGCCCGAGACGAGCAGGCCGCGGCGCTCCTCGGCGATCGCGCGCAACGCGGCCAGTAGCAGCGTCGATTTCCCGATCCCGGGCTCGCCGCCCACGAGCACGAGCGAGGAGGGAACCAGCCCGCCGCCGAGCACGCGATCGAGCTCGGGCACACCGGTCGAAATGCGCTCGCTCTCGCTCGCCTCGACCTCGACCAGGCGCAGGAGCGGTCGCTGCACTCGCGGCGCATTCTTGGGCAGCGGAACTACGCTCTCCTCGGTCAACGTGCCGTAGCTCTCACAGCTCGGACAGCGCCCGAGCCAGCGCCCGGTCGCATAACCGCATTCAGTGCACGTGAACTGGACGGCCGCCTTTGCCACCAGCCGAGTCTACGCAGAGGCGCAGACGGCGAACTGTGGCGACTTCGTGTCTTCTCGCGGGCCCGGGCGCCCGTGCTCGCCGCGGTGCCTGGCACCGCGTTTGCGACGCGTACACGGTATCCGGGAAAGGCGCCCGTAAATGTGTCTACTTCGCGCCGGACACGTAACGCGCTTCGTGCTCGGCGGCCTATTCGGAGTTCTGACCGTCGTACTCGGCCTCGTCGGCCTCGGCCTCGGCCTTGGTCGCGCGTACGACGCCGTCTTTGTGATGGGCCGGCGAGTAGATCGTGTAGAGCTTCAGCGCCTCCGAGCCCGAGCCGTTGATGACGTTGTGCTCGGCACCGGCCGGCACGACGATCGCCGAGCCGTCCTTCACCTCGTACTCGTTGCCGTCGATGATCACGCGGCCCCGGCCCGACTCGAAGCGGAAGAACTGATCGTTGTCCTCGTGAACCTCGAGGCCGATCTCTTCGTTCGGCCTCAGGCTCATCAACACGAGCTGGCTGTGCGACGCGGTATAGAGGACTTTCCGGAAATCGTCGTTTTCGAGGGTCAGCTGTTCGATGTTGTCGTTGAATCCCTTCATCCCGTCCTCCCATCGCCTATCGGACCGTTCCGGATACAGATTAGTCGCCGCCTCGCGACGGCGGTACCATGCACGCCGCTACTTGCCTGAGCCTCCGCGAAGCAGGTCTTCTACGGTCGGCTTGCGAAAGAGGGGCCGATCCGACTCCGCGACGGTCGACGAAGGGGACGACGGCACGTTCGAGGTCGGTGGCAGCGGCGCCGCCTTGCCGCTCGTCCCGCGTGTGACGATTCCACCGCGCTCGTCCACCGAATAGCTCTTGGCGACCATGCTCTCGATCTTCGCGACGTCGAGCCCGCGCTGTCCGAGCCTCGCCCGCGCCTCGTCGCTCAGAGCGACATGGCCGTCGCGAACGACGAGTGAGCGTCGAATGATTCGAGAGCCGCCGCGTACGGCCTTGAGCACCGCGCGAGCCACCACGATGCAGAGAAAGGTCGCAAAGAAAACGATCGTAAACGGCGCAACAACTGTGTCGGCGACGACGAGCATAGGCTCAGCATAGGCGCTGGCGATCGCTACTGGTCTTTGCTGCCCTTCTCAGCTCTATCGAGACGAGCGTCTTCCCCGGCTCCGTTATTCAAGGCTTCGCGTCCCACCTCGCTGAGAACGATGTCTCCCTCGTCGTCCAGCGCGAAGGTCTCGGCGATAGACTCCTCGATCTTCGAGATCTCGAGCCCGCGACTGCCGATCTTCGCCCGACCCTTGTCGTTCAGGATCACACGACCGTCGCGGACTGTGAGCCAGGACAACGAGATCCGCCGCCGGCGTCTGATCAGGTACCCGACAAGGAAGCACGCAAGCACAGCCGAGAGAACAATCTCGGCGATCGCGCTGGAGTCAAGAGCGGCGAGCACAGGCGCAGCATAAGGGCTGGCGCCCGCTACTTCTCCTCAGTGCTCTTCTCGGGCTCTTCGTCGCTGTCGCGGTCGCCGCCGCCGTCGGTGGGGACGACGACCTTCTCGGGCTCCTCCTCGAGCACTGGCTCGGTACCCGGGATGATCTTGATCTCGACCTCCTCGGAGGAGTTTTTCTTGCGATCGACGATCAGCGTGGCGCCCGGCATCAGCTCGGCTCCGAGCACGAAATCGGCCAGCGGGTCCTCGATCAGGCGCTGGATCGCCCGGCGCAGCGGACGGGCGCCCATGGCCGGGTCGAAGCCCTGCTCGACCAGCAGATCCTTCGCCTTCTCGGTCAGCTCGATCGTCACCTTGTGCGTCGCCATCTGCTCGCGCAGCCGCTTCAGCATCAGGTCGATGATCTGCTTGATCTCGGCCTTCTCGAGCTTGTGGAAGACGATCACCTCGTCGATGCGGTTCAGCAGCTCGGGCCGGAAGACCTTCTTCAGCTCCCCGGTGACACGCGACTTCATCTCGTCGTAGGAGAGGCCGGCCTCGTCGCTCGAGGAGAAGCCGAGCGATTGGTTCTTGGAGATCTGAGCAGCGCCCAGGTTCGAGGTCATGATCACGATCGTGTTACGGAAGTCGACCTTACGCCCTTGCGAGTCGGTCAGCTTTCCGTCCTCGAGGATCTGCAGCAGGATGTTGAAGACGTCGGGGTGGGCCTTCTCGACCTCGTCCATCAGCAGCACCGAGTAGGGCTTGCGCCGCACCGACTCGGTCAGCTGGCCGCCCTCGTCGTAGCCGACGTAGCCCGGAGGCGAGCCGACCAGCCGCGACACGGAGTGCTTCTCCATGTACTCCGACATGTCGACCTGGATCATGGCCTCCTCGTCACCGAACAGGAACTCGGCCAGGGTGCGGGCCAGCTCGGTCTTGCCGACGCCCGAGGGCCCCAGGAAGATGAACGAGCCGGTCGGGCGCTTGGGATCCTTGATGCCCGCGCGGGCGCGCCGGATGGACTTGGAAACGGCCTCGATCGCCGGGTGCTGGCCGATGACGCGCTTGTGCAGCTCGTCCTCCATGCGGATCAGCTTCTGCGACTCGGCCTCGGTCAGCTTGAAGACGGGGATGCCCGTCCACATCGAGACGATGTCGGCGATCTCTTCCTCGCCGATCTCGGGCTGCTCGGCCGCGTCCTCCTCGTCGCGCCAGGACTCCTCGAGCTCCTTGCGCTTCTGGCTCAGCTTGCGCTCCTTGTCTCTCAGCGCCGCCGCCTTCTCGAACTCCTGCGCTTCGATCGAAGACTCCTTCTCCTTGCGCACCGTCTCGATCTCTTCCTCCAGCTCGCGGTAGCGCGGAGGCGCGCTCATGGTCTTGATCCGCATCCGTGAGGCGGCCTCGTCGATCAGGTCGATGGCCTTGTCGGGCAGATGGCGATCCTGGATGTAGCGGTCGGCCAGCTGTGCGGCGGCGTCGAGCGCGCCGTCGGAGATCTTGCAGCGGTGGTGCGCCTCGTAGCGGTCGCGCAGGCCGCGCAGGATCTGAATCGTGTCGTCGACGGAGGGCTCATCCACGCGAATCTGCTGGAAGCGCCGCTCGAGCGCGGCGTCGCGCTCCAGATACTTGCGGTACTCGTCGAGCGT
>CAZWTK010000065.1:0-4684 GCA_964636655.1 uncultured Gaiellales bacterium
CCGACCTCTTGACCCCCAGTCAAGCGCGCTAACCAGGCTGCGCCACGTCCCGTTCCGATCGAGACGATAGCGCTTTATAGACACCGCCGACCGGCGCAGGCGCTATTCGCTCGTAAGGCGTTTGTAGAGACGATCGACCAGATCGGGCAGGCGCTCGAGCCGCTCGGTGATGACGCGGATGCGGTACTCACGGAAGTGCTCGGGCTCGACGCCGAGCGCCTTGGCTATGCCTGCGATGACGTCGTTGGTGGGAACCGGGCGAGAGCCGTGGACGATGTGGTTCAGGTACCCGGCCGAGAGCTTCGTCTTTTCGGCCAGGCTGCGGTAGCTGACCCCCAGCTCGTCCATAAGCTGCTGAAGGGTCGGGCCGAAGGTCTCGTCGCTGAAGCGGCGGCGGCTTGGGCGACCGCTCACGCGAGCAGCTCCGCCGCCCGCGCGGCGGCTTCGGCGGCCGGTACCCGGAGATCTTCGCCCGTTTTGAGAACGCGCAGATCGACCGCGCCGTCCGCGAGCGTCTTCTTGCCGACGGTGATCCTGAGCGGCGCCCCGATCAGGTCGGCGTCGGCGAACTTCTCGCCCGGGCGGGCCTCGCGGTCGTCGAGCAGGACCTCCAGCCCGGCGTCCGAGAGCGCGGTACCAATCTCCTCGGCGGTCCCGAGCAGACTCTCATCTGCCGCTTGCAGCGCGACAACCTCGACGTCATAGGGCGCCAGCGCGCGCGGCCAGACGATCTTGTTGCCGTCGTGGTTCTGCTCGATCGCAGCGGCCAGTACGCGGCCGGGGCCGATTCCGTAAGAGCCCATCACGATCGGCTTCTCCTTGCCGTCTTCGTCCAGGTAGTAGGCATGCAGGGACTCCGAGTAGCGAGTACCGAGCTTGAAGATGTGACCGAGCTCGATCGCTGCCTGGAAGCGCAGGTGGCTGCCACAGAGGGGGCAGCTGTCCCCTTCGTTCGCCTGACGAAGATCAGCGAAGCGAGCTTCGAAGTCGCGCCCCGCTTCGACGCCACGCAGATGCCAGCCGTCGCGATTCGCGCCCGCTACGAATTGACCTTCACGAAGGGTTTCGTCGGCAACGATGTCGCCCGAGAAGTCGACCGGACCGAGCGAGCCCCCCGCTGCCGAGAACGCCTCGCGAATCTCCTCTTCGGTCGCGGGTCGCGAGGGAATGCCGAGCGCCGCGGCCAGCTTGCTCTCCTCGAGCCGGTCGTCCCCGCGAACAAGAGCGAGCACGACGCGCCCATCCTGCGTTACTACCGGCATCGCCTTCGCCGTCGCCATCGGGTCGATGGACAGGAACTCGGTAAGCTCGTCGATCGTGCCGATGCCCGGCGTCTCTATCTCCACGGGAGACTCCAACCGCTCGGGGAAACTGGGCGACCGTGGGATAGTGCGCGCGACCTCGAGGTCGGCGGCAAAGTCGCCTTTCTCGCAGGTGACCAGGGTGTTCTCCCCCGCTTCTGCGGGCGCGAGGAAATCGACCGACTCGTCGCCGCCCATCACTCCGGATTCGGCTTCGACGCCGTAGCAGACGACACCGCAGCGCTCGAAGATGCGCTCGTAAGCGGCTCGATGCTGCTCGAAGACCTTGTCGAGCCCGGCTTCGTCCCGGTCGAACGAGTAAGCGTCCTTCATGATGAACTCTCGAACGCGGATCAATCCACTGCGGGGTCGCGGCTCATCGCGCTCCTTGATGGAGAAGTGGTAGAGAAGCTGAGGCAGTTGGCGATAGCTCTGCAGCTCGCGCCCGTGGAAGGTGGCCGTCTCCTCATGGGTCATCGGCAGGACGTATTGAGCGCCTTTGCGATCTTGCAGTCGGAAGATCTCCTGGATGTAGTCTCGTCCGGTCTCTTGCCAGAGCTCGAACGGCGTAAGCACCGGCATCAGCATCTCCTGGCCGCCAATCGCGTTCATCTCCTCGCGGATGATTCGCTCAATTTTCTGATGCACTCGCCAACCAAGCGGCAGGAATGTCCAGATACCGGCCGCGACCTGACGCACGTAACCACCGCGCACGAGCAAACGGTGGCTCGCGGCTTCGGCGTCGGCGGGGTCGTTACGAAGCGTCGGGATGTGCAGCTGCGAGAGGCGATTCATGTGGGTCAGAACTTATCGGTTGAGCGCCGACCCTGGGGGCGCGAAGTGCGAGGCAGCGATTAGGATCCCCGGATGCGCGCCTGGGCCGGGAGACACGCGCTCCTACTGATAGTGCTGCTCGTCCTCGTCGATACGCTCGGCATCTTCGCCGCTGCGACCTACAAGCTCTTCATCTATCCCAACGAGGATCCGGTGCGGAAGTCGGACGCGGTGGTGGTGATCGCGGGCGGTCCGCTGCGGCTGAAGAAGGGCATCGAGCTGGCCGAGCAGGGAATCGCGCCGCTTCTGATCGTCTCCGATCCGAGCGGGAAGTGGGCCTACAACGAAGAGGCGCCGCACCTCTGCGACGGTCACGGGCGTAAGCGTCCGTTCGAGGTCGTCTGCTTCGATCCGAGCCCCGAAAGCACTCAGGGCGAGGCTCGCTTCGTGCGACGGATCGCGGTCGAGCGGCACCTGCGATCGATCGTGGTCGTCACCTCCTACTTCCACGTCACGCGCGCCCGGATCGAGATGCGCCGCTGCTATCACGGCCGCCTGGCGGTGATCGGAACGCCGCTCAACAACCCCTGGAAAGAGCCGTTCTATGTGGCAATGGAATGGCCCAAGCTGGCCTACGCCGAGACGCTGAACCGCGGCTGTTGAAACGGGGTGCTCAGTCGGGCGCCGACGCGGCGGCCTCGGCTATCGCCTCGGCGGCGGACTTTACGACGCGCGGACGCCGCGGCCTCTTCATTCCGCCCTCGATCCAGCGATCGAGCTCGCTGAACAGCTCGTCTATCAGTCGCTCGGTCGGAACCTTGCGCAGAACCTCACCGTGGGCGTAGATGAAGCCTGCGTCGCGGCCGCCGGCGATGCCGTAGTCGGCCTCGCCCGCCTCGCCCGGACCGTTGACCGCGCAGCCCATCACGGCGACCTGGAAGGTCTGGGGGTAGTTCCTCAGCCTCTCCTCCACCTTCTCGGCCAGCGCCTGGGCGCCGACGTTGTCGCGGCCGCAGGTGGGGCAGCTGATCATCACCGGGCCGCGCTCGCGCAGACCGAGCGCCTTGAGGATGCTCCAGGCGACGTCCATCTCCTTGACCGGATCGGCGGTGAGCGAGACGCGAATCGTGTCGCCGATTCCCTCGGCGAGCAGGGTTCCGATTCCGACCGCGCTCTTGATCGTGCCGCCGAAAACCGTGCCGGCCTCGGTCACTCCGAGGTGCAGCGGATAGGGAACCTTCTCCGCGAGCATACGGTAGGCACGGATGGTGTCAGGCACCGAGGTCGACTTGACCGAGATCTTGAAGTCACGGAAGTCGAGCTTCTCGAGCAGCTCCACCTCCTCCAGCGCCGCGTCAACCAGCGCCTCGGCCTGATCGTCGTGGGCCAGCTCGCGCAGGTGCTCGGGCAGCGAGCCCGAGTTGGCGCCGACGCGAAGCGGCGTTCCGGCCGCCTTGGCGGCTCGTACCACCTCGGCGACCTTGTCGGGGCCGCCGATGTTGCCGGGGTTGATGCGCACGGCCGCGACTCCCGCGTCGATCGCCTTGCGCGCCAGCGAGGCGTTGAAGTGGATGTCCGCGATCACCGGCAGCGGCGAGCGGCGCACGATCTGGCTCAACGCCTCGGCATCGGGAAGCTTGGGAACGGCGCAGCGGACGATCTCGCAACCGGCCGCCGCAAGCGCCTCGACCTGAGCCATTGTCGCCTCGACGTCAGCCGCTCGCACGGTCGTCATCGACTGGACGGCAACCGGTGCGCCGCCGCCGATCTTGACGCTACCGACGGAGATCTGACGAGAGCTGCTCACGTGACCGATTCTAGAGGCAGGCGTGCGGGCCAGGCTTGTGTCTAGCCGACGCGCCCGATGTCGTTCGTGATCCCGAGCACGAAGAGGAGCGCGACCAGAGCAATCCCCACGGCCGAGACACGCTCGTAGACCTCACGCGAGACCGCTCGCCCGCGCGCTCCCTCGATCAGCGAGAAGGCGATGTGGCCACCGTCGAGCGGGAGCAGCGGTAACAGGTTGAGGACGCCGAGGGAGAGACTGATCAGCCCGACGATGAACAGGTAGTCGGAGAAGCCGTGCCTGTATGCGTCCGACGAGCTCTGGACGATGCCAATCGGCCCGGAGACCTGGCTGCCACCCTTGCCGACGACGAGGCGCCCGATTCCCTTGACCATGATCTCGTCGATGATCCGGCCGGTCAGGCGAACCGAGTTCACGAAGGCCACCGGCAGCGAGTCGGCCTCGTTCCTCGGCTTCACCGACCGAAGCTGCACGAGCTTTCCACCGCGCCGAACGGTGAGCGTTATCGCTCGTCCACCTGAGCCGCCGATTCGCTTCGTCAGGGTCGAGCCGTCTACCCTCTGGCCGTTCACAGACACGACGACGTCGCCCGGCCTGAGTCCCGAGCGCTTGGCCGGCGAGTTCTCAAGGACGCGCTCTACGCGCGTCGTCGTGGCGCCGCTTTTAGCCGTTACCTGGAAGCCGAGACGGTAGAGATCGAGCGTATAGAGCGCGGCGAAGATCGCGATCGCCACGAGGATGTTGGTGACCGGCCCGGCTCCGATCACGACCAGTCGCTTCCAGGTCGGCTGGCACCAGTAGG
>CAZWTK010000066.1:0-4339 GCA_964636655.1 uncultured Gaiellales bacterium
GCAAGGGTTTTAGTTGGATCTTTTCTAGCTTCGATTACTTTGTCGAGGATGTCTCTTTGGTCTATTATGCCCATTATGCTATTGTCCTTGGTTACAAGGACTGATCGGACATTATTCTTGAGCATAACCTCTACCACATCAAGTATGGTGTTGGACGCCAGCACCTCCACAACGGGTGTGCCCATAGAGCCGCCCGAGCATATCTCTGAGAGAAGTGTTCCTCTTTTCCAAATGTCCTCCAAAAGTTCGTTTGCTCGCTCCACGTATTTTGTATCATTGGTATAGAACGCGTTACGCAAGTAAAACGGTGAAATCATTTTTTCTTCTAATGAGGGCGCCTTGAATATGAAAAGGTGTTTGCGGTCGGCAACGAGCATAGTTAAGAAGCTGATGGAAACATGTTTAATTTTGTAGAATTTTGAAAGTTCTTGTGCTGCTCCAAGGTTGTCCAAGTCGATGGGCGCCATAATGCGAAATTTGACTCCTCGTTTTGTGCATTCTTGAAATAAGTTGCTGTCCCAGAGTTTGTTCATTCCAACCGAGGATGAGATTAGCATAATTTCGTTCTTGGTGGTTTCGAGCACTTTGTTTATTTTTCTTTGAGTATCAACAGGTTCTTTAATCACTGTTGTTTCTTCTATTGGGGTTCCTGTTTCCAGCTCGTTTATTCTGGCGTTTACGTTGATGGCGTTGCGCCATATTTCCATGAAAGACGATTTCAGGGTTGAAACGAACATTTTGCTGGCGACCCATAATCCGTTATCCTCTTTGAGAGGTTTAATTTGCTGGTCTTTGGTTGTCATATACAGTAGGATTTCTTCATCATCTTTTATGATAAAGCGTGGGTAATTCATTGAACCAATTATTGTGTGGCGCCATTCAATGTTCGCATTATTGGTGGGCAACATCTTTACTATGCTTTTTATGGTACTGAGATTGTCGTTGGTGATGTTTGCTAGCATTTTGAACGTTACATCTTTCTTCTCTTGCGCTGATTCTAGGATAATGTCAAGAATTCCGAGTATGTCTTCTTGAATCAGTCCAAGACTTGTTGTGAGTCCTGAGACTGACTTTTTGGACTCGTTTACCATTTGCTCGATTTTTGTGTATATCCCATTTCTCCCGGTTACTACTTGGAATTTTGCCATAGGAATTTCCGGCTCTTTTTTGCTGATGGATTTAAAGTAGTTGATTATGTTTGTTTTTTCGGCTTCCAAGTTTTCAATCTCACTTTTCTTGTCCTTCAGATGTGCTTCGAGCAGGTTCTCTATTGGAATGGCTATGTATCGAGTAGGCGATTCGATTGTTTCTTCAATCATTCCTTTCTGTTTTAGGCTACGAAGCAAACGATAGCTTTGGGCTCTATCAATTCCAAGATATGTAGCGATGGATTGGGCTTTTTGGAGACCTTTTCTTGAAAGGAACATGTAAATGTCAGCTTTTCTTTTTGACAGACCTAATTCGTTGAGAATTTCATATAGTGTTTTATCGTCCAAATTCCATCTCTCACTAACTCGTAGGGCATCAATGCATTCATTATTAGTGGATGTGTTTTTATATTTTTAAGCAAATGAACATATTCCCGTTGATGTATGTCAACTGCATATTTTAGTGATTACAATACGGGACAATTAAAACTGGTCAAAGAAGATTCTGAAATTGCACCTAATCTTTTAAGGAACGTAGCAACAAAGAAGAGTTATAACTTAACGGATGGTGTATCTGCCTGTGAATTATGCTGAAAAAGGTGTGCTCCGAAGATTTGGAAACGATCTGGTAGGAGTTATACCCTGGGGGACACATCTTTGTCAATTCTATGAAACAAAACAGGACCTGATTGACCTTTTGGTTCCCTATTTTGCTGAAGGTTTACGTAGTAACGAGTTTTGCATGTGGGTAACGTCGCCGCCTCTAGGGGTTGATGAAGCAAAAGATGCTCTCAAAGATGCTGTTCCTGACTTAGACCAATATATCAGGAATGGACAAATCGAAATACTCTCTTACGCTGATTGGTATTTGTTGGGCGGCACGTTTGACTCAGAACGGGTGCTGCAGGGCTGGGTAGAAAAAGAGAAAGCTGCTTTGAAGCGTGGATTTGAGGGGCTAAGACTCACAGGAAACACTTTGTGGGTTGACCGAGACCTCTGGAAGAGTTTTGTAGATTACGAGAGAGCTATTAACTCAGTTATTGGCGATTACCGGATGATCGCATTATGTACATACCGCCTTTCGAATTGCAGCGGCATGGATGTTGTTGACGTTATTCGTAATCATGTTGGCACCTTAATCAGGCAGGACGATGATTGGGTTCTGATGGAGGACGCGACGAGACGCAAAGCGGTGAATGGTGCATTAATACTTAGTGAGCAAAAATACAGCACACTTTTTGAAAGTATGCAGGATGCCTTCGCTTATCATAAAGTCCTATTCGATGAGGCGCAGAGACCCGTAGATTATATTTTCTTGGAAGTTAACGATGCTTTCGAACGGCACACAGGACTGAAACGGGAGAATATTCTAGGTAAACGGGTTACTCAAGTGCTTCCAGAACTAGAGAAAGATCCAGCAAATTGGATAGAAGTCTACGGGAGAGTTGCCGTGACAGGAGAGCCTTTGAAGTTTGAAAGTTATGTTGAGGCTCTGGATAGGTGGTATTGGGTGTCTACATGCTCTCCAGAGAAGGGGTATTTCTTTACCATATTTGAAGATGTTACTGAACTCAAGAAAACTGAAGAGGCGATCCGCCGTTTAAATGAACGCTTCGAGATGGCTCAACATGCAGCAGAAGTTGGAGTTTGGGACTGGAACATTACCACAGGTCATATCGAATGGAGCCTTGAAATGTTTCGACTCTTTGGTCTTGACCCACAAAAAGATGTTGCATCGTTTGAGAGTTGGAAGGCTGTTTTGCACCCTGAAGATCAAGAGAAATCCTCTACTAAGATAGATAAGGTGTTGAAAAATCACTCTTTCTTGAACAACGAGTATAGAATTATCCGACCTGATGGAGAGATATGTTGGATAAATGCGTTAGGAAAAGGCGTATACGATGAGCAGAACGAGCCCACTCGAATGATGGGAATATGTATAGATATTACTGAACGCAAGATGAGCGAAAAAGCGCTTAAAGAAGCCGAACATGATTTGAAACATGCTCAGGCTGTGTCTAAAACTGGAAGCTGGCGCCTAGATACTCAACGAAATGTTTTGCGCTGGTCAGATGAAAATCATAGAATTTTCGGAGTCCCAACAGGGACGCCTATGACTTACGAGACTTTTCTTAATAGTGTACATCCAGACGACAAAGCATATGTTGACATGAAATGGAAGGCTGGACTTCGAGGTGAACCTTACGACGTAGAACATAGAATTATCGTGGACGGACAAGTTAAGTGGGTGCGAGAAAAAGCTGAACTGGAGTTTGACGAGGACGGCACATTGCTAAGTGCCTTTGGAACCACACAGGATATCACAGACTTGGTTATGCTGCGGGAAAAACTCGAGTTTTACAGCAAACATTTGGAGGACTTGGTCGAAGAGAAGAGCAAGCAATTGAAGGATGCTGAGAAACTTATCACCATTGGTCAGACCGCAGGCATGGTGGGACACGACATCCGCAACCCGCTGCAGAGCATAGACGGGTCTATCTACTTGGCAAAAGAAGAACTTCAATCACTCCAGTGTGAAAGCCACGAAAAAAAAGAGCTCTTAGAAATTCTCGATATCATCGAAGACCAAATACATTATATCAATCACATAGTTGCTGACCTGCAAGACTTTGCCCGAACACCTATACCCCAACTTAGAGCGACAAATATTCAAAACCTGATCAGCGAATCAATATCCGCCGTGAAGGTTCCAAAAAATGTAACAGTCCAAACCCTATTCCAAGAAGATCTCGGAAATTTGGTGGTTGACCCGACGCTTATAAAACGTGTTACTATGAACTTGATAGCGAATGCTGTCCAAGCAATGCCAAATGGAGGAGAATTAACCATTAAAGTTTCCTGTAACGAAAAGGAAGCACAAATCTGTGTCGAAGACACCGGTGTAGGCATAGCTGAAGAGCATAAACCAAAAATATTCACGCCCTTATTCACTACAAAGGCTAAAGGACAAGGCTTTGGACTAGCAGTCTGCAAAAAACTGATAGACACCCATGGCGGAGAGATAAGCTTTGAAAGCGAAGAGGGAAAAGGTAGCAAATTTACTATAAAATTACCATTTACCCGGGAGACAGATTAAAGATGGAAAAACAACCCAAGAACATCCTCATAGTAGACGACGACAAATACATACTTCACATCTTCTCACGTATTTTACAAAAACAAGGATATAA
>CAZWTK010000067.1:0-3911 GCA_964636655.1 uncultured Gaiellales bacterium
CCACTGGCCTCACTATCATCGTAAGATCGTTGGACCGAACGGACAGACGGTGCGGGGCGGATCAATGAAGTGGCACAGGCCTTGGGAAAAGGGTTGGTAATGGAGAGAGCTGGTATTGCTGCACCCATATTCTTTATCGAAGGTAATGACGTTGGGGTATTCCCGTCTATCGAACAAGCTGAAGGAGGTCTTGAGCCATGGTTTGTTAAGGAAGGTGGCTATCGCCTTTACGATGGGATTGGTAGACGGTTGAGTGCAACAACCGACGGGAAATCGACTACTTTGGTCCCCTTAGAGGAAAAGCCATCTGAAGAAGGCATATTAGTAGAGAGACTCCAAAGCTATCTGGAAGGCATAGGTACGAAACTGCCTTCAAATACCAGCCTCGGCTTGAATCAACTAGCGCAGCTGCTCATTAGCACTGAGGAACAAACCACTACGCGGGGAAGACTGATCAGGGTGATTTCGAGGCGCTTACTACGGCAGAGAGATTAAGCGGGCACATGTTTGGGCGGCCACCCGCTCCGACGGCGTGACCCTGAACGCTTCCTTCGACGCCCGCGACCGCCTGAAGAGCTTCGGCCCGAACACCTACACCTACTCGGCAAACGGCGACCTCGCCTCGGTAGCGAACGCCGACACCGGCGATGAGACCAGCTTCGACTTCGACTCGCTCGGAACCCTGACGGGCGCGAACCTGGCAGACGGCAGCCATGTCACCTACCTCTACGACCCGCTCGGGCAGAGGGTGGGAAAGAAGGTGGACGGGCAGATCGTTCAGGGCTTCCTCTACGGAGAGGGCTCGAGCCCGGTCGAGGAACAGGACGAAAACGGAGCGAAGACCCGCTTCGTCTACGGCTCCTCCTCGGTCGTCCCCGACTACATGGTCAGAGGCGGTGTCACCTATCGCGTCGTCTCGGACGAGAGAGACAGTCCGAGGCTGGTGATCAACACCGAGACCGGCGAGGTCGCTCAGGCTCTCGATTACGACTCCTACGGCCGGATCACGAACGACACCAACCCCGGTTTCCAACCCTTCGGCTTCGCGGGCGGCCTCTACGACTCAGATACCGGCCTGACCCACATGGGCGCAAGGGAGTACGACGCAGAGAGCGGGACCTTCATCTCGGAGGATCCGCTCGACTTCTCGGGCGGAGACACGAACCTCTACGCCTACGCGGGCGGCGATCCGATCAACGGAATCGACCCGGCCGGCCTCGGCTGGGGTCCCCTCGGCACCGTCTGGAGCGCAGTCAACGCGCCCTTCGACGCCGCCGCCAGCGGCATCAACTGGGTGGCCGACAAGACCGGCGTTACCAGTGCCGCGAACAACGCCGCCGCCTACTGGGCCAGGATCGCCACCGACCCCAGCTCCTCCTGGTGGATGAAGGGTGCGGCGAACGTCATGGGCGGGTTTGCGTCGCTTGCAGCGTGTGACAATGTCGGCAGCACGGTCGTTACGCTGGCGACCGTCGGCGGCGGCGGTAGTTACGCGAACAGTCGAATTGCGATTAAGCTGCTTGAGAAGCAACGCCGCGGAGGGCGAGGTTTGTTTGTAATAAGGAGTCTTCGATCGACGGAGAAGGACAAGCGGTTGTTCGCAGTCGATCGTCATCCGTATCCGGGAACGAACGGGCAGGCGAAAGTTCATGTCGATATCCCTCCATGGGATGTTCGCCATTGGCGGCCTCGTGGTTGACCAGAAACTCATAGCAGGTGAGCTACGTCTGCTTTGCGGACGGGTTCGAAGGGATGAGATCGACGATATCCAGACGTTTGCGGATCTCCTCCCGAACATCGAAGAGCCCGAGGGCTTCTTCAAGCGAGTGCTAGATGACCTCGAAGAAGCTTTCTTCCACATGCCTGCACTCAAGGGTGGGGAACTCGATAGGCAGCGCTGGGTAGCGTCGTATGCTTCGAGCGCGCTCGCTGCGGACGAAGCGATTCTGGCGGAGCTCGAGATCGGTGGCGACGTGAACGACGCGTTAGATATCAGGTCGAGTCTCCTCGAGCTCTGCGCGGAGATCCCAACTGCGTTTGACTTTGGCGCATCGGCTAGAGCGCTTTTCAAGAGCGCCCAGCACACTATCGACGGGCCGTTTTTTGTTGCTCGGCCGAGTGGGGAGATATTCAGATTCCAGTTGACGGCAGCGGCTGCGCGCGAGATCGAGCGTTGGAAGGAAGTGGATTCGGTATTGGTGTTTGACGCGAATGGAAACGTGCTCGCTCCTCGATGGATCGCGCCGGGTTCCGTGCTGTCGTTGGAACCTACCGGCGAAACAAGAGCGGCAGATCTCGAACGACTCTTAAGAAACGCCTTTGGTTTGGTGGACCGAGATGAAATCAAGCCGTCGCTCGCTAATCTCGTGCATCGAACCTCCAGACGAGTGTTTAGGAAGGCTCCACGCATTCTTCGCGTCGCACCGAGTCTGATTAGAGATCTTTCCGAAAGGCGCGGACGATAGCGGAATGGGAATCGCCCGTCAGGTTTAATCGCTGGATTCAACACAAACGGCTGTCGTGAGCCGCTTCGTCTACGGCTCCTCCTCGGTCATCCCCGACTACATGGTTAAAAACGGAGTGACCTATCGCATCGTCTCGGACGAGAGAGACAGCCCGAGGTTGGTGATCAACACCGAGACCGGCGAGGTCGCCCAGGAGCTCGACTACGACTCCTACGGCCGGATCACCCAGGACACGAACCCCGGCTTCCAACCCTTCGGCTTCGCGGGCGGCCTCTACGACTCAGATACCGGCCTGACCCACATGGGCGCAAGGGAGTACGACGCAGAGAGCGGGACCTTCATCTCGGAGGATCCGCTCGACTTCTCGGGCGGAGACACGAACCTCTACGCCTACGCGGGCGGCGATCCGATCAACGGAATCGACCCGGCTGGCCTCGGCTGGGGTCCCCTCGGCACCGTCTGGAACGCAGTCAACGCGCCCATAGACGCCGCCGCTGGCGGCATCAACTGGGTGGCCGACAAGACCGGCGTCACCAGTGCCGCGAACAACGCCGCCGCCTACTGGGCCAGGATCGCCACCGACCCCGGTTCATCCTGGTGGATGAAGGGTGCGGCGAACGTCATGGGCGGCTTCGCCTCGCTCGCTGCCTGCGATAACGCCGGCGATACAGTGCTAACGCTGGTAACGATCGGAGGTGGTGGCGACTACGCAGCCGGGCGCCGAGCGTGGATCCACTACAGTCCTAAACCGCATCCATTTAGGTGGGTTGGTCGGCGACATCACCTTGAGCTCCACGCCCACATGAAGGGAATAAGTGAGAGCCACCATCGTGTTCAGATACCACTGCCCTGAGGTGCTCAAAGACGATGAATAAAGAGGAAGCAACAACTCTTCTTCGGGGGAAGATCAACGAGCTTCGAGCTGCTCCTTATCAGGAGCTCGTTGAGTTGATCGGCAAGGACGATGTTGACGAAACGCTCTCCGCGTCCGGAAAAACCTATTACCTAGAAGCGACTGCATTCTGGGATGATCGCCGACGCGGGCATGTGCGAGTTGTGGTGTCGATCGACGATGGGGGTTTCCGGGCGTACGTGCCGCTAACCAGCGATTTCATCGTCGATGAAGATGGCCATTTCATTGGAGAGAGTGACGAGTAAATGATCGCACCCGTGGTGCTGTGCAGCCTTGGGTGACGGCATGTGGACCATCGCCGACTCCTGGGAAGGAGGCGCTCGTAACGGTTTCGTCACTAGCTGCAGACGTCCGGGTTTCTACGCGTCTCTGAGCTCGCTGGGACCCTGAGACTCAGAAGAATCGATTGGAAGCAACTACCTGCAAAGGCCGAGTTTCCTCGATCCGATACGGGGTCGCAGGTAGTCGTTTGAAGCGGGCCCCCGCTATCTCGCTTCCTCGGGCGGTGGCGAATGGGCACCGCATCGAGAGCG
>CAZWTK010000068.1:0-3723 GCA_964636655.1 uncultured Gaiellales bacterium
TCTCGCTCGAGCGTTCCGGCAGGTCAGGAGATCGTTTCACTTCGGACCGGTCACTCGCGGACCTTCGCCGCAAAGGGAGGACTGCGCCGTACGGTCATCTATCAGCAGCCGGTCAACTTCCGTGACGGAGGGAAGTGGAAGACGATCAACAACGCGCTCGTTCGCTTGAGCGGCCACGACTACGCGTACAAGAACCACGCGAACCACTATTCGCTCGAGCTGCCGCGCAACCACCAGAGCAACGGGATCAGGGTCACTCGAGACGAGGATTGGGTCGATCTTGAGCTTCAGGGCGCGCACGGCGCTCCGGCGGTAGACGGGGACGAGGCAACCTACGCCGTCACCCGTGGCGTCACCGTCACCTACGTTCCGGGTTCGAGCGGGGTGGAAGCGAAGCTGGCTCTCGAGAGCGCCCGCGTCCCGGAGTCCTATCGCTTCGATCTAGAGCTCAGTACCGGATTGCGCGTGAAGCGCGACGACAGTGGCGTCGTCGTCGTTGACAAGGATGGGAAGGGGAGGTTCTCGATTCTCGCTCCGAGCGCGACCGACAGCGCCGGAGAGGCAGTGCCGTGCGACTTTGCGCTGCATCAGGACGGCCGCCAATACAGCCTTTCCCTCCAGCTTGATCGAGACTGGCTCCGTGCGCCCGAGCGCGAATACCCGGTAGAGGTCCATCAGACGATCCTCGCCAGCGCCGAGTCCACGACGACCGACTGCGCGATTGAAAGCACGATCACTCAGAACCTCAGCCTCTGCGGCGCGCCTTTCCTCGCTATCGGGGCAAATCGCAAGGATCTGAGCCGAACGCTTCTACGCTTCAACCTCGACGGCTCACTTCCGCAGGGAGTCGAGGTCGAGTCTGCTCGTATCGGTCTATACAGGTGGTGGGGCGGAGATCACGCTGCTCCGATCAGCGTTTACCCGCTAACGAAGCCCTTCTCGGACTGCGGCGGGCGCTGCTTGGGGTAGCGGGAGTATGTCTAGTGGATGTAGTTGCGGATGAGTAAACGATCGGACCAAAGACGCTGCGTAGTTTTCGAGAGCGGTGACTTCAACACGACTGTCACTAAAGAGAATTATCTGAACCCGGAATGTTTCGGTGACGATCTCGCGGAGTGGTTCAATACTCGGCTAGAAGAACGCAACCTTCGAATTCGACCTATTGGACAGGAAGATTTCGGTTGGTATACGACGTTTATCTACGACGATGAGGAATATAACCTTGTGATAAGCCACGTAGGTCCCCGCGGAAACCCGGAGTGGGTCGTAGAAGTAGAACGTAATCCGAGCCTCTTGAAATCTTTATTCGGGGCGAGTACGCGGTCCGTCCCTGAAGAAGCACTACTGGTAGTAGATGAGATCGTAAAGACATCCCCATCCATCAGCACGATCAGGTGGCTACGCGTAGGCGATGCACACCGCGGACACCTGGAGGGTGGTAGCGAGAGTCCGGTCTCGCCCTGAGAAGATGCATGCATCCGGACAGCCTCGATGAGATATCGGTCGTGGGCGTCCGCTAGAGGCAGACTCCCGCCACGAAGGAGGATCTCGGTCGCTTTCGCGCTTGTTCGGCCCCCGTCTATCTGTATGCGTGTGGCCCAACGGATCGACAAGGAGCGAAGTCCTTTAGTGCGCGAGTCTCTATGACTCGGAACGCGGTCGCAGGAAGTCGTTCATAACGGGCCCCCGCTATATGGCGGGTTGCACGAACTGTTCGTGCAACCCAGTACTGAAGCCATTCTTACCGCTGCGCGAAACGGGCCGGGCTCCTAAGTAGCGCTTTGGGGTTCGGGGACGGCGGCTTCGAGCCCCCTCTCGCAGTGCGCTATTCGCATCATCGGACGGAGAGATGGGTTCGGGCAGTTGACTGACCGTTAGGAGCGGATCTGCGAGGATGGGCCATGCGCTTCATCGGCGTTGATCTCGCCTGGAGCACCGGCGGCACCGGCCTCTGCCTGGTAGAGGAGGGCGCCGTCCGCGCGTCGACGCTCGTCAGGAGTGACGCGGAGATTCTGGAGTGGATCGAGCCGTTCGCCGCCGAGCCAGTGCTCGTCGCTATCGATGCTCCGCTGGTGGTTCGTAACGCGACGGGGCGTCGCCCCTGCGAGAGCCTGATCAGTCGCTGTTTCGGAGCTCATCAGGCCGCCGCTCACTCCAGCAACCTCGGACTCGCAGCTTTTCGCGACGGAATCCGAGGCGCACGTCTCGCTTCGGCGCTCGGTCTCGATCTCGATCCATCCTTCACGCCGAGACAGCCCGTGCGCCGCGCAATCGAGGTCTATCCCCACCCGGCGACGGTTGCGCTCTTCGGGCTGTCGTTGACTCTGAAGTACAAAGCGAAGCGAGGCAGGACGCTCGCCTCTCGCATCTCCGCCTTCGGCTCGCTACTCCGTCTTATCGAGTCGTTGAAAGACCACGATCCGTCGCTCGATGTTGCCGCCTCGCCGCGCTGGGCGGAGATTGTCGAGCAGGTCAACCGGCCTCTCTCGGGCGCGCATCTCGATCGCCTCGAGGATGAGGTGGATGCTTATCTGTGTGCGTACATCGCTCTTCACTACTGGCACCACGGCGCCAGCCAATGCCGCGTTGTGGGCGATCTCGAGAATGGGTACATCGTCACTCCGGTTTCGCCCGTGCAGGGCGCCCGACTGGACTCGCTCCTGAGAGAGGGTGCTATGAAGGAACGTGGAACGTCCGCTGGCGACGGCCTTGGCCCGAAGACCGGCTACTACTTGCTCTCGACCGATGGCGGGATAGTCGCCGATCAACCCGGCAAGATGGCCGGTGAAGCTGCGATTGGTATCGTCCTGAAGGCGCCCCTCGAGGAGATACAGGAGGCAATCGGGCCGGCGAAAGATCACCACGTCGCGGAATATCGAGCTCTCATCAGAGGCCTTGAGGCTGCCCGCGCTCACGGGATCGAGCACTTACGTGTATGCCTCGACTCCCGCCTGGTTACCGAACAGCTGAACGGCGAATCGCAGGTCAAGGCGGAGCACCTCAAGCCCCTGCATCTGCAAGCAGCTGCTTTGATCCAGCAGTTCGCTGACATTAAGGTCACGTGGGTGCCCCGAGAGGCAAACTCCGAAGCTGATGCGCTTGCGAGCGCTCCGCTCGGGCCGCTGAGACACAGGCCACTTTGTGACTGATGTGCGCCGGCAGCCGTAGGTGGCAAGGGGCGCCGTCTCAATGTGGCGAAGGTCGCTGCGAAGGACGAGTTCTATACCCAGTGGGCTGACGTCGAACGCGAGATGAACGCCTACACCGAGTGCGACGCGGATGTCTTCCGAGACAAGGTGATCCTCTTGCCGTGCGACGATCCGGAGTGGAGCACTGGACCTCCCCCGGTTCGGTGGACACCGGGACGGTTAGACGACTTGCTGTTTTTGATTGATTGAAATCCTCTCGTATTCGGCGGGAGAGTAGTAGCCGATCTTGGAGTGCCGGCGCTCCCTGTTGTAGAAGACCTCGATCCACTCGAAGACGGCACTTCGAGCTTCCTGCTTGGTCGGCCAGCTGCGGCGGTAGAGGAGCTCCTTCTTGATCGTGGCGTGAAAGCTCTCGCAAACCGCGTTGTCGAAGCAGTCGCCCTTCGAGCCCATCGAAACGTCTATGCCGGCCTCGCGACAGCGACGCGAGAAAACAAGAGCCGTGTACTGGAGCCCTGGTCGGAGTGGTGGACGAGTCCGGGTCCGGCTCTGCGCCTGGAGAGCGCCATCTCGA
>CAZWTK010000069.1:0-3711 GCA_964636655.1 uncultured Gaiellales bacterium
CGCTCTCGCTTGCTCGGGGCGCCGCCGGTGGTGCGAGCCCGGAGAGCACAGTGTGTCCACACGGGCTCGGAGAGGATCGTGCCGCCAGCGGTGTCGGGCGGCTTCGGGAGGCCAGTCGCGCCTGGCTGCACAAAGCCGCCGACCGAGAAAGCGAGAGCGCGCCTGGAGGGATTCGAACCCCCGACCCGCGGCTTAGAAGGCCGCCGCTCTTCCGCTGAGCTACAGGCGCTCACTCCAAGCGTAACGCCTCGGCTGCAAAGGAGCACTTTCCGGTAGCGTCTCGAGCCCTCGGGCCCCGGTGACGGCACACTTAAAGGAACCGCTCTCTCGCTTGCTCGGTCGGCGGTTTCGGAAGGCCAGTCGCTTCGCGGTGGAAAGAAGCCGACAGGCCTGTACAAAGAGAATCGCTATCGCTTGCTCGGGGCGCCGCTGGTGGTGCGAGCCCGGAGAGAACAGTGTTTCCACACGGCCCCGGAGGGAAGGGGGCTGACAAGGACAACCGCTCTCGCTTGCTCGGGGCGCCGCTGAGTGGACTTCGCCGGAGGGGACAGTGCTTCAGCACGGCCCCGGAGAGCGAAGTGCGCTCAGCGGCATCAGGCGGCCCCCGCAGGCCGGTCGCGCCCGGCCGAAAGGGGGCCGCCGGCCGAGCAAGCGAGAGGGGTGACCGGTGGGATTCGAACCCACGACCACCGGGACCACAACCCGGGGCTCTACCAACTGAGCTACGGCCACCGCGCGCCGGACAGTGTAGTACGCACAGGCCGACTCCTGGCGCAAAGGCCGGATTATCGGCGCCTATCCGACCAGTGCTAGCGGCGGACGCCGAAGTCCGCCGTCACAATCGTCGCGGCCCGGTCTTGGTAATCGCCGGGTGCGCTAGTTGAATGCACGGCGGAAAGACCGATCTCACGCCACTTCTTGCTGAGTAGGTTGGCGCGGTGAGGCTTGCTGTTCATCCACATCTTGACGGCTTGCTTGGCGGTCATCTTGGGCGAGGCCCAGACGAGATTCTCTCCAACCGCCCAGTAACGATGGCCCCTCGCCGAGTAGAAGTGCTTGATCCGCTGCCAGAAAACCGACCCGTTGGACGACTCGTGGGCGAAGTAGCCATCCTTAGCCATCGAGCGGGAGTGCTTCGCCGCCGCTCTGTTGAGAGAGGAAGAGCGCACCAGCGGCTTCAAGCCATGTCGGGAGCGAACGCGGTTCACTTCGCGCACGACCTGCCGGTTAAGCGGCGACACGGAGGTCACTCGGGCACGGGACGAAGCGCAGTCCGCGACCGGAACGGCGAGTAGGCAAAACAAGACCGCGCCGACGACGCAGGTTGCAACTCGCCCCTTCCTCCGGAACACCATGGAGGCTAGATCGGCCTCGTGGCACGGCTGCCATATCCTCCATACGAAGAGAAAGAGTCGCTCAGAAGGGGGATCCGCGCGAATGCCGGACCCGCCGCGGATCAGCCGCGCAGGCGCGCGGGCGCCGCAGTTTCCTTACCAGGCGAACCCGACGCGATTGCGCCGAATCCCCGGTTTTGCAGGAGATCTCGCAGAACGATCTGAATCGCTCCGGCAACCGGAATCGCCGCCAGGGCCCCGACGATGCCTCCGAGCTTCGCCCCGATCAACACCGCGATCAGAACGGCGAGCGGTGAGAGCTGTACGGTCTTACCGTAGATGAGCGGCTGCAGCAGCTGGTTCTCGATCTGCTGGTAGACGATGAAAAACACGAGCACGATCAAGCCCACCCAGGTGCCGGTCGTGAAGGCGATTCCGGTGACGATGACCGCGGCCACCGTGGCGCCCGCAAGCGGAATGAGATCGAGTAGCGCAACGAGTAGCCCGAGCGGAACGGGGTAGGGAACGCCGAGAGCGGCGAGCACGATCGCCGCCAGCGTGCCGGCGATCAGACTGATCAGGATGTTCCCGGCCACGTAGCCGCCGACGGTGCGGTAGACGTCGCGTCCGATCGATCGCCAGCGCCGCGCGGTCTTCTCCGACAGGAGCGCGAAGAAGCGGTCGATCCAAACCGGGCCCTCGAGCAGCATGAAGAGGGTCATGAAGGCGATCGTGATGGCCGCGACGATGGCTGATATCACTCCCTTCGTCAGCGACAACGCGACATTGGAGACGCCGATCACCTTGCCTGCGCTGTTGTCCCGTATCGCCTTCTCGACCTTCTCGACAACTTGGTACTTGCTCTCGAGAAAGCCGAGGCGTCCTTTCCCCGCGGTGAGGTCCTTGACGTAGCCGGGAACTGCGTCGACGAACTTTCCGATCTGATCGATCAGGATCGGCACGAACACCGCCGTCAGGCCGACCAGAGCAACGAGCACGGCGCCGAATGCGATCGCCACGGCGAGTCCACGCCGCCGCACGCCCCGACTCTGCAGCCAGTCGACCAGGGGGTTGATAGCCAGCGCCAGGAAGAGCGCGATGAAGACCCAGACGATCACCTGCCCGGCGACGATCACGATCTCGAGCGCAAGCGCGAAGGCCAGCACGATCGCGACCACGAGCGCGACCGTGCGAGGGCGTATCTGTATCACTCGCTCCGCGGGCACTGTGTGGGACAGCATTGCGATCGAGCCGGACGAAGCACGAGATACACGGCGTACTCGGCCGACGAAGTTGTCACGGCCCTGCTAATCGGCGGACTTTCGTCGCCTGAGAGCGGGTGACGGGAATCGAACCCGTATAGCCAGCTTGGAAGGCTGGAGCTCTACCGTTGAGCTACACCCGCGGGTACGCGTAGCCTAGCGCCCGCCGTGATGACCGGCCGTCGCCGTCTGTTGGGCCGTGAGCCGTTCGTAGCGGCGTCAGAAGAGCCGGAAGGGACTGACGACGCCGGCGTCGGAGGCCTCGTTCCAGGCCACCTCGCCGCTCGGCTCGACCTCACCGTGCAAACGGCCGGCCAGCGACTCGGCATCCTCGCGCGTCTCGGTACCGACGATCAGATAGCGCCAGCGGCGAAGCGGACGGTAACCCTCGCTCTCCAGCCGCTCTGCCAGATCTTTCGCCTCGTGGCGCGATTCGCAGGTAACGCGCACTTCCCACGGGGCACCGCCGCGCTCGACCTCCTCTTCCTCCCAGGTCTCGCCCTTCGGCTCGTCGTCCCAGCGCTCCTCACTCACGAGCCAGTGCTCGACCCGGCTGATCTTGGCCTCGAAGCCGTGACGCGACAGCTCGGCCTCGATCATCGCGCGAGCGTGCTCAGCCTGGCTCTTGCTCGAGGCGTAGACGAAGAGCTCGCTTTCGTCGCGGGAGACGGCCAGACGGTCGCCGCTCAAGGCCTTCGCGAGCTCCTCGGCCTCGTCGTCGAGAGCACCGGTCAGGCGTTCGAGGAAGTCGCCCTGGTCGCCTGCCTGCTCCAGCTCGACGTGAATTCGCCAGTCGTCGTGTGCCATCGACCCAGAATAGCGCCTGGGCTCGCGGTTCAGGTCGCGACGCCCCGGGAAGCAACGGGGCGTGCCACGGAGCTCGGGACGGTGCTGCTGAGACGCACCGAGAAACCGAACAACATCCTCCGTGCCGCGCTCCAGCGCGGCGGCATCGCTGCGAGACAGGTGGCCGAAGGGATCGAGCAGAACGCGACCGGCGCGCAGACTTCTAGCGTGGGAAGCGTAGACTTCGCTCGGCGGGACGTGGCGCAGCCTGGTAGCGCGCCTGCTTTGGGAGCAGGAGGCCCCCGGTTCGAATCCGGGCGTCCCGATTA
>CAZWTK010000070.1:0-3516 GCA_964636655.1 uncultured Gaiellales bacterium
CCAGCTCTTTTTATGGGCGGGGATCGCCTTCGTCACCAAGGTCATTCTGGTGCCGCTCATCATGTACCGGGCGCTCGGAAGCGTGGAGGATCCGGCGCTTGTCCCGCGCCGGCTCGGTTTCGCCTGGTCGTTCCTGCTTGCCGCGGTGGTGGTTGCGCTCTGTTTCGTCGTCGTCTCCAGCGTCCACCTGCCGGTCGCGGCCGGGCTCAAGCCGGCGCTCGCCGTGTCGCTTGCCCACTTCTTCCTCGGGCTGGCCTGCATCGTGACGCAGCGAAACATACTGAAGCAGGTGTTCGGCTACTGCCTGATGGAGAACGGCTCGCACCTGACGCTGGCGCTGATGGCCAATGATGCGCCCGAACTGGTTGAAATCGGCGTGGTCACGGATGCCATCTTCGCCGTCATCATCATGGCGGTCATCGGCACCATGATCCGCTCCCGGCTGCAGACACTCGACGTGCGGCAGCTCACCTCGCTGAGAGGATGAGCATCATGAACGCCTCGACCTTGCTTCTCCTTCTCGTCATCACCCCGCTGATCGGCAGCCTCCTGGCCTTTGCCGCTTTGCTTCTCGGCGCCCGGCGCGGCCAGCTGGTCGCCGAAAGCGTCCATGTCATCGCGATTTCCGTCATCGCGGTCGCCTCGCTTGTCCTGGCCGCCATTGTTCTGGCGGACGGTCAGGTGTTCGCGCTTGGCGACTGGCTCTATCTCGATCCGCTGGCGGCGATCCTTGTGGCGCTGATCGGCGTGGTCGGGCTGATGACCGGTGTCTATTCGCTCGGCTATGTGCGCCACGATCTCGCCTCGGGCGCGATCACCCCACTGCGGCTTTATGTCTATTACGGCTTCTTCGACCTGTTCCTGTTCACCATGCTGTGGACCGTCACCGCCAACAACATCGTCATGATGTGGGTGGGGATCGAGGCGACGACGCTCGGCTCGGCGTTCCTGGTCGGCATATACGGTCAGCGGGCGTCGCTGGAAGCCGCCTGGAAATACGTGATCATCTGCACGGTGGGCGTGGCCTTCGCACTTTACGGTACCGTGCTGGTCTATGCCGAGGCCTCTGCCGTACTGCCCGATCCCCACCAGGCCTCGCTGTGGACGGCGCTGATCGCGCACGCCACGGAGCTCGATCCCGGCGTGATGCGCCTCGCCTTCGTCTTCGTGCTCGTCGGTTTCGGCACCAAGGCCGGCATCTTCCCCATGCACGCCTGGCTACCGGACGCGCACAGCGAAGCGCCGAGTCCGGTCAGCGCCCTTTTGTCGGGCGTGCTGGTCAATTGCGCCCTGTTCGTCCTCATCCGCTATACGACGATCACATCCGCCGCCAGCGGACCGGAACTGGCGCAGATGTTGTTCCTCGTGCTCGGAACCTTGTCGGTCATTGTCGGCTCGCTCCTGCTGTTCGTGCAGACCGATTTCAAGCGCCTTTTGGCCTACAGCACGACCGAGAATATCGGCCTGATCCTCATCGGCCTCGGCATCGGCGGCCCGCTCGGGGTTGCCGCGGCGCTCCTGCAGCTGATCAACCACTCCATCACCAAGACGCTGCTGTTCTGCGGCGCGGGCAACATGCTGATGAAGTACGGCACCCGCGACATGCGCAACGTCAAAGGGCTGACGGCGATCGCGCCGGTGACGGCTGTACTCATAGGCGTGGGCGCCTTTGCCCTTTGTGGTGTTCCGCCATTCAACCTCTTCGTTTCCGAGTTCATGCTGGTCAGCGCCGGGATCGGCGCCGGCTATGGCTGGCTGATGGTGCTCTGCCTGTTGCTGCTGACGATAACGCTCGCGGCGCTGCTGCGCTTTGTCGGCGGCTCTGTGCTCGGATCGCGCCCGAAGGACGTCACGCCCGGCGATGTCGGTGCCGTCGAAACCGTGCCGATGCTGGCGCTGGCCGCCGTGATCGTGGTGCTCGGCGTTGCCATCCCGCAGCCGGTGACGGACTTGATCGAGAAAGCGAGCGGCGTCGTCATGCAAACGGCTCCGGCACCAACGGAAGCCGCGCCCGTGCTCCTGCAAAGTGAAGCCGTTATCGCCGCGCGCGGGAACTGAGGAGGTCGAGACAAATGTCGACATCGACCGAAACGAGAATTGGTACCGCCTACGTGGCGGCGTTGCGGCAGAAGCTGCCGAATTCCGTGCTCGAGGAGTCCTGGCAGACCCCGGACCAGGTAACCATCACGGTCAGGCGCGAAGCCCTGCCCGAGGCGGTGGAAACGCTTTACTACGGGCATGGCGGCTGGCTGTGCGTCGTCGTCGGCAGCGACGAACGCAAGCTCAACGGCAATTTCGCCGTCTACTACGTGCTCTCGATGGAGGGCGCCGAGAACAAAAGCTTCGTCGTCGTCCGGGCCGAGGTGCCGCCCGACGATCCGGAGTTTCCGTCGGTCTCCGCGAAAGTCCCGGCCACGGTATGGGGCGAGCGCGAGGTGCGCGACATGTTCGGTCTCACCCCGGTCGGCCTCACCGACGAACGCCGGCTCGTCCTGCCGGACGACTGGCCCGACGATCTCCATCCGCTGCGCAAGGACGCGATGGACTATCGGCTGCGCCCCGAACTCGCGACCCAAACCGAAACCTACAAATTCATCCGTGAGGGAGAGGCGGAAACCACGGAAGTTCCGCTCGGGCCGCTGCACATCACCTCCGACGAACCCGGCCATTTCCGGCTGTTCGTCGATGGCGAGGACATCATCGATGCCGATTACCGGCTGTTCTATGTCCATCGCGGCATGGAAAAGCTCGCCGAAACCCGGATGGGCTACGATGAAGTGACGTTCCTTGCCGACCGCATCTGCGGCATCTGCGGGTTCACGCACAGCGTGGCCTATTCCGAAGCGGTGGAGCGTGCGCTCGGCATCAACGCGCCGCCGCGCGCCGCCACGATCCGCACGCTGATGCTGGAAGTGGAGCGCCTGCACAGCCATCTGCTCCATCTCGGCCTCGCCTGCCACTTCGTCGGGTTCGATACCGGCTTCATGCACCTGTTCCGTGTGCGCGAGAAATCCATGCAACTGGCCGAACTCCTGACCGGCTCACGCAAGACCTATGCCCTGAACCTGATCGGCGGCGTGCGCCGCGACATCCTGGCCGAACAGGACAAGCGCGCGCGCGAACTTCTCGCCGAGCTGCGGACCGAGGTCACGCGGCTGGTCGACATATTGCTGAGCACCGGCAATATCCACCAACGTCTTGAGGGCATCGGCGTTCTGGATCGCAAGGTGGCGCGCGACCACTCTCCGGTCGGTCCGACCGTGCGCGGCAGCGGCTATCATCGCGACGTGCGCGTCGATCATCCCTATGCCGGCTATGCCGACATACCCTTCACCATGCGCGTGCAGGAGGGCGGCGACGTGCTGTCGCGCGTCCTGGTGCGGGCGCAGGAGTTCTTCGATTCGATCGACATGATCGAGCATTGCCTCGACAACGCGCCGGGAGGGCCAATTCTTGCCGAAGGCTTCACCTATACGCCGTACCGCTTTGCGCTCGGCTACACCGAGGCGCCGCGCG
>CAZWTK010000071.1:0-3495 GCA_964636655.1 uncultured Gaiellales bacterium
CGTCGTTGGTGGTAACGAATCCGCCCTCGCCGCTGGCGTGAATCTTGTAGTAGTCAAAGCTAAAACATCCGAGCGTCCCGAGGCTACCCAAACGCTTACCTTGGAACGAACCACCTCCGGCCTGGGCTACGTCTTCGACGACGGGAAGGCCTTTGTCACGGGCGACGTCGAGGATGGCGTCCATCCGGGCCGGCGCCCCGCGCATGTGAACGGGCACAATGGCTTTGGTTCGTTTGGTGATGGCTTTCTCAACCGCCGTCGCGTCAAGACAGAGCGAGTCGTCCACTTCCACAATCACGGGAATCGCATTACAGGCGACGACGGTAGCTGCGGTCGCAAAAAACGTATACGCCGGCACAATGACCTCGTCGCCCGTGCCGATTCCTAACGCTCGGTACGCACATACCAGCGCCGAGGTACAGGAATTGACCGCCAGACAATGTCTCGTGCCGATCATTTCGGCCATCGCCCGTTCCGCTCCCTCAACCTTGCTGGGGCGGGGATTGTAGTAGCGGAACAGGTGCGGCCCCTGGAGATTTCGGTCCGACGCGATGATTTCGGCGATCTGCCGTCCGTTCCCGGGTGTAAACTCCCACAGGTCCAACACTTCGAGAAGCTCTTCCGCGCCAATCTTCGCAGGAAACGGCCCTAGGTGGGGCACCGCTTTCGTCGCGTCCCCAGGCTTTCTGGCAGTCGCCATGACCATTCTCCGAAACTCATCTGAAATGGAACTGCTCTGTGTCCGCTCACGACGGATGCGCCAGAGCAGAAATCGACACCCACGCGCATTGTAACCTTCCCAACGGTCCTAGAACGCCGAGCCCTGTGCTGCAATGTTGCGAATCGCGCAATTTTCTTGTGGATTTGCGAATGCGATGACCTGTGGGCGACAACGCGACGGGTGCCAAACGACGCTATCTGAAAATGAGGGCGGCGGGATAGGTCGCGCGGAGAGAGGAAAGGAGCAGTGGAGATCGGCGAGTAAAACGGGCCCACTTCGGCGTCGGATTGGGGCCCACCTTGGGCTTGTAGGCTTAGCGGCCCGCGACACCCTTCCCAGGTGTCGCACGGCCGCAGAAGCTGAGTTTCGTTCTCAATAGGAGTTGATTTTCCACTTCTTGCGCGCGACTTATCTATTTTTTCGTAGACTCGGCCTTCGTCGCCCGCTTTGTTTTCATCGACTCGCGGAAGCGGTAGCTTTCGCCGTTCATCTCGAAGATGTGGCAGCGATGCGTGAGTCGGTCCAGCAAGGCGGCTGTCATCCGCTCGCCCTGGAAGACCTGGTGCCACTCGCTGAACGGCAGGTTGCTGGTCACCAGCAGGCTGGCCCGCTCGTAGCGATCGGCGAAGACCTGGAACAGCAACTCGGCGCCGGCCCGGCTGAAGGAGAGGTAGCCCAACTCGTCGCAGACCAGTAGGTCGGTCTTGTCGAGTTGGGTCAGGAAGCGGTCGAGTTGATACTGCTTCTGGGCCTCTTCCAGGCGGTTGACCAGCGCCGCGGCGGTGAAGAACCGCACTCGGCGTCCCTGGCGACATGCAGCCAGACCCAACCCCACTGCGACGTGCGTCTTTCCCGTGCCGGCACTGCCGATCAGACAGACGTTCTCCTTGCCGTCGATCCACGCGCCGCGGGCCAGCTCCAGGATCTTCTGCTTCGGCGGGGAAGCTGGCGCGGAGAAGTCGAACGTGTCGAAGTCCTTCTCGACGGGGAAAGCCGCCTGCTTGATCCGTGCCTTCAGGGCATTGGCGTGACGCGTGGCCACCTCCAACTCGGTCAATCGCAGCAGATACTCCTCGTACGTCTGGTTGGTCTGGCCGGCCTCGCGGGCCAGCGGCTCGAACTCGGCCAGCATCGTCGGCAGCCGCAACTGCTTAAGGTTAGCCTTCAGCAGCAACGGCGGGTTCCCTTTCTGTGACATGACAAACGCCTCCTTGCGTGAGAAATCGGTCGAACAGGGTCAAGTCAGGCCGGGGAACCTCGACCGTTGTTAGTTCCCGCGGCAACACGGGATCGGCCGCATCGTGCCGCCGGTCCCTAGGGTCTGGCTCTTGAAGCTGACGCTGGACACGCTGGACGATGAGGTCCACGTGGACCTGGTCGCGAGCCAGGGCAGGCTCCACGACCCGGGCGATCCGCTCCGCCGAGTGCGCGGCCAGCAGGTTGAGCACGCGGATGTACTGCCGACTGCCGGCCAACGGACCCTCCCGCTGTTCCAGGTACCGGCGCAGACGCTCGAAGACGGCCGGCAGCTTCCAATCGCGGAACACGGGAGCGTGGTCCAGGCAGGCAGGCTTTCGTGAGAGCGTTGCCAGATAATGCTCCGGCTTGAGCACCTGCGTGCCGGAGGCGTAGGACCGCTCGTGCCGGGCGATCACACATCCCTCGGCCACCGCCTCCACGCGATGGACGTAGCCCTTGATCGTCACCGTCTGAAACGCCCAGCAGCGGGGCACGCTGTACCGGTTGCCGTCGAAGGCCACCGTCTGGTACTTGTCCACCTTCCGCGGCTCGCTCAGGCAGGCATCGAACGGTCGCTTGGGCAATGCCAGGGCCGCGCAACGATCCTCTTCAAATCGCCGGCCGATCGGTTCCGTCTGTCCGCTGGCGACACGCTGGTGGTCCTTCCGGCAGCACTCAAGCAGGTAAGCGTTCAGATCGGCTAGGTCTTTCGCCTTGGGCACCGGAGTGGCCCAACGACGCTGCAGGTTCTTCACCCGGTTCTCCACGTACGGCTTCTCATTGCCGCGGGCCGGCATACAGCACAGCGGCTCGAAGTTGTAGTGGCTGGCCAACGCCACCCAGCGCTGGTTGAACTGCCGCTGGCGGCCCTGCAGGATCGTCACCGCTATGGTCGTCGGGTTGTCCCACCAGACCTCCCGTGGCACACAGCCGAAAAAGCAAAAGGCCTCCACCATGCCGTGCAGGATTGCTTCGGTCCGCTCGGTCGGCAACGCGATCGCGAAGGGACAATACGAGTACGCCCAGGTGACCAGCAACACCGCCACCTGGCGACGGCCCTCCGGGAAATCGACCCAGATATGGCCGAAGTCACACTCCGCCCGCTGGCCCGGGGCGTGCTCCAGCGGGATGAACGTCTCCCGCCGCTGGCGACGTCGGCCGGCCACGTAGCGGCGGACTTGGTCATAGCCGCCCGTGAAACCGTGCTCGGCGACCAGCCGCCGGAAAATGTGCATCGCCGAGTGCCGCTGCTTCGGCGGGGCTGTCTCGTCCGCCTCCAAGATCTCATCGATGATCGGTTTGACCGGGTCCAGTTTCGGCGCCGGTGCCGGCTTTCGCCGCATGTACCCCCTCGGCTCCGGCTCCCGCAACGCCTCGCGAACCTTCCGCCGCGAATGGTGAAACCGCCGAGCAATCTCCCGGATGCTCACCTCATCCCGGTACGCCCTTCGTATCCTCGCGTAGTCTTCCACCGTAAGCATCCTCGCCTCCCCCATGCTGGTGCCGTGATGTCCAACACCAGCATAAGGAGGCCG
>CAZWTK010000072.1:0-3253 GCA_964636655.1 uncultured Gaiellales bacterium
CGAGCCGCCGGGTGCGCGCTGGCGGGCCGCCCTGACGGCCCTGACCGTCTCGGAATATTTCCGCGACCAGAAACACCGCAACGTGCTGTTGCTGATGGACAATGTGTTTCGCTTCGTGCAGGCGGGGGCGGAAGTTTCGAGCCTTCTCGGACGCCTGCCATCACGCGTTGGCTATCAGCCGACGCTTGCCAGCGAAGTTGCCGGGCTTGAGGAACGCATCGCCTCGGTGGCGGGCTCGGCCGTGACTGCCATTCAGGCGGTCTATGTGCCGGCGGATGATTTCACCGACCCGGCCGTTACGACGATCTCATCCCACATGGATTGCGTCGTCGTCCTGTCGCGGGCGCAGGCGGCGGAAGGGTTCTATCCGGCGATCGATCCGCTCGCCTCCTCTTCGATGCTGCTCGATCCGCTGGTTGTCGGTGAGGATCACTACAAGACAGCCGAGGACGTGCGCCAGGCGTTGGCGCGGTTCCGGGAATTGACCGACATCATCTCGCTTTTGGGCGTCGAGGAACTTGGCGCCGCCGACCGCCAGATCGTCAAGCGGGCGCGGCGGCTGCAACGTTTTCTGACCCAGCCCTTCATGGTGACGGAGGCCTTTACCGGCATGCCTGGCGCCAGTGTCGCGCTCGCCGATACCATTGCCGGCTGCCGCGCCATTCTCGACGGAGAAACCGACGACTGGGCGGAAAGCTCGCTCTACATGGTCGGCACGCTGGCGGACGCCAGGGCCAAGGAAGAAAAAGCCAACCGCAGCGACGAGGTCCACGCATGAGGCTGACCGTTGTGACACCGCTGTCCATTGTCGTCGATGAAGAGGTCGACAGCGTGCGTGCCACCGATGCGAGCGGCAGTTTCGGCATCCTGCCCGGTCATGCCCCGTTCCTGACGGCGCTGGCGATTTCCATCGTCAGTTGGAAAACCCCCGAGGGCGAGCGCTTCTGCGCCGTTCGCGGCGGCGTGCTGACGGTCAATGATGGCGCGCGTGTCGCCATTGCCAGCCGCGAAGCGGTGGCCGGCGACAATCTCGCCACGCTCGATAGCGAAGTGCTGGCCCATTTCCACTCGGATGAAGAGGCCGAAAGGGTCGAGCATACCGAGAGCATGCGACTGCAGTTGACAGCCATACGCCGCATGATCAGTCGGCTCCGGCCCGGAGGGAACAGACAGGTGTTCCTGTGATCGACAAGAAAAACGACACCGACCCGCTGGTGAAGGAGGTCGAGCGCGAACGCGAACGACGCAGCCGCTGGGAACGTGAGGGCGACATGTCGGTCGGGCGCCGCCTGGCGCAGATCGGCGTGCTCGGCTGGATTTTCGTCATCCCGACGCTTGTCGGCCTGTTCCTCGGGCGATGGCTCGATGCCAGCCTTGGCACCGGCATCTTCTGGAGCGCCCCGCTGATGATCGTCGGCTTGTGCATCGGTGGCTGGACCGCCTGGAAATGGATGAACGCGCGATGATCGATCTTCAAGCCCTGCCACTCTCATTGACCCTGCCGTCCTGTCTTGTCGGCGGTCTCCTGCTGGGCTTTATCTATTTCCGTGCCCTGCGCCTGACCGCCGATCTGATCGTCGGCCACGGCAATCCGCTCTTCGCACTGGCGCTGGCGCTCGGGCGTCTGGCTCTGCTCGGCATCGGCTTCTACGTCGCCGTGCTGATGGGCGCCCTCGCCCTGCTGGCGGCGCTTGCCGGGGTCCTGGTGGCAAAATTCGTCATGGTCCGCTTCGTGCGGAAGGTCGGCACATGAACTCTCCCCTCGAATCCCTGCCGCTGTTTTTTGTCGGACCGGTGCCGATCACCTCGGCGGTGATCACGACCTGGGCGATCATGGCGGTGCTGGCACTCGGAGCATATTTCCTGACCCGACGCCTTTCCCTTGTCCCCGACAAGCTTCAGGCCGCGATGGAGCTGATGGTCAGTGTACTGGACAGTCAGATCCGCGACACCAGCGGCGCGACACCGGCGCCCTATCGCGGCTTCATCGGCACGTTGTTCCTGTTCATCCTGGTGGCGAACTGGTCCTCGCTCATTCCCGGCGTCGAACCACCGACCGCCACGCTCGAAACCGACGCGGCGCTCGCCGTCCTGGTCTTTTTGTCCGTCATCTGGTTCGGCGTCCGCAGCGGCGGGGTGCGCGGCTATCTCAAATCCTTCGCCGCCCCCAATGCGATCATGATCCCATTGAACATGCTCGAAACCATCACCCGGACCTTTTCGATGTTCGTCCGTCTGTTCGGCAACGTCATGAGCGGGGTGTTCGTCATCGGCATCGTCGCCTCGCTGGCCGGCCTGCTGGTGCCCATCCCGCTGATGGCACTCGATCTGCTGACCGGACTTGTCCAGGCCTACATTTTTGCGGTGCTGGCGATGGTCTTCATCACCGCCACGGTCGAGGACGGCAAGCCGGACCCGAAAAACGCGGCACCCGCGTCTCCCACAAATACAAAGGAAACCTGATGGATTATCTCAGCCTTGTCAGCATCTTCTCGGCTGCTTTCGCCGTCTCCTTCGGCGCCATCGGACCGGCCCTTGCCGAAGGGCGTTCCGTTGCCGCCGCCATGGATGCCATCGCGCGCCAACCCGAGGCCGCAAACACCATTTCGCGCACCCTGTTCGTCGGCCTCGCCATGATCGAGACCACCGCGATCTACTGTCTGGTCATCGCGCTGCTTCTGCTCTTCGCCAACCCGCTGCTGGGATGACCCCATGACAATCGACCTCTGGGGGCTTGGGCTGCAGGCGCTCAATGTCCTGATCCTTGTCTGGCTGTTGTCGCGCCTGTTCTGGCGCCCCGTCGCCGCGGCCATCGCGGCGCGTCAGAAGGCGGCCACCGTTCTTCTCGACAAGGCGAAGGCAACTGACGCGAAAGCCGAAGCGGCGCGCGCCGATCTCGTCAAGGCACGTGCTGAAATCGCCAGGGAGCGGGCAGCAACATTGGCGGCGGCAGCAAAGGACGCCGAAGCCGCGACCGCCGAAGCCATGGCGGCGGCTCGAAAAAAGGCCGACAAGCTCATCGAGGCAGCGAAACTGGCCAGTACCCGTGAAGCTGCCGCCACAAAAAAGCGCCGCAATGCGCAGACCGCGGATCTATCCGTCGATATTGCTTCGAAGTTGTTGGGTCGGTTGGACACACCCGCCGTCCACGCCGCTTTTCTCGACCTGTTGGTCGCCGCGATTGCTGAAATGTCGGAAAAAGACCGCGCAGCCTTGCTCGCAACGGACAAGCCCATCGATCTGGTCAGCGCCA
>CAZWTK010000073.1:0-3194 GCA_964636655.1 uncultured Gaiellales bacterium
CGCTCTCGATGCGGTGCCCATTCGCCACCGCCCGAGGAAGCGAGATAGCGGGGGCAGGATTTGAACCTGCGACCTCCGGGTTATGAGCCCGGCGAGCTACCTGACTGCTCCACCCCGCGTCGCATCGCTAATGATAGCGCCAGATAGTCCTTTTTGGTCGCACCGGCACCGCGATTCGCACTACAGGCCAAAATCGAGGCCGGTTTCCGAGCGAATGAGGGCAATAGGTTCTTCGTTTCGTCAGGCGCTCAAACAGCCACCCGCCCGCGGGGTGATTCGAGAGTATCGTCCCAAGTCGAGCGGAAACGCGCTTCACTGTGCCGATTTCGTGCCGAACCGCATCGCGCCGCCAAGCGCTCGTGCAATGGGTTGCTAGCATCGCTCGCGTGATCGTCTTCTGGGTCGCGCTTTCCGTACTGATCGTCGCGTTCGTCGCGGGCGCCACGTTCGTGGCCGTGCGCGCACTCGAGACGAAAAGGACCATCAAGAGCCTCAAAGACGCGCTCAGCGTCGAGCTGCAGCGAATCGCCCGCGCTGGCGAGCGCACGAACGAAGAGCTCGAGGCGGCCCGGCTGGCGTTCGAGCGGCTGGAGGCCAGTCTCAAGCGGCTCGGCCCAGCCCGAGCGCGGATGCGCCTGATCAGCGAGGCGCTCGCCGAGGCCGAGGCGGTTCTGACACGCGCCCGAGCCTTCATCCCGAGCAAGTGACGCGCCGGTGCCAATAGCTGCCATCGATCTCGGCACGAACACCACTCGGCTGATCGTGGCCGAGGTGTCGGGCCCGAAGCTCGAGGAACTCGAGCGCCGCACGGTGATCACGCGCCTCGGCGAGGGAGTCGACGAGAGCGGTGTTCTTTCACCCGAAGGCATCGAGCGCGTGCACGAGACGCTTTCCAACTACAGCGAGATCATCGAGCGGTTCGACGCGGCTCCATCACTCGTGATCGCCACCAGCGCCGTCCGCGACGCCTCGAACGGCGGCGAATTCCTGAGTGAGATCGAGAGCCGCTTCGGCTTCAAGGTGCGGCTGCTCTCGGGCAGCGACGAGGCTCTTTTGGCCTTCCGGGGAGCGACGCTCGGGCGATCGCTGATGCGCTCCGTGCTCGTCGTCGACATCGGCGGCGGCTCGACCGAGCTGGTTCTCGGAGACGCGGGAGGCCCGAGCTTCCACGTCAGCCTCGACATCGGCGCAGTACGTCTGACCGAGCGCTATTTGCACACCGATCCGCCCAGCCCGGCCGAGCTCGAGCACTGCGCCACGGCCGTGCGCGAGCTCCTGGTCGACCGCATTCCCGCCGGGGCGCTGCACGCGCCGACGACCGCGATCGGAAACGCGGGCACGATCACCACCATCGCCGCGCTCGACCAGAACCTGCCCGAATACGACCGAGATCGCGTTCACGGCTACTCGGTCTCACGCCAGGCGGTTCGCGAGCAGCTCGCCCGTCTCGCCGCTCTCCCCCTCTCCGAGCGCCGCCGGGTGCCCGCGCTCGAGCCCGATCGCGCCCCGGTGATCGTCGCCGGTGCGATCGTCTGCAGCGAGTTGCTCGACGTCTTCGCGCTCGAGGAGATCGAGGCCAGCGAGCTGGACATCCTGGACGGCGCCGCACTCCTCGCCGCCGAGCTTGGCCCTTCGTGACATCGTCCCCGGTGCCGGCGGCCCCCCTGGCGTCTGACCCCGGAGTGCCCACGCAACTAGAAGTGCCTGCTCAGCGCTGTTTTAACGGCGCTTGATCCGGCTTCGGTGTCGGACACCGAAAACCGTCAAGGGACGATCGTAAAGAAAGAGTGAATTTCGTTCCTCAGGTGTAGACGAATCTGTGTCCCGCGATGAGCCCGGCCGTAGCGCTGAGCCGCGGTCTATGCTCGTAGCTGCGCCGGGGTGGCGGAATGGTAGACGCGCCCGACTTAAAATCGGGTGTCCTAGGACGTGAGGGTTCAAGTCCCTCCCCCGGCATAGTCCGACGGAAATCTGGCGATTTCCGTCGGCGTATCGAGGCGATCGAGAAGCGGCACCGGCGGTGCCTGCTTCTCGTGAGATCACAGGATCGGAGCCGAGCGTCCGAGACTGTTTTGCGGAGCTCGTGGCCGATCGAGGACAGCGCGGCGAGTGCTTCGGCTTCGGAGCGTTGCGCCTTCGGCGCTTGTTCCTCGCGCGTTTCAAGACAGACGCCGCACGTTCGAAGTTTTCCGTCCGCCGCGAGGACTACTCTGAGCGGTTCCCATGCTGCCCTACTTGCTCATCGGCTTGACCGTGCTCCTCGTCGGCGGCGCGGCGGCGCTCGCCCTCTTGCTCAGCTGGAAGAAGGGTCAAAGCGGCGAGCGCGAGCGCGATCTCGATCGCCGCTTGCAGGCGCTGGTCGAGACCCTCGATCGCCGCCTCGGCGACCTGGATACGAAGGTGGACAGCCGTCTCCAGACCGCCTCCGAAACGTCCAACCGGATTCACGAGCGGCTGGGCAAGCTGGGCGAGGCGACCGTGCAGATGAACGAGCGGGTCAAGGATCTCGCCAAGCTGGAGCAGGCGCTCAAGCCTCCCAAGGCGCGCGGCGGATTCGGCGAGCTCTTGCTCGAGAACCTGCTTCGCGACAAGCTGCCGCCCTCGCACTACCAGCTTCAGTACGGCTTCAAGGGCGGCGAGCGGGTCGATGCCGTCATCCGCGTCGAGCGGCTCGTGCCGGTTGACGCCAAGTTCCCGCTCGACAACTTCCACCGCGTCGTCGAGGCGACAGACGAGAGCGAGCGCCAGACGCACGAGAAGGCCTTCGGGCGCGATCTCAAGACGCACATCGACGCGATCGCGAGCAAGTACATCCGCCCGGCCGAAGGCACCTACGACTTCGCCTTCATGTACGTCCCCTCCGAGTCGGTCTACTACGAGCTGGTCTGCGGTAAGACCGGCGCCCTCTACTCCTACGCGCTCGAGAAGCGCGTCTTCCCCGTCTCGCCGACGACCTTCAGCGCTTATCTGCAGGTGATCGTGTTCGGGCTGAGAGGGCTGCAGGTCGAGAAGCACGCTCAGGAAGTGATGGCTCAGATCACCGGGCTGCAGAAGGACTTCGGCCGCTTCAAGGAGGACTTCGACCTGGTCGGGACGCACCTCGGCCGGGCTCAGTCGAAGTTCTCGGACGCCGAGCGCAGGATCGACCGCTTCGAAGGCAAGCTCGAGCAGTCGACCGAGCACATGGCGATCGA
>CAZWTK010000074.1:0-3136 GCA_964636655.1 uncultured Gaiellales bacterium
CCTCGGTGGCGCCGACGGCGATGCCGGCGATCACCATGCCTTCGATCAGCAGGAACGGATCGCCTTCCATGATCATCCGGTCGGAGAATGTTCCGGAGTCTCCCTCGTCGGCGTTGCAGACGATGTATTTCTGCGCGCCTTCGGCTTCGCGCGTCGTCTTCCACTTTATGCCCGTGGGGAAGCCGGCCCCGCCACGGCCGCGCAACCCGGATTGGGTGACTTCCTCGATGATCTCCGCCGGGGTCATCGCCAATGCGCGCTCGAGGCCAGCCATCCCGTCATGGGCGCGGTAATCCTCGATCGACAGGGGATCGACGATACCGCAACGGGCGAAGGTCAGCCGCGTCTGGCGCTTGAGGAAGGGAATCTCCTCCGCCGCGCCGAGGCGCAAGGGATGCTCGGCCCCGTTCAGCATGCCGCTGTCCAGCAATTTGTCCACGTCGCTTGCGGCGACAGGCCCGTAGGCGATCCGCCCGTCGGCCGTCGCCACTTCCACCATCGGCTCGAGCCAATAAAGGCCGCGCGATCCGGTGCGCACGATGTCAAGCGCAACCTGTCGTGCCTCAGCGGCGGACTCGAATGCCGCGGCAACCTCGTCGGCGCCGAGCGCCAGCGCACCCGAATCGCAGGGAACATAAATCTTGGCGGTCTGTGCGCGCTTGGCGGTCATTTTGCGGCGCTTTCGAGGAGTTGCGCGAGACGCTCGCGGTCAAGATGGCCGAAGGGCTTGTCGTCGAGATGCGCCGCCGGCGCACAGGCGCACAGGCCCAGGCAATAGACCGGCTCGATGGTCACCGCGCCGTCGGCGCTGGTTTCGCCCAAATGCGCGCCGAGTATCGCCTCGGCCGCGGCAGCAAGCGCATCGCCGCCCATGGCCTGGCAGGCTTCGGCGCGGCAGAGCTTGAGCACGTGGCGGCCGGGCGGTTTGTTGCGCAAATCGTGATAGAAGCTGACGACGCCATGGACTTCGGCGCGCGACAGGTTGAGCGCATCGGCGATCAGCGAAACCGCCTCTTCGGGCACGCAGCCAAACGTGCTTTGCAGGGCTTGCAGTATCCGTAAAGTGGCCCCCGGCGCATCCTGCTGCGCCCGTATGACTTCAAGGCCACGGTTTTCGGTCCAGACCTCTGTCATCTTCGCGAACCCCTGTCGGTCGCGCGGCGAAACGGGAACAATAACACCCCTGTCCGCCCGCGACATATTGGCTCTGTAATCGTCATTCCACTTTGATTCATGTCAAGGACGCTCCTTGCATCATCGCGTTTTTATTAAAGTTTATTAGTGGCGCGAAGGATTCTGGTCATGCTGCCGGATGTCGACGTGTCATTGCAGAAAGGCTCTGAAAGACCCCGCAGCAAAAACGCGAGGTCGGACATGGGGGGGCAGCGTCGCCTAAAAAACCTCCCGTTATCGCGAGCTTTTAACCCGTTACTTCAGCCATATTTGTCGTTCGGCGCAACCGCTGGCTTGAACGCCGGGGCGGTTGTTGGCGACCGCAATGCGGTTCTCACCCGGGGGCTGCGTTCATGAACCGATTCGTCATCTCCATCGGCGAACTGTGCACGGGATGCGGCGCCTGCGAGGTCGGCTGCGTGGAGGTACATGAGGCAGCGGGATTGCAGGCCTATCCGCGCCTGCACGAATCGATGACGGCACAGGGACCGATGCATGTACCGTGTCGGCACTGCGAGGACGCGCCGTGCGTCGAAGTCTGCCCGGTCGCTGCCATCACCCATGGCGAACACTCGATCGATCTCAACGAGAGCATCTGCATCGGCTGCACGATGTGCGCCCTGGCCTGCCCGTTCGGTGCCATCGGGACCTATGGCAGTCTGCCCCAGTCACAACAGCTGAACCCTCATCGTCCCCATTTCCACGACAACGTCGCGACGGCCGAGGTGTTGCCGTCGCCGCGTTCGCTGCTCGACTGGACCGCGGGCGTACGGACGGTCGCAGTCAAGTGCGACCTGTGCTTCTTCCGGCCCGAGGGGCCGAGATGCGTCGAGGTCTGTCCGACCAGGGCGCTGCGTATCATCGACACTGAGTCGTTTGCGGAGGCGGATGCCTCCAGGCGACGCCAAACCGAGGAGTTGACGTCGCATGTGACATAGGCAGCCGCGGCTGCGGAGAACGCGTGATATGACGCTTAGCTTGTTCGCCCTTGCGATTACCCTTTATGTGGCCGGCGCCCTGGCGTCGTTGGTGCTTTCCGAGCGTGTTGCGTCGCGAGTGACCGGCGTCAGTGGCGTGGCTGCAGCCCTTGCCGGATTTTTTGCGGCATTGCCGGTGCTGCTCGGCGGCGAGCCGGTTGTCGCCACCCTGGCCGGTCCGTTTCCTTTCGCGCATTTCGTTCTGCTTTTCGACCCACTGTCGGCCTTCATGGTGCTGACCATCACGCTGGTCGGGGCCGCGGTCTCGGTCTACGGGATCGCCTATGCCGAGGAGGAATATGCGGGCCGCGGTGTCGGCGCGATAGGCTTTCTGGTGAATCTGTTCATCGCCTCGATGCTGCTCGTGGTCGTTTGCGACAACGCGCTGTGGTTCATCGTCTTCTTCGAGGCGATGACCCTTACCTCCTATTTCCTGGTCGTATTCGATCAGGACGAAGAAGCGATCAGCGCCGGCTGGCTTTATTTCTTCATCGCGCATGCCGGCACTTTGCTGGTCCTGATCGGCTTTCTGCTGCTTTACGCGCAAACCGGCAATCTCGATTTTTCGAGCTTCCGCAACGCGGCGCTGCCGGCACCACTGGCCTCGATCGTCTTTTTGCTGGCGTTCTTCGGTTTCGGTGCCAAGGCCGGCATGGTGCCGCTGCATATCTGGCTGCCGCGCGCCCACCCGGCGGCGCCCTCGCATGTGTCCGCGCTTCTGTCCGGCGTCATGATCAAGATCGGCGTTTTCGGCATCATCAAGGTCAGCATCGACCTGCTCGGCGCGACCACTCTATGGTGGGGCGTCCTGGTGCTGGTGTTCGGCGCGGTGTCCTCGGTGCTGGGCGTCATCTACGCGCTTGCCGAACACGACATCAAGCGCCTGCTCGCCTATCACAGCGTGGAAAATATCGGCATCATCCTCATTGGCGTGGGCATCGGCATGATCGGCATTGCCGCCGGCCGGCCGGTGCTTCCGGTGCTGG
>CAZWTK010000075.1:0-3096 GCA_964636655.1 uncultured Gaiellales bacterium
AAACGTCCCGAACGAAGTGAGAGTGCAGCGTGGTCGTAGTGACTGAAAGGAACGAAGAAGTTTTTATTTTAGGCACGTAAAAAGCCATAGAGTAATTCATCATAATATCTATTATTTTGAAAAACTTGCTTTTCTTGTTTTCCTTCTAATTTAAAACCTGCTTTTTCTAAAACTCTTCCAGAAGCGGGATTATTAGAAATAATCCCTGCCCAAACTTTCTTCAGTTTCAATTTGCTAAATGCGTATTTTAAAATTTCCTTTAATGCCTTTGTAGCAATTCCTTTTCCCCAATATGGTTTTGCAATAACATAACCAACTTCAAAAATTTTCTTATTTGAATTTGGATTTTCTAAGACTATAGTTCCAACTAATTTGTTTTCATAAATTATTGCAAATTCATACGAATCTTTATTGCTACAACTATCTTTAATGTATTTCTTAGAATCTTCTAATTTGAAAGGAAATTTTATTCCATGAAGAGTTTTAATGACATCTTTATTATTTAAGCAGGTTTTCAACTCTTCCGCATGTTTTAAAGCAAGTTTTTCAAGTTTAATTTCCATTATAAATTTAAATTATGATGAAGATTTAATAAGTTTTCTATCGAGTGCCTAAAATAAAAATTACGTTTAACATCGCGGGTAGAAGAAGTTGACGAAGTCAATTTCCCCGAAGGGCGTAACGAAGTGGAGTTCTAGTCGCTGTTATATTCTCCGAAGGATTGCCGAAGGCAAAGTAAATTTGGAGTCCGTTAAAATTAGAATGGCACATAATCAGAAGCTCTTATTGTCCAATCTTGGACATAAAGTTCTTCAGGAGTATATTCTCGATCAGGTTCATCCAATCGATCAATTAATCGCAGTGATCCTTCATGGCTTAACAAGACAGTTCCTTTTTCAGGATCAAAAGTTCGAAGAATTTTCCTATGCCAATGATAATGAGGTCTCCAACCATCTTCATCGGGTTCACCACCATAGTCGTGTCTAGAACTCGCTAAAATTCTACCCTCAGTTAGAACTTCTTCAAGAGGTATTTCATTATCCATAACCCAATACAGATTGGTAGGTGGTGAGGTTCTTAATTGATCATCATCCATGATATCGTGAAGAATTACACTTAATATAAAAACTTAATTATATGCTGGGTAGGACTCCAAATTTATTGATTATAACATCGGGATTTAGAGAAGTTGACGAAGTCAATTTCCCCGAAGGGCGTAACGAAGTGGAGTTCTAGTCGCTGTTATACGAGTCCGAAGGACATTGAGTTTTTCAAAAGACAAAAAACAATAAATTATTTTTTCTTTATTGCAATTATATCAATTTCAATATCGCAACCTTCTTTGACGGTTTTGTTAATTTCAATTAATGTACTCACTGGTTTAGAATTTGCAAGATATTTGTTTCTAATTGGAGATATCTTTGAGAAGTCACTCATTCTAGTTACATAGACAACAACTTTAACAACATCATCTAATGATGATTCTGCTTCATTCAAAATTTTTTGAATACTCTCAAAAACAAATTCTGTTTGTTTTTCAATATCATCAGGAGCAACCGCATTACCATCTTTGTCCATGGCAATTTGTCCGGTTACAAGGATCATTTCAGAATCTCCAACATCTACTTTTAAACCATGTGAGTATGCACCCATGATTTCTGCTGAATCCTTTGGATTGATTTGTTGTTTCATGAAAATAAAGAAAAAAGACTAACTAATAAAACTTTGTCTTTTGGAAAATTTCGTATAACATCGCGGGTAGAAGAAGTGCCGAAGGCATTTCCCCGAAGGGCGTAGTGAGTGAAACGAACGGAGTTCTAGTCGCTGTTATACGAGTCCGAAGGACCTGCGAAGCAGAGTTGGCCTTTTTCTATATAGTTATAGTGTGTGCTCATCAGTACAAGAAAATTTAAATAGAAGTATCAGTTTATGTCAATCATGGCTGCAGCAGATTTAGTAATGAATGACACATTACAAATAACAAATGCTCAAGGATTCCCAGAGAAACTGGAACTGAATAAAGAATATTCTTTTGAGAAAGACAAAAGAAGATTATATAGGCTTCCTCCTGCAAGAATTTTCTTAGCACAGAATAAGGATGGAGTTTGGGATTACAGAGGAGAAGCTCTCATAACAGAACTTACAATTGATCCTCTGAATGAAAAAACAACAGGGAAATTTAAAGTCGTGAAGATATATTCTGAGGAACATAGAAAAGTTCTGAATGAAAATATGCAACCACCTGTCTGACGATAGCACACACTACATTCTAAAAAAAAGAAAAAGGCCAATTGCGTATAACATCGCGATTAAAAAAAGTTAAATTTCCCTCCACGAAGTGAGAGCTGGAAAATTAATTTGGGAAAAATGTGTCCCGAAAAAAGAGGGTGAGCAAAGCGAAAACATTTTTCTGTTTAATCTGCTGTTCCCAGACCCGAAGGGCACGAGCTGAAACAAAAAGTTTCCTCGTGAGTTTAAAATTTCATTTTAGGGTGGGGGAGGAGGATGGTTGTTTCCGACGACCAAAAAATTAGAGAGAAAAGCCTGCCCTTTTTGTTTCTTTTTTCTAAAAAGAAAATGAGGGGTTCTTATTTTGCTTCTTTTTCTAAAAGAAGATTTTTACCAAAGTTTTTTTGATTTTCTTCTTCGTCCATCGCTAAACAAAGCTTTTCTTGCTTGACCTTTTGATGTCTTTGGACCTTGCTTTTTTATTAACGAAGTTTTCTTTTTCGGCATTTAATTTTTACCCCCTTTCAACAATCCCATTTTGATCACAAACCCAATAGCCATTTTCAACTAACGAGGGAGAATTGCTTATACTTCCTTGTAAAATATAAACAGGAAAACTTGCATTATCTAAATACCATTCAGTAAAGAATTTTGCTCTGTTACGATTTATTTCAATATCTTCTGGGAAAAGTTTGTAAATATAATCTCTTGCACTTGTATAATTTTCAAAATACTCAGAGCCATATAACTTAGAATTTTGGGAGGCTTCATTGAATTTTGTTTTACAAAAATCCAAAAAGTTTTGATTTTCTGATAAGACATTGTTTGCATTTTCAGATAAATTCGTTTGATTAGTTATGTTGTTAG
>CAZWTK010000076.1:0-3081 GCA_964636655.1 uncultured Gaiellales bacterium
CTGGTCGTAGGAGTAGGCGTAGTAGTGCGAGCAGGAAGCGTTCATGCAGGCTCTTGTCAGGCGGTCACGTGAGTCGTATGAGTAGGTCTCGGTCCACTTGGCAAGTGAAGCGCCCTTGCCCTTGTGCCAGGGCTTACCCCAGAAGCCTGGACCGCTCCCTTCCAGAGTTGACACTCTAGGCCGCCTGTTTTCGTAGTCCCTGCGGATCCTCCCAGGTCTGCCGCACCTCCTCAGGCGTTCGGTAGTTGAGCCCCGAGTGGGGGCGGTGATGGTAGCGCTCGACGTATCGGGCGATGCCTCGTCGAGCGTCCTCCAGGGTCTCGTACTCGTTCAGCCACACCTCGCGCTCCTTCAGCTTCGAAAACCAGCTCCAGATCGAAGGCCTGGCTCTCGGGGTCTCGGTAGCCGCCCCGGCGATGACGGATGCCTAGATCGGAGAGGCTCTTTCGGAAGCGCCTCGCGATGTAGGCAGAGCCGTTGTCGGAGCCGAGGGTGAGCATCCCCGGCTCGATCCCGTAGCGAAGGGCCGCTTCCTCGACGACCGCGATTGCCTCTTGCGCTCTGCAGCGCAGCTCGACAGACCAGCCCACGATCTCGCGCGTCAAACAGTCGACGATGGCATTCAGGTAGGTCCAGCCGTGTTCTGCCACCCAGATCGAGGTCATGTCGACCTGCCAGAGCTGGCAAGGACGCTCGACCCGGAAGAAGCCGGGTCTCTTCCTCCTCTGGGGCCTGGAAGAGCGCTGGATCAGCCCGTGAGATCGCATCACCCTGAGCACGCGCTTCCTGTTGACCTGAATGCCCAGCTTCTGGCGGACGAGCGCACAGACCATCCGGTAGCCGTCCGTCTGGTTGGCCTTCGCGGTCTCGACGATCTCTCGCTCGATCAAGTCGGATGGCGCCTTCCTCTTCGGCTCTCCTCGCAGCTTCGGGACGCGGTAGAGAGCCTGCCGGCTCACCTTCAGGCTGCGCGCCACGGTGGCCAGGGGATAGCCCTCGGCCACGAGCAGGCGAGACCGGGCGACGCGCTCTCTCACTCCCAGCCCCGCAAGGCTTTTCCCGCGATCTCGAGCTCGTAGGTCTTTCTGCCGAGCGCCCGCTCGAGCTCTGCGATCTTCTTTCGAAGCTCGCGCTCTGCGTGACGGTCCTCCTTGCTCGAGAAGCGCTCCTTGCCCGCTTCCAGGAGCTGGTCTCGCCAGCCGTAGTACTGAGCCTCCGAGATCCCGTGCTCGCGACAGACGTCCCTGACCGATCGTCCTGCCTGAGCCCGGCCAGGACGATCTCCAGCTTCTGCTGGGCGCTCCACTTCCTTCGCTGCTTGTTGTTGTCGCTCAACCTCTTCTCCTTTTGAAGTCGAGCGGCCATCCTGAGTCACGAGCCGGACAGCCTCGTTGGGCCTCCGGCCCTCCTCGCCTGTCCGGCGAGTCTATGGACTCAGGGTGTCAACGTGGGAGCGGGGAGCGAGCCATCCGTCGGAGATCACTTCGCCGCGTTCGTTCCGAAGTAAAGTTCAGCATTGAAGCCACCACATCTCGCAAGTGAAAGGACTATCGCGTTTGATGCACGCACCCGATACCGCCAGCGACCATCATCCGCCCGACTAAAGAACTGCGCGCCTACCGGGCTCCCAGAGATAACAATCGATCCTGTTGCCCATGAAGCGTTGAGTCGAGATATGCACGCTCGTTCTATCTTGATAAGGGGACGTAAACCGCTTGATCGCCATTCCTTTATTCGCGCAGCGTGTGCTTTCGCGTATGCAGATACTAGGTTTTTACTCTCTTTCTCGTCTGCCTTCCTGGCATGTAACGCATTCCACGATGGGCAAGACATGCGGAAGAGTTCCTGCACAATCTTTGCTGGCGCATATGCACATGTACCGTCAGCCGGCAGTCCTCTGTCGAACATATACGCGATGCTCCAGTGATTTCGCTTCTCTCTCTTCAAAAGAACGTATTGAGGCGGTTCCGCGTCTTCTAAAACTGCTCTCGCCCAAGAGCGATTGGATATCGATATTACGATAGAACGTGCGGAAGTGCCGTTATACTCAGCGCGTGTCGCTGTGATTATCGCGCGGCGCTCATTAGGCGTTGGTTTATCATGTTTCGTCGAGTGTTTACTGTGTGTGTGTCCGCATGCACCCGACGCTAAAATGGCGACTAACGACAATACGGTGACTGCGAGTCTTTGCATACTCACGCCGCTGGCTATCTCTTCAGCTTCGGATGCTGTTGAAAGTATGTCGGGGAGCCAACCGAACGGATTCGAACGTAGTCGCATGAGGCTGGAGCCTGGATCGTATCGCCATTACCTAGATAGAGAGCTACGTGATACATCCCGTAAAAGACGATATCGGCAGGTAGTAGGTGATTTCTGTCAGCTGGTATTGAGTGGTCTTTTTCAGCCCAGGTGCCACCATGCGGCTCGGTACCGGACATTGCGAAATCGCGATCAAAGGCACCATAAGCATATGCCACAAAGCCTGAGCAATCAACCCCCGTCTTATAGCGATCAACACACTCTGGATAGTGTTTGGAGTAATCGCCGAGTGGTTTGGTTTGCCCGGTCCAAAGACCTGCGCTCCAGACATACCAAGTGCCGTACGCTGATAGTGCGCGATTCACGATCTGCATACGAAGCAGCGCCGTATTTGGAGTGATTCGCTGATCGATCACCGCGTTGATCAGTAAACGACCGGCTAAACGATGATACTTCCGCACCATGCCTTTATTGAAGTGGTTAATTCGCTGGTCACGATTACCCTTCGTAGCGCCTTGACCACTGAAGTGACGGCTTTTAGGCACTTTGCTAAATGTCTGATGCCACACCCATGGATCAATCGCCTTCCACCCTTTCATACACCTAGGCCTTCCGTTTGTCTCATCGACCGGGCACTCCCCGCTCGGATCCGTCTCCACCGTCGGCCGGTCGTCCACGTACACGTAGACAGAGCCGCAGGCCCCGCCCTCCTCACAGCTAACGGGGTCGGTTTCGAGGAAGCGCCCCGTCTCCGGGTCATACTCCCTCGCCCGCATGTTGTAGAGGTCGGTCTCCGAGTCCAGGTACTGGCCGGTGAAGCGG
>CAZWTK010000077.1:0-3002 GCA_964636655.1 uncultured Gaiellales bacterium
TGTCCCCTCCGGCGTCGCACAACCAGCGGCGCCCCGAGAAACCGGGGAAGATGGAATTCGCGGCGGCGTAGGGCGCCTCGACGCGGTCGCTCACTCCTCGCCGCCTGACGCCGCTGGCTGCACGCCGCTCTCCGGAGCCGTGTGAAAACACTGTCCCCTCCGGCGTCGCACAACCAGCGGCGCCCCGAGAAACCGGGGAAGATGGAGTTCGCGGCGGCGTAGGGCGCCTCGACGCGGTCGCTCACTCCTCGCCTCTGTCCGAGAAATCGGGAAGATAGAGCCGCTGCCGGCTTGCTACGACTAGACTCGAATCGATGCCATCTACGAAGATCTGCCGCATTATCCCGCTGGGCGGACTCGGCGAGGTGGGCAAGAACATGACGGTCTACGAGCACCGCGGCGAGGTGATCGTCGTCGATGCCGGCATGGCCTTTCCGCGCGACGAGCACCTCGGCGTCGACCTCATCCTGCCCGACTACAGCTATCTGCGCGCCAGGGGCAAGCCGGTACGCGCGGTCATCCTCACGCACGGGCACGAAGATCACGTCGGCGGGCTTCCCTACCTGCTGCGCGAGATCGAGGTCGAGGAGGTCTGGGCGACCAAGCTCACGCTCGGTTTCGTCAAGTCGAAGCTCGACGAGCACGGTCTGGGTCGCGCAACCACGCTGCGCGAGGCAATCCCCGGCAAGGGCCCGGTCGACCTCGGCCCCTTCAAGGTCGACTTCGTGCGCGTGGCGCATTCCATTCCCGACGCGATGGCCGTCGTGATCGAGTCGAGCGCCGGCCGCATCGTCTACACCGGCGACTACAAGATGGATCACACCCCGGTCGACGGCATGCGCACCGACGTGGGGCGTCTGGCCGAACTGGGCAACCTCGGCGTCGACCTCATGCTCGGCGACTCGACAAACGCCGAGCGGCCGGGCGCCACGCCGTCCGAGCGCAGGGTCGGCGAGGCTTTCCGTCAGATCGTGCCGCTGCGCGACGGGCGTGTGCTCGTGGCCTGCTTCGCATCCAACATCCACCGCGTCCAGCAGGCGATCGACGTCGCCGTCGAGACGGGCCGCTCAGTGGCGGTGATCGGTCGCTCTATGCGTAAGAACGTGAACATCGCCCGCAACCTCGGCTACCTCGACGTGCCCGACAACATCCTCCTCAAGCCCGAGGAGTTGAGCCAGCTGCCTCCTTACGAGCAGATGATCCTCTGCACCGGCAGTCAGGGCGAGCCGCTCTCGGCGCTGACTCGAATCGCCTACCACGACCACCCTGCGGTGCGGATCGAGCGCGGCGATACGGTCATCATCTCGGCCAAGCCGATTCCCGGCAACGAGCTGCGCGTCCACGACGCGATCAACGGCCTGGCCAAGGTCGGCGCCGAGGTGTTGCACGAGGAAGTCGCCGAGGTGCACGCCTCGGGCCACGCCTGCGCCGAGGAGCTGCGTTCGATGCTCGCGCTGCTCAGACCGAAGACCTTGATGCCTGTGCACGGGGAGTACCGCATGCAGGCCGCTCATGCGCGCTTGGCGCGAGAGTCGGGCATCGCGGACGAGTCGATCCTGATTGCCGAGAACGGATCGGTGATCGAGCTGACGCCCAAGGGTGCGAGCATCGTCGGCGAGGTCGAATCCGGCGTAACGCTGGTCGACGGGCTCGGCGTCGGAGATGTAGCCGACGTCGCTCTGCGCGATAGGCGCCATATGGCCGAAGACGGAGTGCTCATCGTCGTCACCACACTGACCTCCGGCGACGGGAGCATGGTCGCCAGCCCGGAACTCATCGTCCGCGGCTTCGGCGAGCAGGACGCGCTGCTGAAAGAGATCAAGAACGAGGCGGTCGAGATCCTCGAGAGTCTGCTGGCCGACAAGATCAGCGAGATCAAGTTGCTCCAGGAGCACCTGCACGACGGGATCGGGCAGCTCGTCTACGACCGCACCCGCCGCCGTCCGATGATTTTGCCGGTCGTGCTCGAAGTCTGAGCGCGGTTCGATCGAGCGCTTTCTCGGCGCGGGGTGCCGAACCGGCACAGATTCGGCGCAGCGGAGTGTGCCTTCGTTCGCATCGAGGAGATACTCTTGAACGACCCCTCGGGTGGGTGGCTCGGTGGCGGGCGAAGAGAGAATCGTCCTGCTGGTCCACTCACCGCGGCGTGATCTAGCTCGGTTTATTCGAGAGCGTGATACGCCTCGTCAGAGCGCTAAAGAGGGCAGGAGCGTTCGAAGCGGCGTCGAAGCTGGCTCGGGTGAGCAAGAAGCGCTCCAAGCGCAAGCTGAAGCCGCGCCAACCCGCGCGCACCCGTAAGTCTGCCAAGACCCGCAGTCACCACCATCCCGAGCTGTTCGGGTTGGGACTGATCGCGATCGGGATCTTTCTCGGTAGCGTGCTCTATCTGGGCTGGAACGGGGGCGTCGTCGGCGCCGCGCTGGCCCACGGCGTGCTTGCCGCGATCGGCATCACGACCTACGCGCTGCCGCTGACGGCGCTCGCTTACGGATCGCTTCTGCTGGTGCGCAGCGAGCTGATCGAGCTGAAGCCCTTCCGACGCGGATTGACAACTCTCTTCTTCGGGCTCGAGCTGGCGCTCGGCCGCGCACACGGCGGCTACCTCGGCCACGGGCTGGAGGCCTCTTTCTCCGAGCTGCTCGGCGGAACCGGAACAACCATCGTCGCCGTGCTCTGCCTGATCGTCGGCGGCCTGCTTCTCACCGGCGCTTCGCTCGGTGCCTGGCTGAGGCGCTCGGGCGAGGCGATCCGTCAAGCCCGTCCCGCGCGCGAGCGGTACGCGGAGTCCGAGCCGAGCATCGACTACCCCGAGCCCCTGGTTCTTCCGCTCGCCCAGGACGAGCTGGCGCCGCACGGGGCGCTGGTCGACGGAGCACGCGCTTTCCCTGACGTAGTCGACAACGAGACGGGCCCGCCGCCGCTTCTCCTCGACGAGCACGATTCCCTCGAGGCGCCGACGCTGTTCGACGTCACGCCCGCCAAGAGCGAGTACGAGCTTCCCG
>CAZWTK010000078.1:0-1188 GCA_964636655.1 uncultured Gaiellales bacterium
GGTCACTGCAGACTTCCTGCGGCCGCTACAGCTTCAACTCGCTCCCCGCAGTTCGTAGAGTACGCTGACAGACCGGGAACTAAGGGCGGTAGACCCAGATATATATATGCCGCTCGGGACTCGTCTGGGGGTCGAAGCCCAGATTGGCTTCCCAGGCAAAGGCCGCCGCTTGCGGGCTACTGGCGGAGGCGACAAGCCGGGTGTCGCCGGTTTTGATAGGGCGGCGTTCGCTGCTTCTCGGACCCGAAGCCAGCGCGTGGAACACTCTCAGCGTGCGGTCGTCGAATCCGAGAATTGAATACTCACTCGACCGAAGCCCCAGCGCTGCGATGCTGTCTATCCCGTTCTCGCTTGCGAAGCCCGGCACAGATGAATGGCGGGTGGGCCAGGAACTTTTAACCGAGAGCGCATAGAAAGCGCCACCGCCGGGCCCAGTTCCGCACCAGGCGACGAGTGCCCGTCCTCCGCTGATGGCAGTCGCTATCGGGGTGAATACCTCACCCATCGCGCAATTGTCACCCAGGCTCTTCGGCTTCGACCAGCTCTGCCCGTTCCAGACACTGGCCCAGGTCCGGCCCCGAAGGCTCCAGGCGGCGACGACCTCTCGCGAGTCGGAGGATGTTGTCAGGTAAGAGTCGGCGGCAGCCAGCAGATGAGGCCTGTCGGGTCTTCCGTTTCGACCGGCTTGAGCGAAGAGCAGCTTCTCCTCGCTCGGCTGGATCCAGAGTGCTAGCGGTCTTCGCCCAGTGACCAGCAGAACGTAAACCGGTCCGCCCTCTGCCTTGCTCACGTAGACCGGGGCCGACCATCTGCTGCCATCCAGAACGCGGAAGCCCGAGACGTTCGGATGGGGGTTCTCGTTTCCGGCGACCGCGGCGTACCAACCGACGGCGAAGCTCCGTTCGCCACTCGAGAGCGTGAGGCCGCCTATTTCCACGAAGCGCGCGCGCTTTCTCGGGAAGCGGGCGATCAGGCGAGCCGGTTGCCACTTCCCGTCGGTACCGCGAAGCAGGCTTTTAACGCCGAGCCCGAGCCAACGACCGCGGTTGTCCTTGCCCAAGTTCGTCGTCCAGGCCACGAACAGTCTTCCGAGCCCATCGTAGGCAAGGGCGAGATCGCCGGGCGGCTGCCTGAGCACTTCAAGGGAGTAGGCGATGGTTTCGGGCTTCGACCACTGCCAGGAGTCGG
>CAZWTK010000078.1:1198-2931 GCA_964636655.1 uncultured Gaiellales bacterium
GCTCAGCTTGAGATCCTCGCCCGCCACCCACATGACTGACACAACTCCTTTCTCGGAGACGGCGACCTGGAAATTGTCGAGAAAGGCGGAGCCGACTTCCACGACATCCATCACCTTCTCGCCGCGCCCGTCACCCGAACTGCTTGAGCCACAGCCCACAAGCGCCAGCGATCCGGCGAGTGCGACAACAACGAGAAGTGCGATCAAGACGGGGAGGCGGCGACGCGGCACAGCCGCACTATAGAAGACAACGGCGCTGTTACTAATCCTCCGCGCCGAAAGATCTTGTGCAACTTCCCAGGCGATAGGGGCTAGAACCGGGAAAAAACGGCTCGCGATAACGCCTCATGCCGGCGCTCGCACCGCGAGGGCTCTGCAGGCGATCTAAGGGCGATACACCCAGACCAGGAGGTGCGGGTCCTCGCCGTTTTCCCAGGGGGACTCGTTCACCTGCCTGGCGAGGACGGCTGCCTTGGAGCCTGCCGAGAAGACGTCCCAGCGCCCCCAGAGGAAATCAAGGTGGCTCCGCTCTATCTTCCCGGAAGCTGGGATGTGAACCACCTCCATGCCGTCCAAGCGTGGCCCGAGGACGACGATCTCACCGGAGTCGAGAGCGGCAGCCCGGACGCTGTCTGCCAGCTCGCCATAGGGCAGGAGTCGTGCCGGGCTCGACCAGTCCCCTTGCTTTTTCGACACATACCCACTAGACGCCCATTCGCCACCCTGCGCCCAGGCGACGACGGCTCTCCTTCGCGTGATTGCGACCGCTATCGACTGCGGTTGGTCGCTGCCGTTCAGCACCAGGCGCTTCGTCTCGCCCCACTTTCCGTGGCTCCAGATGCGCGCCCAGATGCGAGAGCCGCGTGTCCAGGCGGCTATCGCCCGGGTTGGAGAGGAGGCGACGGTCAGATCGCTAGCTTTGTCGGCGAGCGTCTCCTCCTTGCCGAGACGGCCACTGACTGTCAGCGGCGCCGAGACTATCGTCCCGTCCGGCTTCCTCCATAGAGCGAGCGCTCGGTCGTCAGCGAGGAATTCGACGCTGGGTGGTGCGTAGGGGGTGTCGACCGACACTGATGGGCTCCACCTGTTTCCGTCGAGGATGCGCAGCCTGGATGGCCAGCTGAGAGCGAAATCGTGCTCACCGCCGGAGAGTTGAAGCGCATTGGGGACACCGACTCCGCACACGCCTTCGGGCAGGGGGGCGATCAGTTTCTTCGGCTGCCAGCGACCGTCGGGCTCTCGGAGTTGCGCTTCGATCTGCCAGTGGTGCCCGTCGCAGAAGAGATCAGGATCGGGGCTCGCCGTCCAGGCGACCAGTAGGCGTCCCGAACCGTCGTAGGCGAGAGCGGGGCGGTCTCCGTACAGCGCACCCTCGCTGGCCCTTTCTGTTGCATTTGGAGTGAGGGGAAAGGGCTTCGTCCAGCTCCCCGACGAGGCCGGGAGCTCCTGGAGCTTGATCTCTCCGCCCGTCTCGAACGCCAGCGCCACATCCCCTTGCGCCGAGGAGGCGACGGCATAGTCCCCGAAAGTTTGCCCATCACTGCTTGCGATATCGGTCACCTTCTCGCCGCGCCCGTTCCCGGAGCCGCAACTCGTGAGCGCCAGCGACCCGGCGAGTGCGACTACAACGAGAAGCGCGATCGAAAGGGGGAGGCGGCGACGCGACACAGCCGCACTCTAGAAGACAACGGCGCTGTTACTACCTCTCCGCGCCGAAAGGATTCCGATACGCC
>CAZWTK010000079.1:0-2917 GCA_964636655.1 uncultured Gaiellales bacterium
GGGTGGAGAAGACCAACTTCCCGATCTCGCTCATGTGCCGGGTGCTCGGGGTCTCTCGCTCCGGCTTTCACGCCTGGGAGCAGAGGGCACCATCAGAGCGTGATCTCCAGGACGCCTGGCTGATCCAGCAGATCGGGCAGATCCACGAGCGCTCGAGAGCCACCTACGGCTCTCCGCGCGTCCATGCCGAGCTCCGCTTCCAGGGCGTCTCAGTTGGCCGTAAGCGAGTCGAGCGGCTGATGAGGCAGGCAGGCCTATCGGGCCTGATCGAGCGTAAGAGAGGCCGCACCACGATCCGCGTCCCCGGCATCGAGACCGCTCCGGATCTCGTCGAGCGCAACTTCTCTCCTGAAGCGCCAAACCGGCTCTGGACGGCCGACATCACCTACATCAGGACCTGGGAGGGCTTCATCTACCTCGCATCCGTCCTCGACTGCTACTCGCGCCGGATCGTCGGCTGGCAGATCTCAGATCACCTGAGAGCCGAGATCGTGGTCGACGCGCTCGAGATGGCGCTTTCCCGGCGAAGGACTGACCCCGGCCTCGTCCATCACTCCGACCAGGGCTCCCAGTACACGGCGCTCGTCTTCTCGAGGCGCTGTCGCGAGGCCGGCATCGCCCAGTCGATGGGCTCGAAGGGCGACTGCTTCGACAACGCCGTGCAGGAGAGCTTTCACGCCACGATCAAGAAGGAGCTCCTCTACCGCCGCAGCTGGCCGACCAAGCAGGAAGCTCGAAGTGCCGTCTTCGAGTGGATCGAGGTCTTCTACAACAGGGAGCGCCGGCACTCCAAGATCGGCTACTACTCTCCCGCCGAATACGAGAGGATTTCAATCAATCAAAAACAGCGTGTCCACCGAACCGGGGGAGGTCCAAGGCTCTTATCAGTCTGTCACCTTCGTCGTAGGAGTAGGTCCCCTCCAATTGCGAAGCGAGCCTGACTTATGACCATCAGCCGTGGGCGTGTCCGGTGGTGCCCACGACTTCGAGTGTGACGGTTCGCGGCGCACGCTTCTGGTTCTATCGAGGCAGCGAAGGTAAGCGAGTCCAGGTCACTCCGCGATCGCGACTACGGAAAACCGCCGTATCCGTCCAAGCATAGAGAACGTCGTCGAGCGGTCCAATGCTGAGACCGGAAACGTCTCGAGGCAGGCCCTTGACAGGGAGCCAGTGACGACCATGGTCGACAGTACGGAAGGCGCAATAGTTGCAGGCACGTCTTTGGTCTAGTGATAGTGCATACACAGTGTTCGCGAAGCGCCGATCAGGTAACACCTGCGCGACGTACTCGTCGGACAAGCCTGAAGCGTTCCAACGGAGACCCTGTTCGTTGCCGCGGAAGACACCCTGCTGGCGAGTGCCAGCCCAGAGCGTGGGTTCAGTCCCCGGGCCGAAGACGAGGCTGTTCAGCTGCGGTCCCTCGATTCCCACAGGAGCGATGGCCATCGCCTCGAAGATCCAGTGCCTGCCGCCATCGTCGCTTCGCAGGAGGCCACCCGCCTCCGTCCCTATGTAGACCTGCCTTACATCGAGCGGACTAACGGCGACAACGTTTACGGCAGCATTCGAGTTCCTCGGAAAATGCGACGAGCGAGCCCAACTTCGGCCGCCGTCGCTCGTCCGATAAAGACCGCCGGCCTTCTGCGCATCATCAAACCCGTTTGTCGCAGACAGGTAGATCGTTTTCGCATCAGTGGCGACGTCGACGCCTGTCAGGATCAGGCCACAGCTAAGCCTTCGCCAGGTTAGCCCGCCATCGTCGCTACGGTAAAGCGCCCGTTCGGCGGCGAAGAGGATGTCATTGCGATCACCTAGCGAAATAGAGAGTCGCCCAGGAATCAGACTGGGACTTCTGCGCCAACGGAACCGCTCGGCCGCTTCGTCGCCGACATAGAGTCGGCGATTCTTCGTTGTCACGTAAACCCGAGTCGTCGACGAGCTCGAAGCGATAACGGAGTCGATCTTCGCACTCCTCTCCGCGAGTTCGCTCGCGCTTAATACATCAACACAGCCGAGAGTCTGTTGCTTTTCGAAGAATAACGCAGCTGCGAAAGCGGTAGCCGCCAGAATAATGACGCCAACGGAACATGCTACGCCGACTCGACTCCTAGCCGATATCCATGATCGCGTACGTCTAGAAAACATGGAGCAACCTGAAGCTGATATTTGGGTGGCCCTGATCCTTAGCAGTGGCTCTCGTGTTTGCGAGTGCGTTATGGTAGCGGCCGGGCGAGTGTTGATCGGTGAATATTGCTTTTTCGTTGCTTCCGCTTACGCCATCAACAATCATTAAATGATCAGCGTGATTGAAGTGGAAGTTCCCACTCTCGAAATCGACAATCACAATATCAGCTACGTGAGCTCGTTGAACTGGTTCGAGTTTCGCTCTACCGGAGCGTAACGCGAAGGAGATGAAGTCTTTCACCCGTATCCATGCCGGGCTTCCTCCGCCGCTACAGAAATGACCTGTTGGGTCCCACCATGGACACGAAAAGTGCTTGTAATACCATTTGCCCGTCATCTTCCAGCCGCCAAAATACAGGGCTTGGGAAACGAAGTTCGTACAATCGCCTCCACCGCCACCGGCATAAGAGTGGTACTCGGTGCTGTTGTTTGTGATCGAGAACGTATCGGCGTATGAGCGCACCCGAAGACGATTGATGGGTTGCTTTACCTTCTTTGTGTTGCGAGGCTTCGGATTCTTCCATCCTTCCATACATCGCGGTCTTCCACCTGTCTCATCGATCGGGCACATCCCGCTCGGATCACTCAACACCGTCGGCCGGTCGTCTACATAGACATACACCGAGCCGCAAGCCCCTCCCTCCTCACAGCTGACCGGGTCGGTCTCCAGGAAGCGCCCCGTCTCCGGGTCGTACTCCCTCGCTCGCATGTTGTAGAGCTCGGTCTCTTCGTC
>CAZWTK010000080.1:0-2908 GCA_964636655.1 uncultured Gaiellales bacterium
GCGCTGGCAAGTTCAGGACCGGTCGACTTCACGAGTGCTTGGGTGCCTACCTCTGAAGTTCGATAAAAAAAACGAGAATATCGTTATCAGAATAAGCGATGTCGTTGAATGTCCCGGCAAGTGATGCTCTCTTGGTACCGAAAGACGGAACGCTGTAGCAAGCCGTAATATGCTGTATCATCGCTGCTCGGAGCGGCAGCCACACCTCCGCCACCCGCTCCGACGGCGTAACCCTCAACGCCTCCTACGACGCCTGTGGAGTTGACCCTAAGAATAACGTGACCGTGATTGTCAGCAAGACCACAGGAAAGATCATGAGTGTACGCAAGGGGACACCATGAGCGACAATACGCCAAGCGTACGGACCCAAGATGACACAATCACGATCGCCTTTGCTGAAGGAAAACCGTTATCAGCTGAAGCCGTGGAATGTGCTGTAGATATCGATGACTTTGGTACACTCATCGGTATCGAAGTGCTCGATCTGCGCAAGCAAGTCGGAAGCATTAAACCTCCTTCTTCTCAAGCGTGGTCATACGATTGGGAAGAAGATGCACTTTATGTGCGTCTCGGACTTACGAAATATCCAGTCACGACGCTCTCAGGTACGGGGCACCTCCTCCTGGATGGTGAGAGGAGTGTTCTAACCTTTGAGGTGACCCTACAAAGAAGCGTACTCTAGAATCATTCGACATTGCCACCATCGAAAACTCCCTTATAATTGTCATTATGACGGTCGGGGGATTCCGTTCGAATCCAGCCCCCGGTATCTCGATTCCTCGGCCACGCATCGCCAATCCCGGCTTCCAGCCCTTCGGCTTCGCCGGCGGTCTGTACGACTCGGATACCGGCCTGACCCACTTCGGCGCCAGAGAGTACGACGCAGATACCGGGAGGTTCGTCTCGGAGGATCCGCTCGACTTCTCCGGCGGCGACACGAACCTCTACGCCTACGCAGGTGGCGATCCGATCAACGGGATCGACCCGGCGGGCCTCGGCTGGGGTCCCCTCGGCACCGTATGGGACACCGTCAACGCCCCCTTCGACTACGCGGCGGACGGGATCAACTGGGTCGGCAGGGAGACGGGCGTCACGAACCTCGCCAACAGGGCTGCGGCCTCCTGGGCGGAGATAGCGACCGATCCCAGCTCTCCCTGGTGGGCGAAGGGAGCGGCGACCGTCATGGGGTCGTTCGCCTCGCTTGCCGCTTGTGACAACCTGGGGGATACCGTCTTAACGCTGGTGACTGTGGGCGGCGGCGGTAGTTACGCGAATAGCCGGTATGGACTGAAGATAAGGGTTCATCGGACACCACATCATAAATTCCCGAAGCTAGGCAATAAGAGCCTTCCTCATATCCAGATAAACTGGTGGGAGAGAGGTGTAAGCGCTCCTCCTAAAGGAAAACATATTCCACTCCCGGGATGGGTTGCGAAAAAGAAAAGGCCATAGCGGTAGAGTGTATTAGTTCATCATCTATTCCTAAGAGGTACTTCACTGATAGGACGCGAATGAACGAAACCGAACTTCGCTTCGCCGAAGATGAGTACGCGGAATTAGGGTACGTGTCGGATCTACGCGTGCTTATACGGGCGATAGACGCGGCGATGCCGAAGAGCGCGATAATCTATATCGAGGGCGATTCGATAGTTCCTGAAGTCGCAAGCTTTCTTACCTCTCATCTCGCCTCGGAACCGAGAGACGTCTGGCCGGGTTCAAGTTCAAGGAGATCGAGAGCCTTTCACGTTCATCTCACCGGAACGAACTTAGCGGAGCTTAGCGTACTCGCTGATAGCTACGCCGCGCCAGAAGTATGCGATCACGTCGCAGTCTATAAGGGTGACGAGCTTCTTCTTACGGCATACGATGCCGGCGAGAACTACGTCGAAGTGAGCAAGTCTCTTCCTGATGAAACTATTCAGCACCTCAGAGCGGCGCTCGGCGCCGCACTGACAGAGAGGAAGCCCCCTGGCTTGCTTGGACGTCTCTTCTCGCGGACATGAGTGCTACACGTTCTTTAGTTTCGTAATCGCCACGTCGTAGTCTACGAGACCGACCGGATCAGCCGCAGGATCGGCAAGAAGGTAGACGGCCAGCTCGTTCAGGGCTTCCTCTACGGAGACGACCTCGGCCCGGAGGCGGAGCTCAACTCAGGCGGCTCAATCCGAAGCCGCTTCGTCTACGGTACGTCGGCCGTCACCCCCGACTACATGGTCAAGGTCGGCACGACCTACCGCATCGTCTCGGACGAGCGCAGTAGCCCGCGTTTGATCGTGAACGGCACTACGGGCAAGATCGCCCAGGAGCTCGACTACGACTCCTACGGCCGCATCACCAAGGACACAAGCCCCGGCTTCCAGCCCTTCGGCTTCGCAGGCGGACTCTACGACTCGGATACCGGCCTGACTCACTTCGGCGCCAGGGACTACGACCCAGAGACGGGGAGGTTCATATCGGAGGACCCGCTCGACTTCTCGGGCGGGGACACGAACCTCTATTCCTACGCCTGGGGCGATCCGGTCAACTTTGTCGATCCGACCGGGCTCGGCGGCTTCGGAATCGGCAGCTGGCTCAAGGACAGGGCTTCGCACTACGGGCGGGAGGCGTTCAACTTCGACGTCGCCGCCACCAACGTGATCACCGGCGGCGGGGTCGAAGCGACACTGACGCTCACCGGCGGTCTCAGCCAGATCAACACGTGCTCCGGCTCGTACAAGCTCGGCGTAGGTGCAGGCTTCGTAGCGTCTTTCCTGCTCCCGATGGGAGCGGCTGCAAGAGCCGAAGAAACGGTGGTCGAGACCACCGGCCAGCTGTACCACGCCATCTCGAACCCGATCGCAAGAGCGCTTTCCGAGCACCTGACCCTGGCCGGCAAGTACTCGGCTCGCGACTCCCGCTTCGTCACCCG
>CAZWTK010000081.1:0-2819 GCA_964636655.1 uncultured Gaiellales bacterium
CTGAGCCTCACCGAGGTGCCGGTCCACGTCGCCGTCGGCCTGACGCCCGAGCAGATCAAAGCGTACCGGATTGCCGACAACAAGACGGCGGAGCTGGCCGAGTGGGACTACGAGCTCTTGCCGATCGAGCTGGCCGAGCTACAGGGCATGGACGTCGACCTCGAGTTGCTCGGCTTCTCGAAGGACGACCTGGCGAAGTTGCTTGACCCCGGCGTCCAAGAAGGGCTGACCGATCCGGACGCGGTGCCCGAGCCGCCCGATGAAGCGATCACGCAGCCGGGCGACCTGTGGATCCTCGGCGACCACCGGCTGTTGTGCGGCGACAGCAGTAAGCCGGAGGACGTCGATAGGCTGCTCGACGGTGCGGCGATTCATCTGGTCAATACCGACCCGCCGTACAACGTCAAGGTCGAGCCGCGAAGCAACAACGCCATCGCCGCCGGTCTGAGTTCGTTCCAGGGCACGAAGCACCATCAGAAGTTCGACGTCCAGCGGCATCCGGAGAAGGCGCAGCCGACGCAGAAGAAACTCCGGGCGAAGGATCGGCCGCTGGAAAACGACTTCGTGTCGGAAGAGGCGTTCGACGAGTTGCTTGCCGCCTGGTTCGGCAATATCGCTCGCGTGCTAAAGCCCGGCCGTGGGTTCTACATCTGGGGCGGATACGCCAATTGCGCGAACTATCCACCGGTGCTCAAGGCGACGGGTCTGTACTTTTCGCAGGCGATTATCTGGGTGAAGGAACACCCCGTGCTTACCCGCAAAGACTTCATGGGCAACCACGAGTGGTGCTTCTACGGCTGGCGCGAAGGCGCCGCGCATCAGTTCCTCGGCCCCAACAACGCGGTCGACGTCTGGTCGGTGAAGAAGATCAACCCGAACAAGATGGTCCACCTGACGGAAAAGCCCGTCGAGCTAGCCGTACGAGCGATGCAGTATTCCTCGCGGGCCGGCGAGAACGTGCTGGACCTGTTCGGCGGTAGTGGCTCGACGCTCATCGCCGCCGAGCAGACCGGACGCAAGGCGTACTTGATGGAGCTCGACCCGCTCTACGCGGACGTCATCGTCCAGCGATGGGAGGAGTTCACCGGCCGGAAGGCCGAGCGCGAGCCAGCCGTCGAGCCCGTCACGGTTGCGGAGGCCGACGCATGATCTACCTGGTATCACCGTTTACGCACGACGACCCCGTGGTTCGGCGGCAACGATTCGAGGCGGCCTGCCGCGCGGCGGCCACGCTCATCAGCCGAGGGCGGACGGTCTTCTCGCCGATCGCCCACAGTTTTGTCATCTGCCTCCATGGCCTCCCGCTGGACTGGCGGTTCTGGGAACGCCACGACCGGCGCTTTCTGGAACTCTGCGACGAGGTCGTCGTGCTGATGCTGGACGGCTGGCAACAGAGCGTGGGGGTTCACGCGGAGATTGCCATCGCCCGGGAGTTGGGCAAGCCGGTGACGTTCCTTCGTCCAAACGGCGAGGCCGAAGAGAACCCCGGGCAGAGCCGGGGTTGAGAAGGGGAGAGATGGGTTGGGGGAACTACTTGTTGACGGCGAATTGCCCGCGGTCGACCTTCTTGAACCGCGAGTCGTTGCCTTTCGTGGCAATCTCGCGGATGATGGCCGAATAGACGGTCGCATGGGGCGTCTTGCCGCCGGGCGACTTCCAGTAGCCCTTGGCTTCGGCCGCCTCGACGATCGCCTTCACGCCCATCGGTTCGCCGGATTCCGCCAGGACCCGGGCCGCGGCATCCAAGCCGCTGGGCTTCTTCGCCCGCTTGGCCTTCGTGTCGCCCTGTTGGGCCCGTGTCGCGGCATTGGCCGCCTTGGCCTTGGTGGTCGCCTCGGCCGTTGGTTTGGCACCCGTGGCCGCCGTGGGCGACGTCGTGGCCTTCGTGGCCGCCGGCTTGGCGATGGCGCCTTTCGCCTCGCCCCGCAGGCGTTGCGGGCCCTTGATCCGAATCTTCTTGCCGGTGGCCAGGTTCGTCGCATCCCAGCCGCCGTGGCGGTTCTCACCGTCGATCCGCACTTCGACAAGCTTGTCCGTGACCCGCGCGGTGTACACGCCGCCGACCTTCACTTCGTTCTTCTTCATCGTATCGCTCCTCGCAAAAAAGGGAAACAGGGGTTACGTCGATCACTAGCCGATATGTGGCATCGCATCGCGATGCCCCGCCTCGTAGGCGGCCGCCAGGGCCCGTCTCAGGTCCCAGACGCCGACCTCGTGGAAGTCGAGCCGGTCGGACTTTCGCTCTTGAAGCGTCGGGATCCGCAGCTCGGTCTTGGCGATCCCCTCGAGGATCTGGTCGATGCGGATACGTCCGTCGCATCGCATGGCGCCAGCCTCGTACTGCCCATAGAGGTTGTCGCGCTCGTCGCTTTCGGGTTCGGTCTTTTCGAGCTCGTCCATCGCGCGCCGCCAAAGGGCCGCCGCTTGCGGCCAGGCCGTGGCGCGTTCGGCCGATTGGGCTTCTTCGGCGTAGTCGAGATGAAAGGAGGTCGGTTCGTTCATGGTCGTGCTCCCGTGTTGGTGGTGGTGGGGTTAGTAGGCCACTTCCCAGGCCCGTTTCGATCCGTAGCAGAGCTGCTGGCCCTCGACAATGAAGATCGCGTCGTCCGCGTCGACGTCCTGATCTTGGTCGTCGGGATCCTCCTCGTCGCGGGCGTCGTTGATCTCTTCCCCGGAGGCGAGTCCGATAATCCCGTTCTCGAACGGCCAGTTCTCTTGCGTCATCAGCCGTACCTCGGTGTCGCCGCCCAGCGCGTCGCGGTACTCCTCGAGGCGGTTGATCAATTCGTCGATCGTCATCGTTCGGTCCTTTCGTGTTG
>CAZWTK010000082.1:0-2756 GCA_964636655.1 uncultured Gaiellales bacterium
GTTTGACGGCGCTAGACTGTTGGCTTCGCGGGGCTATAGCTCAGTTGGGAGAGCGTTCCCGACGAAAGTCCGCCTTCTGCGAAGGCTTGATGACTTTCGCCGGTTTTGAAAGCGTGCTTTGAGCCGCGGCTTCGCCGCTCGCTCGAAGAGCCCCGGGGGACGGTGTGAGTGCCGAGGAGATTGTTTGACGGCGCTAGACTGTTGGCTTCGCGGGGCTATAGCTCAGTTGGGAGAGCGCCTGGATCGCACCCAGGAGGTCGGCGGTTCGAATCCGCCTAGCTCCACTCGTTGTAACGAAAACAACGTTATCGCTGCGAGAGAGCGCCTTCCGGTGTCCGATCGCTCGGCGAGGAAGACGCCCTTGTTCAAACCTTGGCCAGCACGATAGGGCTCAGGACGCCGATCGAGCCCCGCCAGGCAGGTTCCATTGATCGAGCAACTTGCCGAGCTCTATCCGGCAACCCATCAAGATCGATCCGGCTCAGCGATAGCGCGCGAGATTCGCCGTCAAGGTCAACGAGGGGTTCTGCTTGAGCAGCGTGACGAGCACGGTGCCGTCGGAGCTGGCGAGAATCCCACCGAACATCCCTCCGGTGATCAGCTTGCCGCCGCCGTACAGCCGCTGGGGCGGGTAGGAGGTGTCGAGCGCTCCCTCCGATGTGATCCTCGCGAGCAGATTGCCGGCGCCGACGAGCTCACCCGATGGGAGCTGGGCGAAGATGGCGTTGGGGAAGCCGAAGGTCTTGGCGCCGAAGTTCTCGTAGTTGCCCTTGACGCGGATCGAGGGCGACAGGCGCGAGCCAGCCGAGAAGTCGAGAGGCTGCCCGGAGCTCGTGAAGCGGACGAGGAAGGGGCCACCGCTTTCGCCCGTGTAGTTGTTGCCCGTGAGCGAGAGCACTCCGTGCCCGTCGCTCATGAGCGCGGTGAGGTTTCCTGGTTCACCTCCTAGCGCCTTGGTGAAGACGACTCCCTTCTGGCCGAAGCTTGGATCGAGCGCTCCGTCGGGGAGCAGCTCGGTCAGCCGCACCATCCCGCCCTTCGGTGTCGTCCCGGCTACTACCAGGTGCTCGTTTGGAAGCACGATCAAGGGGGCGCTGTAGACCAGCGAGGCGGTTCGGGAGACGGCGACCTCTCCCTTCTTTCCGAAGGATCTGTCGCGGGTTCCGTTCGCGTTCAGGCGCATGAGGACGATGTGCAGGATCGGGTCGGCTAGGTTGTTGCAGAAGCGGTCGGCCGAGACGACGATCTTGCCTCCCTGGATCGCGAGTCCGGCGGGACCCCTCGTGCAGGTCGTCTTCCTCCGGGCCAGACCGAAGAACTGACGGTCGCAAGCCTTCGCACCCTTGGCAGCGGCGGCTGCAGAGCAGTCGTAGAGCCTCTTGTCGGCGAGGAAGTAGCCGTTGTCGCCGAAGGTCTCAACGACCTTGCCGCTCTGATCGAGTTCGGAGACGACCAGGGTCGACTTTTCGTCCACGAGTCCGACGATGTTCGTTCCGGCAAGGACGATCCTCCCGCCCGGCAGGAGAGCCACCAGGTCCCAGCCGAGGTAGTCCCCTCCGTTCGGGAAGCGTCCTTGAAACATGTGGAAGGGCCAGCGCACGACCCCGTTCTTTCCGAAGGACGAGTCGAGCGAGCCATCAGGGAGTAGGCGCACCACCTCGGCGTAGTTGCCCTTGTAGTTTCCGACGGCGATGATCCGCCCCGATGAGTCCTCGATCGTCTGTTTCACCTCGAATCCAGGGAGCACCACCACCCCCTTCTTGCCCCAGCTCGTGACGAGGCCGGGCTTCGAGTCTCCTCCGCAGCCTGCTGCTAGAGCCGAAAGGGCGAGGATCAGAGACAGGGCTGAGAGCAGGAGAGGGAGGCGGCGCATGAGCGGACACTAGTCGAACAACACAGCACCAGCAAAACCCGAATCGAGTGACAGAAGTACCTCTTGACACGACTCTTCCTCGCCATTAGGGTCGGATGTCAGTAGATGAGCCGCCTCGTTCCCCCCGCCCTGGCTGCTGCCGTTCTCACCGCCGTTTGTGCCTGCCTCGGCGCCCGGGCGGACGCCTGCAACCCCGGACCCGAGCCGAAGCCGGGTCCATCTGCTCCGCTCGCCTCGATCGACCTCGTCAGCGAGACCGTCACCGGCGACACGGCGAACGTGAGCTTGTCTCCGATCGACTTTGGAAGCGACATCTCCCTGATGATTCCGAACAAGTCGGCTCCAAGAAGCTACGCCCTCTCGATCCCGCTCTCCTCGGAAGAGACCCTCGCCGTGCTCTCCGGCGGTGGTGCCGCCATCACCCGGACGTACCCGATCCCTCCCAGCGACTATTCCGGCTCCGAGCCGCCCGCCGACTATCAGGACGGCCTCGGCGACGACAATCCCGACGAGGAGGCCGATCCGAACGAACCGGCGGCGCCGGACGACGGCACCGAGAACATCGACGACGACCAGGATCCTTCCTGGTACCAGTATGGAGATGCGATCGACACGGGCGCCCGCGACGGCTCCGACATCGAGAGCGACGCCTTCGACCAGGCCTCCACCGAGCTTCCAGACGGAAACTGGGTGATGATCTCGGCCTTCGACCCGCCTGTTGCGACCGACGCGAATGGAGGGTCCGTTCCCGTCTCGCTCGTGAAGACGTCGGACGGAGTGACTGTATCGATCTTTCCGTCTAGCTCGGCGGCCTTCCCGATCGAGGTTAAGCTCGCCTACGGCTACAACGTGGACAGCTACGACCCGCCCACCTCCTCGAGCC
>CAZWTK010000083.1:0-2709 GCA_964636655.1 uncultured Gaiellales bacterium
TCTTCTTGCCTGTGGTGGCTTTGGCTACGTTGACTCTGTTCCAGTTGCCCTTCACAGACAGGTTTGTGCTGGTGCTCATGAATGCGATGCCTGTTGCCGTTTCTTTGTCGGTTCTCAGCGAACGCTACGACTTCCACAGGGATACTGTAGCCTCGTTGACTCTGATTTCCTCAGTCGGCGCAATAGTTTACCTCAACATATGGCTGCTTATTCTAGGAATATAGTCAAGCAACAACATGAGAACTGCACACAAAACTTACGTTCAGCAAGTATTAGTGCCAAACAATTCTGTACAAGACAGGTGAAACAAGCCATTCCTTTTTCATTTACGTTAAAAGTCAATATGAGCTTTACAACAACCATAAAGACATTTCAAGAAACGACAAACTTTCTGAAATTTTAAGGAGAGACTTAAATCTGACATCAACCATATAATTGTTAAGGACACGACTTGCTGCGTTCTGATAGACCCAGAGAAAATGCAGTTTAAATTAGAAAAATGGGAGCGCACAAGCACTTTGATTCTTACAGCAAGGCTCGGAAGACCTTTAACGAAAACTGCAGTCAAAGGTTTAGGTGTCTAAAAGGGTGGTTTAGCTAATGAAAAAGATTTTACTTGTTTTGGGCGCAGGCTACAGCGGTTTGATGACCGCAATCAAACTTGACAAGAACACGAAACAGCTTGACGATGTCCAAGTAGTTCTTGTTGACAGGAACAAATATCATCAGTATTTGCATCTTGCCTACGAGGTAGCCTCAGGCGTCAAAAAAGCTTCCGATATAACTGTGCCTATGACTGAGTTGTTGCGGAATAGAGGCATTCAGTTTGTTCAGGCAACAGTGAAAGGCATCGATTTAAAGGGTAAAATGGTGAAAACCGATAAGGGCGACTTGGCGTATCATGAGCTTGTTATCGCTTTGGGCAGTGAACCAAATTATTTTCATATAAAAGGTGCTGAGACCTTTTCTATGTGCGTTAGTTCAGTTGAAGTCGCTACGGAAGTTCGGGATAAGTTAAAAACCATTTTTGCACGGGAAAAATCGCCTAGAATCGTGATTGGCGGTGGCGGATTTACGGGTGTGGAATTAGCCGGGGAATTCGCGGAAGAGTTCAAATGCTGCACCACCATAGTGGAAGGCTCAAACACTTTGTTGCGTTCATGGAACATTCCCGCGTTCTCCCAGAAAGTAGAGCAAGTTTTAACAGAGATGGGAACGGAACTTGTTTTCGGTAAATTCATCTCCGAGGTCAAGCCTGACGCCGTCATTTTAAATGATGGCACCCAAATTGAATGCTCACTTTTCATTTGGACAGGCGGAGTTCAAGGTCCAAGAGTTGTTAGTGAAAGCGGTTTGAAGACAGGTAAAGGCAACAGGGCAATAGTTAACGAGTTTTGCGAAGCTGAAGGTTTCAAGGGTATTTACGTGGTTGGTGATTGTGCCATGGTGAAAAATCCTGAAACTGGTGAGGCGGTTCCACAATGCATTGAAATCGCGTTGCAGCAGGCTGAAGTGGTGGCGAAGAACATAACGGCGGATTTAGCTGGAATGCCAAGGACAGTTTATGTTCCGAAGTTTAGCGGGTTGATTGTGGCTGTCGGCGAGAATTTCGGCATAGGCAAGATTCATGGAATAGAATTGGAAGGACAAATTGCTCAGATGATTAAAAGAATTATTCATTTGAGATACGTTTACGAGATAGCAGGTCTAGATGAAGTAGTCAAGGAAAAACTTTAGAAAAGTAAAATGAACAACAAACAGGTAACACTGTCGTAAACCATAGCAAGTCCATCAAGAAACCAAAATTGAGTGGTTAATAATGACGATTCACGAGATTTCTGCAGAGTCTTTCGATAAAGACGTCTTACACGCAAATGACCCTGTTATAGTCGAGTTTTTCAGTCATTCTTGTCCTCATTGCATAAATTTTGCTCCTGTGTACACTCAGCTGGCTGAAAGGCTAAATGGACAAGCCCAATTCTTCAAAATTGATGTTATCCGCAATGAGGCAAACCGCACTCTAGCTCACAGTCGCGGAGTCAGGACGGTCCCTACCCTAGAATTATTCTATCAGGGTAGAGTGATAGGCAACATTGTAGGATATCACAAGATTAAGAAAGTTGAGTCTTCTATCAAAGAGTTTCTGTCAAAGAAAACTGAGAATGTTGGTCCTGGAACTCTATTAACTGAGCTAACCCTAAAGCATAAAATTTGAGAAAGAAAAACGGGTGCTTGCTTTTCTCTTTAAATTCATTATCTCCCCTTTAAACCTGAAATAGTTAGGATATTTAACTTTTTTATCGCATCAACAATAGGTTTTATTTTGAATCTTTTCTTTGCGCGCCCGATTTGTCTAATCAACTGATGCCTGTAACCGTTGAAGGAGCACCAACGTTTAGCAGGCTCACAGAAGTTTCGAGTTGCAGTTGTGTTGGTGCTGATTTTTCAGAAAAAAATACTGTTTTCAACAATGTACCTCTATTAGGCTCCTACTATGCAATTATTTCTGTGGTTTGCTTCGGAAATTGTATGCCATGAAGACAAGGTATCCTGCTACGATAACTAGCCCCGCGATTCCGTAGTAGAAGTATGGCTTTTCGGTGATTTGCCATTCTACATAAGGCTTTATTGTTCCTGTCCACTCCTCTGAGTCATTGTTTTTGATTATAAACTGGTACGTGCCTAACTGGTCAGCTTCGACAGTGGGCG
>CAZWTK010000084.1:0-2690 GCA_964636655.1 uncultured Gaiellales bacterium
ATTTCTCTAACTGGCATCGCATTTGACGCATAAGCGATCATCACGAAAGCGAAATTTTTTTTGCGGCACTGAGTCATTACGATTTTAGAACAGCCATACCATATGCGTAAAATCAGTATCGCTATTCCCGAAATCGACGGTAACTGGTTGTATCCCACCGACTCGCGCCGCCGTCTGGACGCAAGATATTAGGCATTCCCCGATTGATTGCGGGCAAAGAGCGTACTTTTGCTTTTTTCAGCCTTGAAAAGAACGCCGTGAAAGATCACAAGTTCAACTTACGTTTTCAGCCGTCTTTGGCTAACTGATCTGCCGGCTCGCCGGTTTGCTTGGCTTCCCGCAGACTTTGCGAACGTTTCGGCTCGTGCGCGTGTTGCGCAGGGGAAATCCGTCCGTTCGCTTCAGGCATCGGGCACCACCAAAGGTAAACATCATGACCACCGGTACGGTAAAATTCTTCAATGCCACCAAAGGCTTCGGCTTCATTACGCCCGATGATGGCGGCAAGGACGCCTTCGTCCATATCTCCGCTGTCGAAAACGCCGGCCTGAGCGGGCTGGCCGAGGGCCAGAAGGTCTCCTACGACCTTGCCAACGATCGCAACGGCAAGGTTTCGGCGACGAACCTGAAACTGGCAGAGTAATCCCGGGCGGGGCGATGCACCGGCATGGCCCCGCGCCTGTCGCGGAATCGACCGAAATGCGACCCGTTCGGGTTCGGCTTGCGATTTTTCTTGCTATTCGAACCGTTCGTCTCCACATAAGCAGCTTCTTGCCCCGCTGCTCGGCGGTCGTCTGATCGAGCCGGCAAAAAATTCCGGGGCAAGCGGCTTCTCTTCTTTCCGGCCAATGCGGCAAGCGGCGAAGCGGATCCGGGCAACAGGCCCGGACGCGTCAGCGCGATCGAGTGCGTTTCTTCGCCGCTGCTTGTTTTGATAATTGACCGTTGCCGCCCAAAGGCACTTGGGCCGCTCCGGAGCCGGACGCGTGTTGGATTGCGCGCCGCTCCACACCGAAAAGAACCATATGACTTTTACTTCCTTCGCGGATTTCGATCTGCCCCAAAGCCTCGTCCAATCTCTCGAACGGGCCGGTTTTACCACTCCCACACCCATTCAGGCCAAGGCCATTCCCGCCCAGCTTCAGGGCCGCGACATCCTCGGCATCGCCCAGACCGGCTCGGGCAAGACGGCGGCTTTCGCCCTGCCCATCCTTGTCGGCCTCATGAACAGCGAACGGCGGCGCAAGCCGCTGAGCGTCGGCGCCCTCATTCTGGCGCCGACCCGCGAACTGGCCGTCCAGATCGACGAGATGATCCGCGCCTACGCCGGATCCGGCCGTCTGACCACGGCGCTCGTCCTGGGTGGCGTTTCCCGCTCCGCCCAGGTTCAGAAGCTCATGCGCGGCGTCGACATCGTCGTGGCAACGCCGGGCCGGCTGCTGGATCTGCTCGAGGACCGCAAGATCTATCTCGGCGACACAAGCTATCTGGTGCTCGACGAGGCCGATCGCATGCTCGATATGGGCTTCATCGCCCCGGTTCGGAAAATCACTGCCAAATGCGCTGCCAAACGCCGGACGGCGCTGTTCTCGGCCACCATGGCGCCCGAGGTGGAAAAGCTGGCGGCGAGCCTTCTGACCGATCCCGTCCGGGTCGAAGCCGCGCCGCAGGGCACGACCGTGACCACAGTCGACCAGCGCGTCATCTTTTCCGGCGCCAAGCAGAAGCGCGACGTGCTCAACACGCTTCTGACCGATCCCGACATGACGCGGGTGATCGTGTTCGCACGCACCAAGCACGGCGCCGACCGGGTGTCCAAGAACCTGGCGTTCGACGGCCACTCCGTTTCGGCCATCCACGGCAACAAGAGCCAGGGCGCCCGGCAGGCGGCCTTGCGCGACTTCCGCTCCGGCAAGGTGCGGCTGCTCGTTGCAACCGATATCGCCGCACGCGGTATCGACGTGCCGGACATCTCCCATGTCGTCAATTTCGACCTGCCGGACGATGCCGAAAACTATATCCACCGCATCGGACGCACCGCCCGCAACGGCGCATCGGGCTCGGCCATTTCGCTGGTCGACGGCACCGAGAAGTCCAAGCTGCGCGACGTCGAGAAACTCATTCGCAAAACCCTGCCCAAGAGCGGCGAGATCGCCCCGCCGGCCGGGCAGGCGGCCCCGGTGGCAGTGGACGCGCCTCCGGCCCCGCGTCGGAAGGCGGGCGGCAATGCGGGCAAGAAGCCATACGCCAAGGCACGCCGCAAAAGCGGCAGCAAACCGTGGTGGGCGACGCTCGATGAGAAAGGGGCCGGCGGTCGCCGCGAGGCGCGCGACCGCGCATAGGAACATCCCGATCCCAATGACTGATTGGCCAGGGAACCTGAATCGGCAGCCATGCGCCGCATGACTGCCGCTTCCTGCGACTTGTTCCGTGTGACGGAGGAACGATCGGGAACACCGGCGGAGCCGGGCCTAGGCGGCCTCGTCCTTCTTTTCGCCGCCGGCCATCAGGTTGGTCAGTTCGTCGAGGGTCTTTTCTGCGGCAGATTGACCTGTTGTCTTGGCGGTGAGGTAGAAGATTTTTGAGGAGAGGCCTTCCCCCATGGCTTTTATTGCAGGAAATAGTGCGGCTATGGTTTTGCCAATTCCAGTTGCTGCCTGAACAATCAGTTGACTGCTATTTTTTATGGC
>CAZWTK010000085.1:0-2596 GCA_964636655.1 uncultured Gaiellales bacterium
CGCCGCCGACCCGCGCCGTAGGCTGCCAATCGTTTCCCTTCAGGATGCGGAAGCCCGTGACGTTCGGATAACGGTTCCGTTGGTCAGTGAGATCCGCATACCAGCCGAGCGCGAAGCTTCGCTTGCCGCTCGAGAGTGTCAAGCCGGCCCACTCCACATCCTGGACCGCCTTCCTCGGATAGAGAGCAATCATCCGAGAAGGCTGCCAATTGCCGCTGGCGCTGCGAATACGCTCCTTGACTCCTATTCCGCGCCAGCGGCCGCGGTGATCGTTCCCGCGATTGACAGTCCAGGCGACAAGCAGCCTGCCCGAGCCATCGTAGGCGAGAGCAATATCGTCCGGCTCCCTTACCGGTTGATCAACTGAGGCCGCAACGACCTCCGGCTTCGACCAGTCCCAGGTGTTCGGCCGGAGGTCGGTCACCTTCAGCGCAGCACCATCGACCCATGCGAGGGTGACGACTCCCGCGTTCGAGGCGGCCAGCTTGAAGCGGCCGTAGTGGGAGAGAACGTCCATCGCCTTCTCGCCGTGGCCGGCTCTCGAGCCTGAACCGCAGCCTGCGAGCGCGAAAGAAGCGCCTATCCCGACGGCAACGGCGAGCAGTCCTGCCAGAAGCGAGCGGGAACGCAGCACATTCGGACTATAGAAGAACGACCGGAGACGCCCGGACGAAAGAAACGTGGGGTCGGTCACTGATCGCTCGCACCGTCAAGGCGAGGGTCGGAAAGAAGAAGAGGGTTCTGATCAGAGTGAAGAGAGGTGTCGAGATTCGAAAGGTCAAGCTCGTCTCTATCGGGCGGTACGGGTTCGACTCTCTGCCCATGATCGGGCAGGCGCGCTAGCCCCGAAGACCCTGCTCTTCAGCGACTAAGGGCGGTACACCCAGACCAGTAGGTGCGGGTCCTCGCCGTCCAACGAAGGCGACTCGTTCACCTGCCTGGCAAGAATCACTGCTCTGGAGCCCGCCGAGAAGGCATCTCCCAGCGACATCGCTCTCGGGAGATCGAAGCGACCCCTTCTTACCGTGCCCGAAACCGGGTTCTGAGCCAGGTAGACCCTGTCCAGGCGCGGCCCGAGGACGACGATCTCCCCCGATCGCAGAGCAGAAGCCCGGACGCTGTCAGCCAGCTCGCCATGGGGCAGAAGTTGCGCAGGCTTCGACCAGCTTCCTTGTTTCTCGAGCACGTAGCCGCTCGACGTCGAACCGATCGACCCCCCGCCCCTCTCGGCCCAGGCGACGACGGCTTTCTTTCGCGTGATAGCGACCGCTATCGAGTATGGTCGATCGCTTCCGTTTAGCACGAGGCGCTTCGTCTCGCCCCACTTTCCATGACTCCAGATGCGCGCCCAGATGCGCGAGCCACGTGTCCAGGCGGCGATCGCTCGAGTCGGGGAGGATGCAACGGTCAGATTGGTAGCCTTGTCGGCGAGAACCTCCTTCTTGCCGAGGCGACCCTCGGCTGTGACCGGCGCCGAGGTGATCGTCCCGTCGGGCTGCCTCCACAGGGCGAGCGCTCCGTCGTCGGCGAAGAACTCGATGCTGGGAGGCGCGTAGGGGGTGTCGACCGGCATCGGTGGACCCCAACTGTCTCCGTCGAGGATGCGCAGGCCGGACGGCCAGCCGACGGCGAAGCTGTTTCGCTCGGCGGATAGTTGTAGGCCGTAGAGGCTGCCGATAGAGCACACACCCTCGGGCACTCGGGCGACGAGCCCTTGCGATTGCCATTTCCCGCTCGCCTCTCGGAGCCTCGCTTCGACCTCCCAGCGGTATCCGTTGCAGCCGGCACCCGGCTCGATGAAACTCACCGTCCAAGCGACGAGCAGCCGTCCCGATCCGTCGTAAGCGAGAGCGAGCCCTCCGACCGCCGAATTCGCTTTCGCAGCTAACGGATTGATGGAGTGCGACTTCGTCCACGTGCCAGTGGAGGATGGGAGCTCCTGAAGCTCGATGTCTCCACTGGATGCTGCCCTCCAAGCCAGCGCCACGTCCCCTTGGGCGGAGGAGGCGACGGCATAGCTCCCGAAGGAATGCCCGTCCGGGCTTGCGATGTCGGTCACTCTTCCGGCCGGTCCAGTTCCCGGGCCGGAGCCGCAGCCTGCGAGCGCGAAAGAAGCGCCTATCCCGACGGCAACGGCGAGCAGTCCTGCCAGAAGCGAGCGGGAACGCAGCACATTCGGACTATAGAAGAACGACCGGAGACGCCCGGACGAAAGAAACGTGGGGTCGGTCACTGATCGCTTCGCACCGTCAAGGCGAGGATCGGCAAGAAGAAAAGGGTTCTGATCAGGGTGAAGGGAAGCCTCGAGTTTCAGAAGGTCAAGCTCGTATCTATCGGGCGCTACGGGTTCGACTCTCTGCCCAGGGTTCGGCGAGTGCGCTAACCCGGTTGGCTCGAGAGCCTCTAGACAGGGAGCAACTCGGGATCTACTGCCGATAGACCCAAGCGAAGAGGTGGTTATCAGGGATGTCCCAGCCGACGTTCCCTTGCCAAACGAGCACGGCCGTGCCTCCGGCGCTAGCGGAAGCCAGGGTGTTTATCGATCCTGGCTTGATCGAGAACAGCCTCCTTCTTTCCTTGCCAGAAAGCTGGACGT
>CAZWTK010000086.1:0-2596 GCA_964636655.1 uncultured Gaiellales bacterium
CCGCGACGGTTGATGGATCGACGTCATGCTTTCTCGCGGCGTCGATCGCCAGCGTGATCCCGTAGGTCGTGGTGACGAAGAAGGCGTCGTGCGCCTTGCCGCGGATGGTGACGCCGTGCAGGTAGATCGCCGACGAGTCGACGGTGCCGGGCAGCCGCACCTGACGGCGCTTCAATGCGGCGACGTTCGCCGCACTGATACCGGTTGCGAACGGCACCGAGCCACTTCGCCGCGCGTCCCAGTTGAAGCGAGTCCAGTCGTGACCGGTGGCGACCGGCTTCGCCGCGGTCCCGGCAACAGACGAGCTCGCCACAGCCCCTCCGCCACCACAGGCGGCCATCAGCAACGCGACCGTGAGCACGGCCCCGGTTGAGATCCTCATCGACACCGCTTCGGTCTACCCGACTCGATTCAGAGCAAACCCCCACTCGAGCTACCGCTGCGAGTAGGTGCGTGTTCGAGTTGTTAGGCGCTGATTCGCCGCAGCGTGGCACCGATCCACGGGCAAGAAAAAACCCCTCGAGAGGGGCAAAGAGAAACCCGACGCCGGCTCTCCGGCCGACGTCATACTTCCTCGCTACGCGCCGATGCGGACGTGGATCCGGATCAGCGCGCTCACATCTCCTCGGCGGACCGCCTCCGCTCGGTGCACGGAGTTGCCGGTGCGAAACGGGTCGGCCCAGATCGCATCAATGACCTCTCGTTCTCTCCTCATAGTTCTCATTCACCTCCTTCGTTTATCGATTGATATGCATATAGCCATCGGCCAGCTGGCTAAACATCGCCTTTCGTCTACTGCGACGGCGCTAGCGTTCGTTCCATGCTGAACTGGCAGCTCTGGACGCTTGCGCTGCTCGGCGGACTCGCACTCATCTGGGGCGCCGCCGTCTTAGTCCTCCTCTTCGTCGGCCACCACACGCAGGCGCGGGCGCTGGCAGGCTTCGTCCCCGATTGCGTAGTCCTGGTCGGGCGCCTTCTGCGCGACCCGCGCGTGCCGCGCCGGCGCAAGCTGCTGCTCGCGGCAACGGCGGGCTACCTGGCGCTCCCCTTCGATCTCGTTCCCGACTTCATCCCTGTGATCGGGCAACTCGACGACGCGATCGTCGTCGCACTCGTGCTGCGCAGCTTCCTGCGCGGCGGCGAGGAGCGACTCCTGCGCGAGCACTGGCCCGGGCCCGAAAGCTCCCTCGAACTGCTCCTGCGCCTGATCGGACGCCGCGAGCCCGGCTTGCCGGAGAAAGCGTGAGCTTCTAGGACGCCATGCGCGACGGATCGCGATAGAGATCGCCGGAGGCGATGAAGCCCTGCATCCGCTGCGGGCCGGGACGGAAGACAACCACCTGCTGCTGGCGCTGCCTGAAGCAGGTGCCGCCGGGCGCTCCGTGCCAGTACTTCTGCACGGTCAGCCAGACGTAGACGACGACCTCGTCGTAGGACACGTCCGCCTGCGTCACCTCGTAGCGCTTACCGTTTTGGTTCTCAGTTCCCTCGGGGCCCTGATACGAGTACCACTCCGCCTCCGGGCCGCTCAGCTCGACGGACGAACCGCTTCCGAGCCTGACGACATCGACCTGGTCGACGCGTACGGCCGTCTCCTGAACGCTCGAGCCGCCGATCACGATCGGGATGGCAAACGAGCGAGGCACCGCATCGACCACGTTCCACATCGACTCGAGCGGCTTTGAGGAGTCGAACTCCGGCTCGGGGTTAAAGTCACTCCTCGCTTCCTTCCAGGTCAACAGTTCGCTGCCCTGACCGGTCACCACCCAGTCGTCGTCGGCCTCGTCGCCCGAGAACCCGTCCACGAGCGCTCCGGCGACGGTGAGCATGCTGCTCGAGTGCTCGGTGGCGAGCGTGGCCGGGATGTCGACCCAGTTGGTCACGTCCAGAACGCTGCCCGTGCCGGGCGGCTCGAACCAGCCCGAGATGTCGATCTCCGACTTGGTCGCATGCGTCTCGTAGGTGCCGCCCCAAACGGTCACGTCCACGGCCGAGAGCTCGTCGGTTCCTTTCCAGTACTCGCCACCGACGCTGATCGCGTAGTTGCCGTACCAGGCGTACATGTCGGCGCCGGAGACGGGGCCGAGGCCCGGCCAACCGGCCTTGACCATCCAGGAGGTGTAGCCCTCGGTGGCCGAACGCACACGCAGCTCGCCGCGCCCGGGCACGAGCCCATAGGTGAAGAAGAAGTCGTCGCCGCCGTAGAGCAACACCTGGTCGGTGATCGTGAGACCGTTGCCCGAGACCGTGACCGTATAGCCCTGGGCGGGCTTGGCCGGCAGCTCGACCGGCTCGAACGTGCCGCCCGGGCTCACCGTCGGACTGGCGACCACCTCGTCGCGGGAGTTGGTGATAGTGACGGTGGCGCTACCCACCGGCGCGCCCTTCTTGTCGACGACGCGCCCCCCGAGGAAGGCGGTCGTGATCTCTTCCATGCTGATCGTCTCGGCGCGTTCCTCGCCGAGCGCCACCACGACCTGCCGGTCGGGTACTGAGCGGTAGCCGCGCTTGACGAAGGAGAAGCTGTAGCTGCGAGCCGAGATGTCCCAGGAGAGCTCGCCGCTCGAGGGCGTGCGATCGTGCTCGCCGTAGTCGC
>CAZWTK010000087.1:0-2576 GCA_964636655.1 uncultured Gaiellales bacterium
CCTCCCATGGATACCGGAAAAGGGTGATGGATTTCGGTTGCTGGCGCCGTCTGGCAGCGTGCGCATAACGGGTGATCAGCCAACTCCTTTTCCCTCATCTTCTGGTGTCGCGATGATCGAAGCGGATGCGGTGAGCTTCTTCCTTTCGTTGGTTGCATGTGCTGTTTCCTCCCTTGAGGCCAGGAACTCGCCAACAATGGACGTAAAGACCTGCCCCCGAAGCTGTTCGGTGTTGACCTGCCCCATGGCCGCGCAAAGCTTCAGGATCCTTGCGCGGCGATCCTTCGGAATGGTTGACCAATCCGGAAGTGGAGGCAGATCGAGTTGCGAAAGCACTTGGTCAAGCTTCGACTGCTGTAGGTCGAGGGAGTTGGAGATTACGTGGTCAGGGTCAGCGCGCTCAAGGCGCATGCCCAGGAGGCGCGAAACAGCGTCCGCGCCTTCCCTAAGAAGGCTGACTTGTTCGGTGTCTAGCATCACCATTTTCATTTGGTATCACTCCCGTTTTCTTGCCGATCGGCTTTAAAGCCGATCAGGAAAAGTGTCGCGTCTGCGACTTTGACGGAGGCGGCACCCGCCGCCGCCGCCAGGGTGGAGGCGCAGCCGCAGCCCTGGATTTCCCGCTGCCCCCCCGAAGGGGGGGAGGCAAACCGCTGTGGAGCAGTGGTGGAGCGATCCCGAAGGGAGTAACGCAATGCGTTACAGCGCAACCACGGCGGCCGAAGGCCACAGCGGTTTGCCTCCCCCCCTTCGAAGGTCTGGCCAATGCCCTGGCCAGATCGCCGCCCGTCTCGGCGGCGAGGGGCAGCGGGAAATCCTCTTTCTTTCTTCGGCCGAAGGCCGCCCTTCCCTGTCTTCGCGCGCGGCCGCAGGTTGAAGCGCGCGTCACCGGGCGCCGGGCGCCCGGTGATTTCTGCTGTTCCTATCGTAATCACGGTGCCGATCCGAAGACCGCGCCGATGATGCCGTTGACAGCCTTTGCGATATCGGCCGCCAGGGTCTGCTCGATCCATCCGTGGGAGACGGCATACGTGATCGCAGAACTGATCACGGCCGTCAGCACGTAGGCCGCAACTTTCTTCGTGAAAATGGCCGCGAGTGCGTCGGCAATGGTCTTATCAGCCACAGTGAAAACCCCTTTCGTTCGTTCGCCTCCACAAAACCCCTACGCTTCATGAGCCCTAGGGTCAATTTTGAGAACATCTGGAGGGGAAACGAGTGAAGGGAGGATTTTAGGGGCTCGCACCCTTCAAAATCGACCGCGCGGCGTGCGTTGAAGCGTCGGCCAGGAGGAAAATGAGGCTCGATCAGGGTTTTCGGTGCGACATTATGTCAATCGAAAGCTGATTTTTTGGCATCTGTTCATACGCCAAAAGCCCCGAAGCCGGTAGGCGAGGGGCTGAGTAATTTGATGTCCACGGACCTTGAGGCTAAGCGGCTTTAGCCTCGCATAAGGTGCCTTCGGGCAGGAACCACCAGGGAGGGAAGGTAACGCCAGGAGGTAGATCGAACTCGAACGTGCCGGTACTGGAGACAGTGACAGTCCAGCCGAGTTTGATCACCCATTCCAGATAATAAGTGTAGTGTTTGCCCGATCTGAAAAAGTAACAGCCCTCGTTGCGCTTCCTGCGCTCTTTCGATGGTGAGTAATTGAGGTAATGTTTTGAGCGCCAGTAGCGTTTGAGATTACCGAACTTGATGTTGCGCTTGCTGATGTACTTCGAAACGTACTCGATGACTTTCTTTTGGTCCCGTACACGTCGAATATCTACAACTGGCGCCCCCATGCGTTTGGCCATTTGCTTCGATAGCCACTTCTGAGGCATCCAGGCGCCACGCCAGACGATATGCAAATGAGGTTCGCCTTTCTCCGTCGCTTCGAAGACTGCCAAATATTCGGCCTCCCTATCCGGCCACCGATGGCGGTAGGCCGCGACAACAAGTCGCCACGCTTTCGAAAGGCGTGCGGCCCGATCTTCCGGGCTATCGAACCAATTCGGGTTGACGGTGAGGGTTATGAAGCGGTTCGGTTTGCCGGATCGCGCTTCGTTTATGAGTTGCCGCCGTCGATCCTTCGAACAATCTGGGCATCCCCAGGAGTGGCACTTGATCGGAAAGGCTACTACATGTTGGCCGTCTAGCTTGACAATAACACCAGATTTAGTGCACATGGGCTTGCTTCCTAGTTTGATGGTGGGGAGGGTTCCTTGACAACGGACCCTCCCTTTTCTCATGCCTCAAGGTAACGCCGCAAGACGCTGATGACATCGGCGTCAATTTGTGGCCCGAGCCCGAGCCATACTAGCTCTTCCACTTCCCGCCTTTTGAGCAGTCCGAGCACTTCGCGGCCGTTGTCATGATGCCAGCGAATAAGCTGCTCCCTTGCGCCGTCGAAGTCGCCAGCGTTGAGCAGGCGCAAGAGCGTGGATGTTTTGAACTGAGTGGTGCCGACGTTGAAAACGAACAGCGATAGGGCATCTCGCACCGGCTGAGGAAGGTTCACGGTAACGAGTTGCGAGATTGCTGCTTCAACGATGAGGAAGTCTTTGCGGTGCCAAGCGTCGATGGTTGCATCG